>JBFFFS010000168.1:0-6517 GCA_041557855.1 Roseobacter sp. | reverse complement strand
GACAAGATGCGGCGCGCATCTTCCCACATGTGCCGCCATTGCCGCCAGTCGGTCAGCATGGTTGCGGGGTTGGCCTCGCTGCGGGCTATGAAATGCGGGAAATGCGCGCGTCCGGTAGGTTGGCCAGTCACATTGTAGCGCAGATCGAAGGACCACCGGAACCCGTCTGAATTATTGGGCAGGGAGGCATGAGGTGTCAGCGGATGCAGTAGAACGATCCCACCGGCCTTGACCGGCAGCGGTACGGCTCTGGATTCGTCTATGAAGTCGTCGGCGATGGCTGTCTGAACCTTGGGGCAATGCGGCAGCATGCGGTCCTTGGCCCTGGGGATCACCTGCAGGCAGCCGTTCTGCACCGTAGCGTCCGTCATGGCGACCCAGACTGTGATCATCTCCGTGCTGTCCGCTTCTGCGTGGCCGACACCACGATCCTGATGCCAGTCGGTTCGGGTGATATGCGCCCGCGCCTCATCGGCCTTTAGCGCTGGGGCGGGGGGCTTGATACGGATGTGCTGGATTGGGTTGGAGGTGATCTCCGCACCGATAAGCGATTGAACTATGTCCAGTATCTCTTCACAGCGTACCAGATCGAAAACTGCCGGGCCGAAATGCATCGGTGTGTCAGGCCGGATACGGTCGCCGGGCAGGCTGATGTCCATCGGCTGGAACCAGTCGCAACCGGCCTCATAACTGATGCTCAGCTTGTCCCAGAAGCCAAGGCCAGCAGGATCAACGGGTACTTTGCCGGCGCGCCACCACTGATCGTACAGCGTATCCAGAAGCGCTTCGTATTCAGCGGCCACATTCTCGCGCAGGATGTCGGGCACGGCGTCCGGCACCACGAGGTACCCGTCCCTTTCGAAAGCGGCGATCTGCGCATCGCTGAGCATCGCGAAAGCCCTTTCTCAAAGCAGCAAGGAAACGATGGGAGGCCATATCAGCAGGACGGACAGAGCGCAGATTTGAATGCCGATGAAGGGCAGGAAACCCTTGAAGATATCCGTGAGGCTGATGTGCGGCGGTGCCACCGACTTGAGATAGAAAGCCGCCGGACCAAAGGGAGGCGACAGAAAGCTGACCTGCATGTTCATACAGAACACAACGCCGAACCAGATTGCGACATGACGCGGGTTCAATTCGCCGAAAAGACCGATCTCTTCGACGGGCAACCTTTGGACGATTGGCAGGAATACCGGAATGATGAGCAGCACGATCCCGACCCAGTCCATGAAGGCGCCCATGAAGAGCAGGATAACCATCATCGCAAGGATGATGCCCATCGTTGGCAGTTCGGAGCCGACGATAAAGTCGGCGACATAGACCGGACCACCGGCGATCGTGTAGGCGCCAGCGAGGGCCGCGGCACCAATCGTCACCCAGATGATCGTACCTGTGGACTTCAGCGTGCGCATCAGGCTGTCCCAGACAAGGTCAAAAGAGGCTTCCCGGCGCAGGATGGCGAGCACGAGGACAGAAAGTGCGCCGATTCCGGCGGCTTCGGTGATGCCGGTAATCCCTAGATAGATACCGCCCAGAACGAAGCCGATCACGATGATCGGAGGGACGAGCCCTTTACCCATCGACCAGCCGGTGGATGTCCGCTCCCGCCCGAAGACAAGAAGGGCGAGCGCCAGGTTGATGGCGAACATGATGCCGAAGAACGGGATATAGTCAGCCGTGCCCCAACGCGCCGCGTCCCCGGTATTGGCCGCATTGGACCCCGAGTATTCGAAAAAGCAGGCTCGTAGCAGGAGGAATGCCGCAAACCCGCCACTGACCGTGTTGAGGAAGGCAAAAAACAGCATCGCCTTTTGCGCGCCGCGCGGCTCGCCTTCCGCAGGCTCGGGCAGGGGCGCATCTTCCGGGCGCATCTGGGTGCGGATGATGATGTAGATGATGATGAAGCTTGCCAGCATGAACCCGGGCAGGAAGGAGGCGGTGAAAAGGGCCTTGATCGAGGTTTCGGTGATGAGACCGTAGATGATGAGAACGATCGAAGGCGGGATCATCGTACCGAGACATCCCGACGCGCAGATCGTGCCGATGGCGAGGTTCTGATTATACCCCAGCCGAAGCATTTGCGGCAGCGCGATCAGGCCCAGCAGAACGACTTCGCCGCCGATGATGCCGGACATTGCCGCCATGATGACCGCCATGATCGAGGTGACGATGGCGATGCCACCCCGGGTTCTGTTCAGCCAGACATTCAGAGACGAGTACATGTCCTTGGCAATGCCCGAGCGTTCCAAAAGTGCGGCCATGAAGATAAAAAGCGGGATGGATATGAGCACGTAATCTGTCAATAGCCCGTATATCTTCTGCGCGAGGATATTGAGCGGTCCGGATCCCGGCCGCCCGGTCAGGATACCGTCCCCGAAGGATAAGGGGTTCATCAGCAGTTGCGGTTCGAACTTCATCACAAGCACGAGCACCGCTAGAATGGCGGAGGCAAAGCCCAGCGGCATGCCGATGGCGAGCAAAACAACGAGGCCCAGCATCAGGACCAGTGAAATCGTTCCGATATCCATTAGCTTTTCCTCGGTGTGTTTGACTGGATGGTGCCGCGTGTGACGTCCAGGTCCCCGGTTCCGCTGCTGCCGACCGCGGCCTTGAGCTTTTCCAGCTCGTCTTCATCGATATCATCGGCGGCGGTATGGATCACCGGTTCGGCGTTCCAGTCGGAAACCAGGTTCACGACCGCCTGTAAGGCGACAAGGACGATGACCAGCAAGACCATCGGCTTGAGCGTCGCCGGGATTGGCGGATCGAAGGCCGTGCCAAAGGTTTCCCAGCGGTAGAATTTGTCGAATGCTTCCCCGTAGCCGCCATAAACGAGAAAGAAGGCGAAAGTGACGATCAGACCCGTCGAGACAATGTCGCAGGCGCGCTGCAAATTGCGTGGTAGCATGTCATACAGCAGGAAGATGCGGATGTGGCTGCGCTGCTGCATCGCGTAGAGACCGGCACAGAGAAAGACAAAACCTGCCAGCCAGAGCGACAATTCATTTGCCCAAAGCGTGGGCTTTTCGAGCACGTAACGGACAAAGACTTCATAGAGCATCACGCTGCACAACAGAGCGATCAGCATCATAGTCAGGCGCCCGATGAAGACGGCAAGGCGGTCCAGCGGCTTCCAGCTTTCAAATTCCATCGGTGCGCGGCGAACGGTGCGCACGCCGATTACGCCGAGCAAAGGCAGCATCAGAAGAGCGAACCAGTCGATGGCGTCCGCGTATCCGCCGAACAGACCGGTCATTTCGCTGGATATGTCGATGCGTGCAAAGAGTGCGCTCAGCTTGTCGTATTGGGACGGGTCTTCGGGTGGGAACCACGAAAGGGTGAAGGCCGGCAAATGCCAGGTGACCCATCCCGCGCAGAGAATGAATGCCAAAGGCACCACCCATTCGATCATGCTTCCGGATTTATCGTGCATGGCGTCCCCCCAAACCACATCGGCCGGATTTCCTGTCCCGGCCAAAGACAAAAAGACCCCGCCGGGCAATGGCGGGGTCCGATTTCAGATCAGCTTATTGCTTGAGGCCAAGCTGCTCGAGATAGGCCAGATGGCTTTCCACCAGCGCCTTGGCTTCGGGCGTATCGGCGAACTCGGGCCATGTGGCTTGGGCTGCAGCACGGAACTTTGCCAGCTCCTCGGGCGCCCATTGGGAGAGGGTCACACCGTCTGCGCGCAGTTGCGCCGCGGCTTCCGCATTCTTCTTCTCGAAGGTCAGGGCCGTGCGCAGTGCCAGCGCTTCCATCGCCACTTTCATGATCCTCTGGTGGTGTGCCGGCATCGCGTCAAACACGGCCTTGTTGCACGCCAGGTGATCCGACGGCATTGAGTGGAAACCCGGGAAGTTGGCATATTTGACGATGTCGTAGAGACCCAGACCAACGTTGTTGGCGAGGCCCGATGCGTCTGCACCATCGATGATGCCGGTTTCCAGTGCGGTGAAGATTTCTGTGAAATCCATCACGATGGGCGAAGCGCCGAGCCTTTCAAAGATCTTGGTTTCCATGCCGGGGGGCGAACGGAATTTCCAGCCCTTGAAGTCTTCTACCTTTGCGATCGGCTTGCTGGAGGCAAAGGATTCCTGACCGTAAACCCACCAGCCGATCAACTCCATGCCGTACTTGTTGTACAGGGGCGCAGCCGCTTCGAGGCCGCCGCCGAAGTAAAGCCAGGACAACTGCTGGTAAGGCGTGTCATAGCCGCCCATGATGTCGCCGACGAACTGGAAAGCGGAGTTCTTGCCGGTCTGGTAGCCACCACCTGTCATGTCGCAGTCGAGAATGCCCGTGGCGGCGGCGTCGAAGGTCTCAACCGATTTCACGACCGACGAAGAATAGAACATCTCAACGCTGATCTCGCCGTTCGACATCGTCTGAATGTCTTCAACATATTGCGCGGCAAGTTGCCCGGAAACTGTTTCGGGCGCGTAGTGCGTCTGAATTCTCAGGTTCGTGGTCTGCGCCGAGGCACTCAGACCTGTTGTTGCGGCAAGCGCCGCCACTGCGGCAATAGAAGCCGCTCTTTTCATTATTTTCATGTTGTCCTCCCAGACGTTGAGCGCACTGATCTTCGAGACTTCGATTGCCCCGTTTATTTCACGCTACCGAGACGTTAGGCGGGGGTACCGCTTCACGCAACAAAAATTTGTTTTTTTTGAAATTTTTGAGATTTTGATGGAATCTCGATTTTTTGCTGCTAGGCTGCCAACGTGTGCCGGGGCGAAGATGAACCAAGACATAGATATCTACACGGATCTGCAGCATCGGCTGATCTCGAATGGCTTCGCTCATGGTGAAAAGCTGCGCGCAGAGCAATTAAAGCACGAATACGGGTGTTCGGCCAGTACGGTTCGCGAAGCGCTTTTTCGTCTTTCTGCCCAACGACTTGTCGATTTTCAGGAGCAGCGGGGCTTCAGAGTCCCCGAGAAATCCGCCACGCTGCTGGCAGAACTGACGCACCTGAGGATCCTTCTGGAGGGCGAGGGAACGGTCCTGTCGATTCGCCATGGGGGGGTGGCCTGGGAGGCACGGCTGACCGCCGCGCATCATCAACTCAGCCACATTGAAAGCCGGATACACGGCTCTGACGATCCCTCGCAACTGGTCGACATATGGTTTCAGGCGGAACGCGAATTTCACGAAACGCTGATTTCCTCCTGCCGTTCGCAGACCCTGAAGGAATCGCATCTGCATGTTTTCATCAGGTTCCGTCAGCAGTTGATGGTTGCGGACCGCAGTTTCGATTTTATCTCGGCCAACATCGAGCAGCATTACCAGATCATGGTGGCGGCGCTTGCCGGTGACGAGGCGCTGACGCGGCAGAAAATCCACGACCATCTCGCCCGCCATCTGGACCCTGCGAACCGGACTCAGGATCCCGGCTTCGCCAAGTCGTCGGCGATGTAGGTCGCAACGATTTCATCAAAGTTTTCTTCGGCCCTGAACCCAAGAGCGATTGCGCGTTGGGGGTCGAAATTACGCGGCCATCCCTCGACGATCTTCATAATGGCGGGGTCAGGTTCCATCTTGATGAGGTCAACCGCCTTCTGCCCGGCAGCCCGGCGCAGCGCTTCGATCTGTTCGGCCACCGTGCAGCTTACACCGGGCAGGCTCAAAGCGCGCCGCCCTTCCAATCGTCCGGTATCAAGGCCTGCGGCGTGGACCAGAAAGCCGGCTGCCGCGCGCGGAGAGGCATGCCAGTGGCGCACCGTGTCAGACACGGGTAGCACGGCCGTCTTGCCGTTCAACGGCTCGCGAATGATCCCTGAAAAGAAAGACGAGGCGGCCTTGTTGGCCTTGCCGGGCCGCACGCAGATCGTTGGCAGCCGTATCGATATGCCATCGATGAAACCTTTGCGGCTGAAGTCGGTGATCATCAACTCGCTGATCGCTTTCTGGGCGCCGTAGCTGGTGCGCGGCGCGCAGAGAAACTCGTCCCCGATCTTTTCAGGGAAGGGGCTGCCGAACACCGCAATGGACGAGGTGAAGACAAGCCTCGGGACGAAAGCCCCGTCCGAGGCCAGATGCTCAGCACGCAGCGCTTCGAGCAGATGCCACATGGACATCATGTTTACCGACCAGCCGAGATCGAAGTCGGTTTCCGCTTCTCCGGACACAATGGCGGCCAGATGATAGATGAGGTCGTAGCGGGTCGAGGCGAGCGTCGCGATAGTGTTCGTATCGGTCAGGTTGCCGGTGATTTGCCTGCCGGGGGCGCTGTTGGCTGGAAAACCCATGTCGAACAGGCTTACGTCGGGATGGCTGTCGCCCAGGATACCTTCGGCCGCTATGCGGTTTGCCAATTTCTGGCCAACCATGCCGCCGCCGCCGATTATGAGAACTGTGGTCATGTAAGTAATCCGTTCCGTGCCTTTAGTTCGAGATAGAGACCGGAATGATCGAGATCACCGCCGTCCATCGTATCGATGAAATGCTGAAACCGATCGCGGACGGATTCGGTTGCGGGCAGGCTCAGGCCGAGGCTTGCCGCCTCATCCAGCGTGTT
>JBFFFS010000167.1:0-6534 GCA_041557855.1 Roseobacter sp. | reverse complement strand
TGGTCTCGGACATTCCGCTGCTGGGGCCTGCACTTTTTGCGCAGACCCCATTTACCTATCTCGCCTTCGTGCTGGCGGCTGCCGTGGCCTGGGTGCTCTACGCCACGCCGCTGGGGCTTGCCCTGCGCGCGGTCGGGGAGAACCCGTCGGCGGTGGCAGCGCAGGGGCTGTCGGTGACCGGGTTGCGCATGGGCGCCGTAATCGTTGGCAGCGGGTTCATGGCCATGGGGGGCGCGTTTCTGACCATGTCGGCCTTTGACAGCTTCTTTTTCGAAATGGTGAACGGGCGCGGCTGGATCTGCATCGCGCTGGTGGTCTTCGGCTCCTGGCGTCCGGGCAAGGTGGTGCTGGGGGCGATCCTCTTTGCGGCTTTCGACGCGCTGCAGATCCGTGTCCAGCAGACTGGCTTCGGGGCAGATATTCCCTACCAGATTTTCCTGATGATGCCCTATATCCTGTCCATTCTGGCGCTGGTGGTGATGTCGCGGCGCGCACAGGTGCCCGCCGCCCTCATGGTGCCGTTCAACAAAGGAGAGCGTTGATGTTTGACCTGATCGTGAAAGGCGGCACACTACCCGATGGCAGGATCGCGGACATCGGGATCAAGGGCGACAAGATCACCGCGATCGACACGCTTGCGGAAGCGGAGGCAGGGCAGGTCATCGATGCGACCGGAGATCTTGTCAGCCCGCCTTTCGTCGATCCTCATTTTCACATGGATGCGACGCTGTCCTACGGTATCCCGCGCATAAATGCCTCCGGGACGCTTCTTGAAGGGATCGGCCTCTGGGGAGAACTGAAACAGGTCATGACCCACGAAGAGGTCGTGGCACGGGCGCTCGACTATTGCGACTGGGCCGCCAGCATGGGGCTTCTGGCAATCCGAAGCCACGTAGATACCTGCGACGACAGGCTTCTCGGCGTCGAGGCGCTGCTGGAAGTGCGCGAGAAGGTCAAAGGATACATAGATCTACAGCTTGTCGCCTTTCCGCAGGACGGTTTCTACCGCGACGCGACGGCCCGTGCGAACACGATCCGGGCGCTCGACATGGGGGTGGATGTGGTTGGCGGCATTCCCCATTTCGAGAGAACGATGGAAGAGGGGGCCGCCTCGGTCCGCGAATTGTGCGAAATCGCCGCCGCGCGCGGCCTGCAGGTCGATATGCACTGCGACGAAACGGATGATCCGCTCTCGCGGCATATCGAGACGCTGGCCTGTGAAACGACCCGGTTGGGCCTGCAAGGGCGCGTCGCAGGCTCGCATCTGACCTCCATGCATTCGATGGACAATTACTATGTCTCAAAGCTGTTGCCGCTGATGGCGGAGGCCGAAATCAACGCGATCCCGAACCCGCTCATCAATATCGTCCTGCAGGGGCGGCACGATACCTTTCCCAAGCGGCGCGGACTGACCCGGGTCAAGGAAATGCTGGCTATGGGCATCAACGTGGGCTGGGGCCAGGATTGCGTACGCGATCCGTGGTATTCGCTGGGCACCGCCGATATGCTCGACGTGGCGTTCATGGGGCTTCACGTGGCCCAGATGACCAGCCCCGAAGAGATGCGGACCTGTTTCGACATGGTGACAACGCATAACGCCAGAACCATGGGGTTGCAGGGCTACGGGCTTGAAGTCGGCGCCACGGCTTCACTGGTGGTCCTCGATGCGGGCGACCCGATCGAGGCGCTGCGCCTCCGCGCGGCGAGACTTTGCGTCATTTCCAAGGGGCGGGTCATCAGCCGCACCGCGCGTGGTGACGCCACTCTGAACTTGCCCGATCGCCCGGAACAGATACGCCGGCGGCACCAAGCCTAGCCTGAACTACTCCGGCACTCCAAGCTCGACCAGTTGCGCGCAGACGCGGTCCATCACCTTTTTGGAAAAGACCATGGCGCCGCGGAAATTCTTGATCGTGAATTTCGGGTGCACTTCCATCAGAACCCGGCAGGATGCCTCGGCACCCTCCCGGTCGCCGATGCTGAGCAGCGCCGGTGCGAGATTGCGGTGAATCCAATGCGCGTTCGGACGTTCTTCCAGGGCACGCTGGAACATCTCGGCTGCCTTGGCGTCGTTCTCTGCCGTCTGGTAGGCGCTGGCCATGCCCACGTAGTTGTTGAAATTCATCGGGTCCAGCGGGCTGAGGCGCAAGGCGCGGTTGAAATACTGCAGCGCCGCCTCGCAATTGTCGCCATAAACCTCCAGCCAGCCCAGCCGGCTGAGCGCCCAGGCGGAATTGGGGTCCAGTGCGATCGCGCGCTCCAGCATCACGCGCGCGGCTCCGAAATTTCGTGCAAAGGTATGCACCGCCCCCAAAACAGCGAGGATCAGCGGATCGTCAGAGGAGAGCTGCGCTGCCTTCTCGGCGAAGTGAAGGGCATGTTTCTTGGCCTCGTCCACATCTTCGTGCCAGTTATAGACGGAACGCTGCGCCCAGCACCAGGCAATCAGCGCATTGGCAAGCGGATAGTCCGGGTCGGCCTCCAGAGCCTGTGTCAGCAATACAAGGGCTGCGTCGGCCGCGTCACGCTCGAGCATCCAGACATGGCGCATGGCGCGCATCGTGTAGTCATAGGCGCCCAGATCCTCGGGCCTCTTGCGCCTGGATCGCTCGATCTCGGCTAGCCGGATCGAGGGTTGCAACGCGCCCGCAACTTGTTCCGTGATCCGGTCCTGAAGTTCGAAAATTTCCGACATCTGACCGTCGAAGCGTTCGGCCCAAAGATGGGCGCCACCCTTTGTTTCGATCAGCTGCACGGTGATCCTGATCTGGTCTCCGGCCTGTTGCACACTGCCTTCCAGCAAATAGGCCACGCCAAGTTCACGACCGATCTGCTGCACGTTCATCGGCTTGCCTTTGTAGGTAAAGGCTGAGTTGCGCGCGATGACAAAGAAGCTGCGGATCCGGCTGAGCGCGGCGGTCAGCGCCTCCACGATGCCGTCGGCGAAATAGTCGCGCGCCGGATCGCCCGACATGTTGTCGAAGGGCAGGACCACTACCGAGGGCTTGTCCGGCAGTTCGAGCGATTGCAGCCGCAAGGGTGAGGTTCTGGGCGCATTGTCCCAGATATAGACGCGCACCGGTTCAGCAACATTCTTGAAGGTCTTGAGCCCGGCGTCTGCGAACACGTCCTTGAGGTGCTTGCGGGATTGTTCGTGACCAGCGGCACAAAGTGCGATCTGCCCCGGTTCCGCGCAGGACTGCAGACGAGCCGCAAGGTTGACGCCGTCTCCGAAAATATCGCTGCCCTCGCTGATGATATCGCCGATGTTTATGCCGATGCGAAGCTGCATGGGCGACCGGTCGGCGCGGTGTGCATTCTCCTGTGCAAAGGCATTTTGAAGCGAAACTGCGCAGTTGATGGCATCGATGACGCTGCTGAACTCGACCAGCGCGCCGTCGCCCATCAGCTTGACGATCCTGCCATTGTGCTCGCGGACCAGCGGGGAAAAGATATCACGGTGACGGCGCAGAAGCTCCGAAAGCGTGCCCGCTTCATCTTCGGCCATTAGTTTTGTGTAGCTCGCGACATCGGCGGCCATTACCGCGGCGAGCCGTCTGGTTACACGTCTGCCGGAAATTGCAACTACTCCTCAACTCCTGCGTTGCTGTGCACACCCTTCAGAGACTGACGCGAAGGAAGGGCCCTTGTTCGAAGCGATCATGTCAAAAGGCTCGGCAGAAAGCGAGCGGTTTACTGTTTAAACCGTGCCAAACGGGCGAAACGGATGATTTGTGCGGCGCCTTGGAACTTGTCAGATCACTGGCAGCGCTGCTCGCTTCTCATTTAGGCGCGGCGGAAAAAGCAGTTGTTAATCCTTGTTTGCTAGAACTTTTCGCGCATCGAGGCGCGTAGGAGGGGCCGACCCAAAAAGGAGGCGGCAAATGAATACGAACGCAAGTATCCGCTGGCGTGTTTTCTTTCCGGTGGCTTTTCTGATTGCAAGTCTCGCCGTCATGCCCAAGGCGCAGACACCGGCTCTGCCCAGATATATGTCAGGCCAGTTCGATCCGAACGATCCCACGCGTGTGGATGTAGCACTGGTTTTGGCGGTTGATGTCTCTTCTTCGATCAAATCCGACGAGCGGCGATTCCAGCGTGAGGCCTATGCGACGGCCCTGAGCGATCCGCGCGTGATACGCATGGCGCTTGGCGGCGGATCAGGCCGGGTCGCCATTGCTTATATGGAATGGAGCGGCAGGGATTATCAACGTGTGCACCTCCCCATCCGGGTGAAGTCAACGGCTGCGGAACTGGCCCGTTTCGGTCAGGAGATACTGGCTATTGAAGACGTGCCCGGTGATCGGATGTACCTGCAGCGAACGGCGATCGGGGATGCGCTTGTCGCCGCAGAAGAGGTCATGGCCGCGCGTGAGCGTCTCGTTTCGATGGGCTTGACGGTGAATGGCCTGCCCATCGAGGTTTCGAACGAGCCACCGGTCTACGACGATATGGAGAATGATCGTGTCACCCGCTTCTACGCGGATTGCGTCATTGGCGGCCCTGGTGCCTTTCACGTCGTGGCGCGCGGATTTGATGACGTGCGCGAGACGCTGATCATGAAGCTGATGCTCAAGATGACGCAGATGCCACCGTCGCGCAAGCGCGGCATTGCCGCGGCGTGGAATGCCGGGCGGCCGGGAAATACCGCCAGGGTTATCCCCGCCACAGCGCTACAACTCGCACCGCAGCGCGAAACCCCGCGCGGATCGAGCGATTTCGGTCTGCGGCGCACACGTGCGGTCAACCCGTTCACACCGCGCAACTGATCACCTGTCTCGAACGGAGCAGGGAACCGGTTATCGCTACAGATATGTCTCGATCAGTGACCTAACCTTCACGCCGGCTCCCAGTCTGGACGCGAGCAGAAAAATACCGCCGAACTTTCGCTGAAGAAAAAGCACATCGACCGGCACCGGCGGCGGAATGAACCCGTCTTCGGCAAGGTCGATGCCTTTCCGTTGGATCCGTTTCGGCAAATCGGTCTGTGCAAAATCGAAAACATCCCCCTCGTCGAGAGCAGTAAAGATCATCTGCATCATATCGAGGATGCTGTCCCTATGCCGTGGGGCGGTTTCCTTGTTGAAAAAACCGATCTCAAGCGAAAGCGCCGCCAGCCCGTCGCGATCCCTGTCAAAACCCGCACGGATAAGTCGGCGATACTGCCCGGCAATACCGGGATCAATCTGGCGGGTCGCGCCGAAATCCAGCAGCACGATCCGACCGTTGGTCGGATTGAAGCGGTAATTGGCAAAATTGGGGTCTGTCTGCATCAGCCCGAAGTCGAACAGTTCTCGCAGCAGCAGATCGATGAGTGCCTCCGCTACGTTGTCGCCGGTCTCCTTGGAGCCGCCGGCGGCGTCCTCAATCGGCACTCCCTCCATGAAATCCATCGCGAGAATGTCCGGGGTCGTCCACTCGGCGTTGAGGCGCGGCAGGGCGAACCGCGGGTCCTTACCGAGCAATTCTCCGAAGCGGGAGAGGTAGCGCCCCTCTCGTGCGTAGTCAGTCTCCTCATGCAGTTGCAGCCGCGCCTCTTCAAGATAGGGCGCGAGGTCAAACCCCTTCGGCAGCAGGCCGGACATGCGGATCAGCGCCCCGACATTGGCCACATCACTGTCGATGCTGCGAGCGACCCCTGGGTATTGCACCTTGATGGCCAGTTTTTGCCCGTTCTTCAATACTGCTTTGTGCACCTGACCGATCGACGCCGCGGCTATCGGGTGCACGTCGAAGCTGCGAAAATGGCGAAGCCAGTCCGTCGGCCAGTTGTCGTTAAAGACCTTTTTGAGCTGCGCTGGCGGCATGAAATGCGCGTCCGCCCGCAGGCGCGCCATGATCTGTGACAGCTCCGGAGGCAGCATCTCCCCGGTTTCCATCGAGATCAGCTGCCCAACTTTCATGGCCGCACCGCGCATCTCCGCAAGCTGGTCGGCAATGCGCGTGACGTTGCCCGGTGTCAGCAAAAGCGTACGCAGGTCCGGGCGCTGGCCGCGGCTGAGCGCCCCCATTCCCTGCAGGGCCATGTTGCCGGCAACACCTGCGGTCATCGATCCGAGGCGCGTGAAGCGCGAGAAGCGGCTGGCCGGCACGGCGAGCGCGCGGCGGTCTGGCGGTGAGGTGCTCATAAAAGTCGGGCCGATCCCGTCAGAGTTAAACAGCCGCAGAGAGTCTGAGTTATAACAGGAACTGGCGATGCCGCTTCCATGGCGGCGTCGGTTCCCCTGTTTGAAGTGCCATACATGTTAGTCATGGAGCGGAGTTAGGAGCGGGGTGGTGATTGGCAAGCGGTGCAGGCCAGAGGCTTTGGCATGGCATGGAGCGCCGTTTTTAGGGCAGCCACATCTTTTTTACTCGACGTCGGGCGCGAAAAATCTATCCATTGCCATTTTTTGTTCTATAAATTGGAACCATGGACACGCTCAATTATCACCATTTGCGATACTTTCGCGAAGTCGCCCATGATGGAAATCTCACGCGAACGGCAGAGCGGGTAAACCTGTCGCAATCGGCTCTATCCACGCAAATCCGCAC
>JBFFFS010000166.1:0-6539 GCA_041557855.1 Roseobacter sp. | reverse complement strand
CCATGGGCGCCTATGCGCTCGCGCAGGACAAGCATGATCAGCGCCGCGTGCTGAGGCTGATGACCCTCATCACAGCAAGATACAACTGGGCCCGCGACGAACTGGCCGTGGGCGGGCGCGAGATCGCGCGGCTCTGGTCGGTCGATGAACGGACCGTGAAGCGCGAGATGGCACTTTTGCGCGCGCGGGGCTGGCTTGTCGTTACCCGGCAGGGCGCGCGTGGGCGGGTCACGCAATACAGTGTGGATATCGACCAAATCCTGAAAGACACAGCACCCACATGGGCCAATGTGGGTGCCGACTTCGAGTTGCGCATGGGGCAGGAGGAAACGCCCAAGGTGGTGGCGCTGGCCATCAAGGGAACGGTGCCGCCGCCCGACGTGACGCCGGGCACGGAATGGGCCCTGGCGCAGGCGCTGCTGCACGCGGAGGACGCGGGCACCTACGCCTCCTGGCTGGCGGCGCTGAGCCGGGTAGAGAGGGCTGGGGGGCGGCTGACGCTGAAGGCTCCGTCACGCTTTCACGCGGCCTATGTTCAGTCGCATCTGTCGGCCCGCGTTCTTGCGGCACTGCGCGAGGTCGATTCAGACCTTTCGGAGGTGCGTATCACCTTCTGAGGCCTGGGCTTGCCTTTGCTCCTGGTTCTCGACCATGCGCCCGGTGATGAGCTTGGTCAGATAAAGGCCGAACGCCGGGTCGCGAAGGCACAGGCGGGTCAGGTCTTCATAGCCGATCACGTTAAGCACGCAATCGGTGGCGCAGCGCGCCGAGCCTGTCCGAACCCGGTCCGGAGTGAAGAGGCCGACTTCGCCAAAAAGCGTCCCCTTGGTCAATTGCTTGCCGATCTCCGGTAGCGTGATGGTGCCTTCGACGATGTAGTAGATATCATCCGCGCGATCGTTTTTCGAAAACAGCAAGGTGCCCTGAGGATAGTGGCGGCGGGTCATGAAGGGCACGAGGGCCTCGGCGGCGGCATGACCGTGGGTCGTGGCCCGAACCTGGCGAAACATGCTGATCTGTTGGTAGGTTCGAATAATATTCAATGGTAACAACGCACTATGCAACATCAGGATCGGGGTGAGACCTGCCGATATGGCGTAGACGATGAAAGCTATATTGGAAAGGATCGCGACAACCCTGAGCGGGATCAGCGTCTTCATGCAGAATGAAAGAAACACCAGGGCGGAGGCGATATAGCCGGCGATTTCCACGATGTTTTCCGGGAGTTCCATCCAGGTTAATCCGAATACTTCCATTGGTTGGTATGCACCGCTCTCTTTGGTCTTGGGGTGCATTTAGTACGAAGCAAGGACTTAAGTAGCCCTTGTTCGATCTTAACCCCAGCGGATGAGTCCGAGGATTGCGGAGCCACCATAAAAGGCCTGCAACAATAGAAATGTCCAGCGCCGGTCGATCACGGCCCAGGCGGCAAAAAGCGAGGCCGAGAGTAGCAACAGGGAAAACCCGAGAATTTCATTGCCGGTATTGGAAGCGATAAGGACGGCATAGACCATCGCGGACACAGAGCCGCTGATTTCGAAGACTGACGTGAGTTTGCGATTGTTGTTCATGATTTTTGCCCTGCTGAAATCCTGTGAACCGCACTTTGCGACGTGCGCCACACTAGTGCAATCGCCAAAACGGGGCAGGGCGCGCGGGTGGACGCGGTCAGGCGTGTCTCCTAAAGTGGCTTGATGCAGTATATCAGTCGCAGTGACGGCGGAAGATGCATTTCGGGCCGCCCCGGCTGATCCGAAACTCCGGGCGCTCGGCATCGAGGCGGGGCCGAAGGATATCTTCCAGCTGGACGGATTTTGTGAGACCTATCTCGCCACAATTGGCTGGCCGACGATGGAGAGCCTCGAATTCACAGATATGGAAGGGAACTAGCATGTGCAGGATCTTGGTGCGCCGCCGGCCTAGGGGCTCAGGGGCCGCTTCGATCTGATCTATGACTGTGGCACGTCTGAGCATGTCTTCGACATTCCGCAATGTTTTCGGAATGTGGATGCGATGCTAGCAGAGGACGAGATTTTTGTCTCCTGTGCCGGGACGGACGGTTGGCTCGGCCACGGCTTTTGACAGGTTGGACGCGATGTGTCCTGGCGTTACTGGGCGGCAAGCATTGGGCCCGGATGTTGAGTTGCTGGACCTTCGGCCGAAAGGACCACGACGTGCCGCGCGAGATAGCAGATCTCACGACGTAGAAGCGGGGGGCCGAACATCGCTATGCTGCACCCCAGTTCATTTTCTACCTCTACGTGGAGCAAAAGCAGGCGAGGGAAAATGCGATGGCTCCGGTGGTTCAGTGCCACTACGTCGATTATTGAGCACCAGATGAAAAAACGCCGCCCCGGCTCCGGAGCGGCGTTGTTGAATTGCGATGCGGCGTCGATCAACCTTCGGCAGGGGCCACGGACGCGAGGTAGGCTGCGACGTCTTCACCGCCTTTGCTCAGCTTATAGGACATTTTGGATTTTGCACCGTTATCGTCGAGATACTCGCGCAGGTAGCCGCGCGGGTCCGAGACGAAGCCGGCGAGGCTCTCCTGATCCCAGACCAGTCCTGCTTCCCCGGCCGCGACGATGTCATCACCGTAGCTGTAGCCTTCGAGAGAGCCTGCTTGGCGGCCGATGACGCCGTAAAGGTTAGGGCCGACACCGCCACCCTTGACGATTTCGGTGCCATCATCGGCGACGATCTGGTGGCAGGACTTGCACTTGTTGAAGGTTTTGCCACCTGCTTCGGGGTCACCCATGAGGTGACCGTCGGCAAATGCAGGCGCTGCCGACATGCTCAATGCGATCAGGGTTGCGAATGTACGAGTCATGAGTGTTCTCTCCTCTGCTTTCCCCGGATAACGTAGAACTTGGCGACGAGAGTCAACAGCCACATGTACGCTAAATTCAAGCCACCGCGTGGGAGATCGCGCATTGCTTCCACAATTCCTTGAGTGCCAGAACCAGCAGTTCGATGTCATCCGTGCTGTGTAGCGGCGAGGGCGTGAAACGCAGCCTCTCGGTGCCTTTGGGAACGGTGGGATAATTGATTGGCTGCACGTAGATTCCGTATTGCTGCATCAGGTAATCGGCGATCATCCGGCATTTGACCGGATCCTTGATCATCACCGGGATGATGTGGCTGGGATTGTCCAGATGCGGGATGCCTTCCTGATCGAGCCGCTTGCGCAGGTAGGCGACGCGCTCGCGCTGCAGGGTGCGTTCGCGGCTGGATTTTTTGAGGTGCCGGATCGATGTCTGTGCCGCCGTGGCGATGGCAGGGGGCAGGGCGGTGGTGAAGATGAAACCACTGGCGAAGGAGCGGATGAAGTCGCACAGGGCCGCCGAACCGGTAATATAGCCGCCAACCACGCCATAGGCCTTGCCGAGCGTGCCTTCGATCAGGGTGATGCGGTCCATCAGGCCTTCGCGTTCGGCTACGCCGCCGCCGCACGGGCCGTACATGCCGACTGCGTGCACCTCGTCGATGTAGCTCATGGCTCCGTGCTTTTCGCAGACATCGAGGATTTCGGCGATCGGCGCGATGTCGCCATCCATCGAATAGACGCTCTCGAAGGCGACGATCTTGGGACAGTTGGCGGGCAGGGCGCTGAGCTTACGGTCTAGGTCTTTGGGATCATTGTGCCGCCAGAGCACCTTGTTGGCCCGGCTGTGGCGGATGCCTTCGATCATCGAGGCGTGGTTGAGCTCGTCCGAGAGGATCACGCAGTCGGGGAGACGCGCGCCGAGCGTGGAAAGCGCGGCCCAGTTGGACACATACCCCGATGTGAAGAGCAGCGCGTCCTCCTTGCCGTGCAGATCGGCCAGTTCGGCCTCCAGTAGCTTGTGGGCGTGGTTGGTCCCCGAAATGTTGCGGGTGCCGCCGGCACCTACGCCGCAGGCGTCGATGGCGCCTTTCATAGCCGCGATGACATCGGGGTGCTGTCCCATCCCGAGATAGTCGTTTGAGCACCAGACCGTGACCTGATCGGGGCTGTCCTCGTCGTGGCAGCGCGCGCGGGGGAAGGCGCCTGCCTTGCGTTCGAGTTCTGCGAAGATGCGGTAGTTGCCATCTTCCTTGAGCGTATCCAGTTGAGCTTGGAACAGTGCATCAAAGTCCATGATGTCCCCCTTTAAGTGTCGTTGTCTTTGTTGTTGGTCGGTTGGGCGCAGGAAGCATCCAGCGCCAGAGTTTTTCATCCGGGATAGGCAGCACCATCACCCAGTGTTCGAGAAGCGCCAGCGCGGTGATCGCGGTGAGCAGGGAAAAGCCGATGATCTGACCCTGTGTCTCGGCGGCGTAAATACGCTCCAGCCAGCAGGCGGTGGCGAAGGTCAGCGCTGAGACCGAGAAGGGAAAGAGCCAGTTCAGAGGCCGGATGCGGAAATAGGTGGCGAGGTGCTTCAGCTCCGTGGGTAGGAAATCCACGTTGATGCGGGGAACTCCCCAGAACAGGTTCAGCTTGGCGGAGAGGCGGGCGAAAAACAGCACCGCGAACGTCCAGACCCCGAAGATATTGGTTGCCTCCGAGCCGAGCAGCACCATGACCAGCAGCGCCGCGACGAGCAGCATCTCGTGGTAGGCCAGCGTGCCCCAGGCGCGGATGAAGCGCTCCCATTCGGGGGTGTTCTCGGGCAGGGGGTAGGTGTTCGGTCCGGTCACGACGCCACTGAGGAAGGCAAGTTCGATCCATCCCCAGATCGCCAGTGCGGAGAGAAACGCGATGCAAGCGCCGGTGACGCTTGCATCGCTCAGGGTCGCCCAGAAGCCGAAGGCTCCTAGGGCGAGCAGGGGAAGGCCCCAGAGGGTGGCGCGCAGGCCCGCACCCGTCCCCCGGCGGTCCGCCGTCTTCACGACCCACAGGATCGCGCCGGTGGAAAACCACCACACGAAGAGGGCCAGAAGGCAGGCGGTCCAGACGGTCATGCGGATGCACCTCCGTCGGGCAGAAAGGTCGGCCCGGCCAGCACGCCGGGCGTAGTGTTATTCCGGTTGCGCCGGATCAATAGACCGGCTCCAGCCGTACGTTCTCCGGCACCTTGTGCTTTTTCGCCGGGATCGTGATGAGCGAGATGAAAGCGCTGACCGCCCGCACCTGGGCCCCGATCTTGCGGAAGAACTGGCCCTTCTCTGTGGCTTCGGCGAGATCTGCATTGGCTTTCTGCATTTTCTCGAGCTGCGGCTGCCAGCGCGGGTGATCGATGTCGAGCGTGATCGGGAAAATCTGCTCGCTGAGCTTGGAGGTCTTGGTGAAAACCTCATGCGCATACCAGTCGGGATCGACCCCGAGAGCGGCGTGGAAGGCCGGGCGCTGGTGGTCGCGCACGTACATCGTCGAATACACGGCCGTCAGGAAGAACTTGATCCAGAGCACGTTCTTGCCCTGGGTCAGTTTCGGGTCGGTCTTCATCAGCAACGCGAAGGCCTCGCCGTGACTGAACTCGTCGTTGCACCATTCCTGGAACCATTTGAAAATCGGATGAAAGCGATGTTCCGGATGTTTTTCCAAATGGCGGAAGATCGTTATGTAACGGGCATAGCCGATCTTTTCGCTGAGGTAGGTGGCGTAGTAGATGAACTTGGGCCGGAAGTAGGTGTATTTCTTTTTCTGCGTGAGAAACCCGAGGTTCACCGCCACACCCGCTTCGCGCAGCGCATCGTTGATGAAGCCCGCGTGTCGTGCTTCGTCCCGCGCCATCAGTTGGAAGAGCTGGGTGATGTCCTTGTTGTTGCCGCGCCGTTTCATCTCCTTGTAGAGTACGCAGCCCGAGAACTCGGCGGTGCAGGAGGAGATCAGGAAATCGATGAATTCCTTTTTAAGCACCGGATCCATCCCGTCCCAGTCGACGGTGTCCCAGTCCTCGTTTTTCTTGAAGTGCCCCTTGTTGGGGTCCGACACCATCTGCGCGATCAGCTTGTCCCAGTCCTCGCGCACAGGGGAGACGTCGATGGCGTCCATCTCGTCGAAATCCGTGGTGTAAAAGCGCGGTGTCAGCAGCGTGTTGCTCATCGCCACCTCGGTAGCGGACTTGCTGTCCACGACGGACTGGCTTTCCTGCAGCTTGAGGCTTTCCTCGGCGTCGGTGATGTCGGCGGTGTGTTGGGTGTTCTGGATGTTCATAGCTTGACCTCCTCGGAGAAGGAAAATTCGCACAGTTCCATCACTTCCAGATCGCCCGTGAGGCGGGTCCAGAGGCGTTCGAGCTTGCTGGCGCGGATGATCGTGGCCTCGCGGTCTTCGGTGACGATTTCACCGAAGGGGGCCATGATCTCGCCGCCGTGCACTTTCACCTCGTCGCCGGGATAGATCACGGCACCGTTGTTGAACCGCACGTGCGCGTGCAGGCTTTCGAATTTGTGGCTGATTTCGACGGTGCAGGGGGCACGTTCGAAATCCTTTGTGAGTAGTCCCATGGTGGCTTCCTTCCTTGAGATCAGGGTTGGTCCAACAGTCTTGCGAAGACGCGGGTGTTAGAGGCGCCGAAGCCCATGAGCTCGGCTGACCATCCGGTGGCGGGGTCGTAAAGCGACAGGCGATT
>JBFFFS010000165.1:0-6552 GCA_041557855.1 Roseobacter sp. | reverse complement strand
ATCCCCTCTGGTAGTCCCTTCGAGACCCGGATCGGCTATTGCCGGGCAGTGGTCGCCGGCGGCTGGGTTCATGTCGCGGGTACTGTTGGCGAGGGGGTGACGGCTGCGGAGCAGTGCCAGTCCGCCCTCAGAACCATAGAGCAGGCGCTGCTGAAGGCCGGGGCCGGTTTCTCTGATGTCGTGCGCGTTACCTACATGCTGCCCGATGCCGCCGAATTCGAAAGCTGCTGGCCGCATCTGCGCGCCGCATTCGGCGATGCGCCGCCCGCAGCCACGATGATCGAATGCGGGCTGATCTCTCCCGAGTACAGGATCGAGATCGAAGTGACGGCACTCTTGCCAAATGGCGCGGAATAAAGGTCACAGCTGCGGCATCCGGCTGGACGTTTGATCCACAATCCGGCATATGTCGACCAACAGGGCGACCAAAGGGAATACCATGGGCATACTGACCACGTTGCTGCGCGCCGTTACCTGGTGGAACGGGCAGACACTCAACACGCAGCTTTGGACATCACGGCATGGCGTGAAGGTCGGCGAGGACACGCAGGGCAATGTCTTTTACGAAACAAAGGACAAGAAACGGCGCTGGGTGATCTACAACGGTGAAGCCGAGGCCAGCCGCATCGACCCCGACTGGCATGGGTGGTTGCACCACACATGGGATTCGCCACCGACGGACTCGCCCCTGCCACACAAACCCTGGGAAAAACCGCACCAGGAAAATCTCACGGGCACGGCACTAGCCTACGCCCCCAAGGGATCCATCCGACGCGCCGATCCTGCCCCGCGCAGTGATTATGAGGCCTGGACGCCGGAGTAACGTAAATGTCTGAAAACACGACTGAAGTACTGGTAGGAGCCGGTGTGCTCGCGGCCGCTGTGGCCTTTGTTGTCTATGCCGGGCAGGTTTCGGGATATTCCAGCACATCGAGCACCTATCCCCTGGAAGCCAGCTTTCGCAGCCTCGAGGGGGTGAGCGTCGGCACCGATGTGCGCCTGGCCGGCGTCAAGATTGGCACCGTCAGCGACGTGGAACTGAACCCCGAGACATACCGCGCCGATACCACGGTCATGTTGAACGCGGGTGTCGAAATTCCCGATGACAGCGCAATCGTCATCTCCTCCGAAGGGCTGTTGGGCGGCAATTTCGTCGAGATCGTACCGGGCGGTTCGCCGTTCTTTTACGAGGCGGGCGCGACCATCGAAGACACGCAGGGGGCCGTCAGCCTCATATCCCTCTTGCTGAAGTTCGTCGGCGGCTCAACAGAATGAAACGCGGCTTCGGGGTGTGTGCGGCGGCCTTGCTGTTGTGCGGGCCGGCCTCGGCGCAACAGGTTTCCGAAGCGCAGGGCGCGCAGCTGCGCGGGATCGACAAGATTAACGGAGAGATTTTCGAAATCCGGGTGCCGGTCGGTCAGACCGCGCAGCTTGAACGTATCCGGATCACGGTCAATTCCTGCCGCTACCCCATCGGCAACCCTGCCGGCGATGCTTTCGCCAGTCTCAGGATCACCGATGCGGTCGATGACGCGTTGCTCTTCGAAGGCTGGATGATCGCTTCATCGCCAGCGCTGTCAGCGATGGATCACCCGCGCTATGATGTGTGGGTCATGCGCTGCACGACTTCCTGAGGGGCGCGCAGCGGCGGATTAATGAAACTGGCTGGCCGCGAGGTCGCGGTCTGCAGCAGTTGGTGATAGGTCGCACGGTCGATCTCCACCGCCCCGAGACTGGCAAGGTGATCGGTCAGAAACTGCGTGTCGAAGAGAATAAACCCTCCGTCGAGCAATCGGTCCACGAGACACGCCAGTGCGATCTTCGACGCGTTACTGCACCTTGAAAACATGCTTTCCCCGAAAAAAGCTGCGCCCAGCGTAACCCCATAAACGCCGCCCACAAGCGTATCGCCCTCCCAGATTTCCAGTGAATGGGCTTGCCCGCGATCAAAAAGAGCGATGTAGAGACTGCGAATTTCGGCGTTGATCCAGGTATCTGCGCGGTCCGCGCAACCATCCACCACCCCTGCAAAATCGCAATCCACACGAACCTCGAACGGGGTCTGGCGCATAGCCCGGCGCAGTGAGCGGGACAGATGAAACTGGCGGAGCGGCATCACCCCCCGTTTGCGCGGATCGACCCAGAAGATTTCCGGATCATCGCGGTGCTCGGCCATGGGAAAGATACCCGCCGCATAGCCTTGCATCAGCAGATCCGGTGTCAGCGCCATCAGCCTGCCGCGTCAGCCTCCACCGAGGTTGCTGTCCAGCCAGTGTTCGAGCCAGTGGATATTGTAGCTGCCGGTTTTCACAGCGTCCTCCTGCAACAGCGCGTGAAACAGGGGGACCGTCGTGTCTACGCCGTCCACGATCAATTCGCCCAATGCGCGGTTCAGACGCGCAAGCGCCTCGGGCCGGTCGCGGCCATGTACGATCAGTTTGCCGATCAGGCTGTCGTAATAGGGCGGTATCGAATAGCCGTCATACAGCGCCGAATCCATCCGAACGCCAAGACCGCCCGGTGCGTGGTACTGCGTGATCCGGCCCGGGCAGGGTGAAAAGTTCGGTAGTTTTTCCGCGTTGATGCGTACTTCGATGGCGTGGCCATTGATCTTCAGGTCATCTTGCTCGAAGGACATATCGAGCCCCGCCGCCACGCGGATTTGCTCGCGCACCAGATCGACGCCGAAAATGGCCTCGGTGACAGGATGTTCCACCTGCAGGCGCGTGTTCATCTCGATGAAGTAGAACTCGCCGTTTTCGTAAAGGAACTCGATTGTGCCAGCGCCGATGTAATTGATCCGCGCCACGGCATCCGCACAGGTCTTGCCGATGGCGGCACGTTCCTCGGCGGAAATTGCCGGGCCCGGCGCCTCTTCAAAGACTTTCTGGTGCCGACGCTGCAGAGAGCAGTCACGCTCACCCAGGTGAACGGCACGTCCTTTGCCATCACCGAAAACCTGAATCTCGATATGCCTCGGGGTGGTCAGGTATTTCTCGATATAGACTTCGTCGTTGCCGAAGTTCGATTTGCCTTCGGCGCGCGCCGTCATGAAGGCTTTTTCCATTTGGTTGGCATTCTGCGCGACCTTCATGCCGCGTCCGCCGCCGCCTGCGGTCGCCTTGATGATGACCGGATAGCCGATTTCCTCGCCGAGACGCTTGGCCTCGTCCAATGTGGCCACGCCGCCGTCCGATCCTGGCACACAGGGCACACCAAGCTTTTTCATCGTCTCCTTGGCGGTGATCTTGTCGCCCATGATGCGGATGTGCTCGGCGGTCGGGCCGATGAAGGTCAGGTCGTGGTCTTCGACAATCTGCACGAACCCCGCATTTTCGGACAGAAATCCATAGCCGGGATGGATCGCCTCCGCTCCGGTGATTTCGCAGGCCGAAATGATGGCTGGGACCGAAAGGTAGCTCAGCGGGCTTGCAGGGGGGCCGATGCAGACGCTTTCATCGGCCATGCGCACGTGCATGGCGTCGGCGTCGGCGGTGGAATGCACGGCAACGGTGGAGATGCCCATCTCGCGTGCGGCGCGCACGACCCTGAGAGCAATCTCGCCCCGGTTGGCAACCAGTATCTTGTTGAACATCGTCGCCAGCTCCTATTCGAGGATGACGAGCGGAGTGCCGAATTCAACCGCAGCGCCGTCTTCGACCACGATCCGCTTGACCGTGCCCGACCGGGGGGCGGGGATATGGTTCATGGTTTTCATGGCCTCGACGATCAGCAGGGTATCGCCTTCGGAAACGGTGGCGCCGACGGAAATGAACGCCGGTGCACCCGGTTCTGGCTGCATATAGACGGTGCCCACCATCGGCGAGGTAACCGCACCGGGGTGATCCGCGGGATCTTCTCCCGCTGAAGATGCCGATGCGGGAGCAGGTGCGGGTGCTGCGGCCGCAGCTGCGGCGGCCGGTGCTGGCTGCGCTGCCGCAGCAACTTGCGTTACCACCTGTTGATGCATCTGGCGGCTTACCCGAACATTCAGGCTGTCGTCCGCTCCGTAGTCGCGTTTGACCTGCAATTCCGTCAGATCGTTTTCCCGCAACAATTCGGCCAGGGCCTGAATGAAGGCCACATCGGCGTCATGGTTCTTTTTTGTCATGTATGTCCTCAACCGTTCGGGGCATGCGGGCTTTGTTAAGGTCAGCCCTTTGTCCTGCGAGCCATTTATAAGCCAAGGGTGACGCCATGGAAACCCGCCTCTTGCGATGGGCCTAAGATGACCTGAACGCCCCTGCAGCGGAAGATGTTTGCGAGGCGCATGCTGGCGGTCAAGCGGTACGCAGGCCGTAAACGATTCGATGAGTTACAGGTGGTCGGTGCGTTATTTCCTAGTTCGTTCCTTGCGCGGTTGAAAACCGACCAGAAGCCCTGTGTCCATGTCGTTTTTTGGTCGTTCTTTCAAGTATATTTAATGTACACAAAATGTATACAAGAGAGCGGGGGCCTAAATGCCAAGCACAAGCAAGGAAGACTGCCACACCGATCTGCGACTTCGCATTCTGCGCATGGAGCTTGAGCCGGGCGTCATCCTCGACGAGGCATCTTTGTCACGGCAGTACGGTATGTCCCGCACGCCGCTGCGCGAAGTGCTGCAGCGGCTGGCGGGGGCTGGCTATATCACGCTAGCCGATCACCGCGGTGCCAAGGTTGCTTCGATGGACGTGGCGGTGCTGCGCATCTTTTTCCAGACTGCTCCGATGATCTACGCCAACATCAGCCGCCTCGCCGCAGAACATAGGACGGCGCGCCAAATGGACGATTTGCAAAAGGCGCAGGATGAATATGCAAACTCTGTGCAGATCCGGCGTCCAGGCGAGGCTGTGCTGGCCAACCACCGATTTCACGCGCTCATCGGCGATATGGCGCACAACCCTTATCTTTCTGCCTCGCTGGATCGCCTGCTGATCGACCATACCCGTCTCAGTCAAACATTCTACCGACCTGCCACCGAGCAAGAAGCTGACCTGATCGATACGGCCAGCCAACAGCACGAGGCGCTGATAGCGGCAATCGCGGCGCGGGATGCCGTGCGGGCGGTCGAGTTGACATTGCAGCATTGGGATCTGTCGCGCGATCGCATGGAACGTTTCGTGCGGCCTGACCCGTTGCCTGTGAATCTGGCTGACACAAAGGATAGGCGCCATGCAGTTTGATGGTATTTATACCCCGATCGTCACCCCTTACGCCGAGGATTTCTCGGTCGACATTGATACCTTGAAAAGCGTGGTCGACCTGCTTTCCGATGCGGGTGTAAACGGCATAATCGTTGCCGGCACGACCGGGGAATATTACGCGCAGACCCCGGAGGAACGGCTCGAGCTGATGGCGGCGGTGAAGGACATGATCGCGGGGCGGGTGCCACTGATCGTCGGCACCGGCGCAATTCGTACCGAAGACAGCATCATCTATGCCAATGCCGCGCGTGATATCGGCGCCGATGCGATTCTCGTCGCGACGCCGCCCTATGCCTGTCCGACCGATGAAGAGATCGCGCTGCATTGCCAAGCCATCGACCGTGCGGCGAAACTTCCGGTCATGCTTTACAATTACCCCGGCCGGATGAGCGTCAACATGGGCGCGGCATGCCTCGACCGGCTCGTTGACAGCCCGAATTTTTCTGCGATCAAGGAAAGTTCTGGCGATCCGGACCGGCTTCACATGCTGGCGCGCGATTATCCGCATATCGCGCTGAGCTGCGGTATGGACGATCAGGCGCTGGAGTTCTTCGCCTGGGGTGCAAGATCATGGGTCTGCGCCGGGTCCAATTTCGCACCTGAAGCCCATATTGCCCTCTACCGCGCTTGCGTGCGTGACGGCGATTTCGTGAAGGGTAGGGCGATCATGTCGGCAATGTTGCCGCTGATGCGCGTATTGGAGCAGGGCGGCAAATTCGTCCAATGCATCAAACATGGTCTGCAGGGGCGTGGAATTAATGCGGGTCCGCCGCGCAAGCCGCTACAGCCGCTGAACGATACGGAAAAGCGCCAGCTGGAGACAGTTATCGAGGCCATGAACACCGAACTCTCTGCAATAGAGGGGGCCCTGGCATGAGCTTTCTGAGCGTTAACGTGGCACCCGTGGCCAAACCTGCAAATGCCGTTATCAACATTTGGGCTCCTGCATCATGAAACGCATCGGATTCATCGGTACCGGACATATCGCCGCCCCGATGGCACGCGCCCTTGCGCGCGCCGGGCACAGCGTCACCGTCTCCGAACGCAATGCTGAAACGGCCGGGGCGCTGGCACGGGCGGACCTGGGTATTGCCGTCAGGCCAAACCAGCAGGTGCTTGACGCCTCGGAAGTGGTCTTTCTCTGTTTGCGTCCAACCATTTGGGAAGACGTCGCGGCCTCGCTCACATGGTCGCCCGCGCAGAAAATCGTCTCCGTGATGGCCGGTGTCGGCCTCGACGCCTTGCGCGCGGTCATCGACCCGGACCTCCATCGCGACATCGTCTCCCTCGGCTTCGTCAAGGACGTCGCGATCGACGGCGCGAACGTCGCCTTCAAGGTCGAGCTCACCACCCCGGCCTGCCCGGT
>JBFFFS010000164.1:0-6555 GCA_041557855.1 Roseobacter sp. | reverse complement strand
TCATCGACAATTGCCTCAAGCCCCTCGTCGATCTTCGAAGAGGACTTGAACAACCTGTCTTTGAGCTTCTTGAAAAAGGCCATGCATATTCCCCGCTGCGGTCGTGATCCTCACCTAATACGCGGGCACAGAATTGAAAAGGCCGAAGCGGAAACTTCGTTTTCCCGAACTCCACGACCGCAACGATGCCATCGCCGCGGCACTCCCGCGGGCGCGGCAATGGCGCGATCACGAAATGGCGTCAGATTTCTTCCGGGAAATGCTTCATCACCAGCCGGATCGGGTTCGGCGCCGCCTGGCCCAGACCACAGATGGAGGCATCGACCATGGCGGTGCTGAGTTCCTCCAGCAACCCCTGATCCCAGTGATCCGCCTGCATCAGCTTCACGGCCTTTTCGCAGCCGACCCGGCAGGGCGTGCACTGGCCGCAACTTTCATCCTCGAAAAACCTCAGCATGTTGAGCGCCGCCGCCCGGGCTGAATCCCGATCCGACAGAACCACAACAGCGGCCGAACCGATGAAGGATCCCAGCGGTTGCAGCGTATCGAAATCCAGAGGCACGTCGTTGATTGTTGCAGGCAGGATGCCCGAGGACGGCCCGCCCGGCTGATAGGCCTTGAAGCTGTGGCCCTGCGCCATGCCGCCTGCGGCGGCGATGATATCGGTGATGGTGGAGCCGGCGGGCAGCAGGTAAACGCCCGGTTTCTCGACACGCCCGGAAACAGAATAGCTGCGCAGGCCTTTCCTGCCGTTCTTTTCGGTGCCCGACAGTACCTCCGGCCCTTCACGGCAGACCCGTGCCACCCAGTGCAACGTCTCTACGTTATGAACTAGCGTCGGGCGGCCAAAGACGCCTACCTGCGCCACGAAGGGTGGACGGTGGCGCGGCAACCCGCGCTTGCCCTCGATGCTTTCGATCATCGCGCTTTCCTCGCCGCAGATATAGGCTCCCGCCCCGCGGCGCAGATCGATATAACCGGGGGCGACGATCCCTGCGTCTTCTAGAGCAGCGATCTCGCGGCGCAGGATTTCCAGCACCGCCGGATATTCGTCACGCATGTAGATGAAGGCGGTTTCCGCCTCCACGGCCCAGGCCGCGATCAGCATGCCTTCGAGAAACAGATGCGGTACGCGTTCGAGGTAATAACGGTCCTTGAAGGTTCCCGGCTCGCCCTCGTCTCCATTGACGGCGAGGTAGCGCGGCCCCGGATTGGCGCGCACGAAGCCCCACTTCTTGCCTGACGGAAACCCGGCTCCGCCCAGCCCGCGCAGGCCCGATGCCAGCACCTGCTCCTGCACGGCTTCCCAGTCGCCGCCTGCGCGCAGATGCGCAAGGGTCTGGTAGCCGCCCTCCGCCACGTAGCCCGCGTAATCCTGGTAGTCGGGTATGTACGCGTGCGTGTGACCGGCGGCGATGGCGGCCTCCACTTTCTGCGGGGTGGCGTGGTCGATATGCGCATGCCCCAGTTCAAGCACCGGCGCGGTGTCGCAACGCCCCATGCAGGGCGCGCGCAACACGCGCACCTGCGACGCATCCAGCCCTTCCTCCAGCGCGGCCTTGAGCGCCTGTGCCCCGGCCAGTTCGCATGAGAGGCTGTCGCACACGCGGATGGTCAACGCGGGGGGCGGCAGCTCGCCTTCCTTGACGATGTCGAAATGCGCATAGAAACTGGCCACTTCGTATATCTCGGCCATGGACAGGCGCATCTCTTCGGCAAGCGCGCGCAGATGCGCCGCCGACAGGTGGCCGAAGCGGTCCTGCAGCTTGTGCAGATGTTCGATCAGCAGATCCCTGCGGCGCGGCGCATCCCCGAGCAGCGCCTTGACCTCGTCCCAGGCCTGATCGTCAAGCTGACGGCCTTTCGTATGACGCCGCCCCTTGCCCTTGCCGGACTTCCACACACCCTTGCGGGGTGTCTTTTCAGTTTGATCCAGTGCCATGATCATGTCTCCAAACCCGCGCGCGGGATGTCCGGTCTTGTGTCGCCTGCCGGGACGCTAACAGCCCCGGTGGCGTCACGGTAGCGTCAAACCCGCCCTCTCTGTCGGCCAGAAACGACACATCCGTGTCCGATCCGAAACTTACGCCATTAACCGCGTCACAACGCGATGCTTTGCGCAGCCGGGTGATAGAGGTAAAGAGAGGGTTAACATGTCTGAACCCGCCGCCCGCTCTTTTTATATTGCTGCCACCCTGCTGCCGGCCGGCCTCATTCTGCTGGCAGGCTTCCAGGGCGGGGTGTGGCCCTTGGCGGCGCTGGCCAGCCTGACCCTGATGGTCATCGTGATGGATCGCCTCGGTCCGGGCATCGAAGCCACCACCGGCCTGGGAGGCCCGCTACCCTGGGCGGTAGGGGCTGCGCATTTCGCCACGCTGGGTGCAACAATCTGGGCGGTTGGTCAGAGCGCGCCGCTCGATACCGGGCAGAAAGTGGCGCTGGTCGTTGCGACAGGGCTGTTCGCAGGACAGGTTTCGAATTCATGCGCGCACGAACTGATCCACCGCAAAAACCGCGCCAGCCGCTGGCTGGGCACCGCAATCTACAGTTCGATCTTCAACGGCCAGCATGTCTCCGCCCACCTTCTGGTTCATCACGTCCATGCAGGCACCGCCCGCGATCCCAATTCCGCTCCGTTGGGCCGGGGTTTCTATCGCTACGCACTGACTGCGACCCGTGCCGAATTCCTGGCCGGCCTCGCGGCCGAAAACCGGCGCCGCGCGGAGCACGCCCTCTGGCGGCATCCCTACCTGTGGTATCTCGGCGGTTCGGCACTCTCGCTCTTGGCGGCGGCAGTCCTTGGCGGGCGCGTAGGAGTATTGGTGCTGCTGATCATCTCGGCACACGCACAGATGCAGCTTTTGCTGTCGGATTATGTGCAGCACTACGGTCTGCGCCGGGCTATCGGCGCGAACGGCAAGCCCGAGCCGATGGGGCCGCAGCACAGCTGGAACGCCCCGCAGCCCTACTCGGCCGCCTTGATGCTCAACGCGCCCTTGCATTCCGATCACCACATGGCTGCCGGCAAGCCTTTCACGGACCTTGCACTGGATGCCCAGCAAATGCCGGTGCTTCCGCATGCGCTCCCGGTGATGGGCGCAATCGCGCTGATCCCGCCGCTCTGGCGGCGGCTCATGGACCCGCGCGCGCGGGTCTGGTCCCCGCCTCATGGCACGCTCCCTCCACAGCCCGCCGCCGACATGCCAGTTCCGTCTGCTGCTTTTTCAAAATAGGTGTTTCATGGTCCCAAGGTTCACATTCGTTTTCGCCGTGCTGACTGCACTCGTGCTGCATCTCAATCAGGCCGGGGCCGCCGAGCCGATGAACGCCGAGCGGTTCGATGCCTATACCCGCGGCAAGACCTTGTTCTACGGTCAAAACGGTGAGGCCTACGGGGCCGAGGTCTATCTGGACAATCAACGGGTGCGGTGGTCATTCCTCGACGGCAAATGCAAGGATGGCACCTGGTACGAAGAGGACGGCCAGATTTGCTTTATCTATGAGGACAATCCGGACCCGCAGTGCTGGGCCTTTCACGAGGAACAGGGACAGTTGATCGCACGGTTTGAAAATCTGCCTGGAGCGACCGAGCTTTACGAGGCGCGCGATGTGGATCAGGACATGATATGTCTCGGCCCGGAAATAGGCGTCTGAACTAGGCGCGGCAGGCTAGAGCAGGCTGCCCTGTTCCGGCGGTGGCTTCTTCGCGCTGCGGCGCGTGGCGGGTTTGTTGCCCACGGTCACGCGACCATCGGCGAATTCGATCTCCAGCGTGCTCGCCGCGCTGGCGGCAGCGCTTTCGGTAATCAGCGTCCCTTCGCTGCGCACCACCGCAAAGCCGCGTGCCAGCGTTGCCTTGTAGCTCAGCGTTTCATTGAGCCGGCCAAGCGCGTCAGTTTTCTGCCGCCACTGGGCGATCTGACGCACTGCCGCTTCCGCGAGGCGCCGGGCCACGTCATCATACTGCGTCCGCTGTCGGGCAAATTCCTGTGCCAAAACCGCCGGCCGAAACCGCTGCGACTGCGTCGAGAGCCGGTCGCTCTTGCCGGCGACCGCGCGCTCCAGCGCCGGGATCAACCGTTTCGAGGTCTCGGACAAGCGCCGCTTCTCGCCTTCTACTGCGCGCAGCAGCGCTACCGGACGCAGCCCGCCACTGATATCTGCCAGCCGCACCTTGCGCTTCTGCACGCCCGCAATCAACGCGGGAGCAAGGCGCGCGCCACGGGTATCGACAAGCTGCCTCGGCGTTTCCAGCAGGCTGTCGGGGCGCGGCAGGGCCCGCGCCATGTCGCGCAGGCGCTGGTCGCGCCGGGTCAGCCCCTGGCTCAGCGCCTGCCGCATCCGCGTATCCTGCCCGTCGAGCCAAGCGATCAATTCGTGGCGCACCGGAACGGCAAGCTCTGCGGCGGCGGTCGGCGTCGGAGCGCGCTTGTCCGACACGTAGTCAATCAGCGTGGTGTCAGTTTCATGCCCAACCGCCGAGATCAGCGGAATTTCCGAAGCGGCAGCGGCACGGGCGACGATCTCCTCGTTGAAGCCCCAAAGATCTTCCACCGACCCGCCGCCGCGCGCCACGATCAGCAAATCGGGACGAGGCAGCGCGCCGCCCGGCGTGAGCGCGTTGAACCCGGCAATTGCGCGGGCCACTTCCGGAGCGCATTTCTCGCCCTGCACGGCCACCGGCCAGATCAGGACCTTGCGCGGGAACCGGTCGCGCAACCGGTGCAGGATATCACGAATCACAGCACCCGTGGGCGAAGTCACGACTCCGATGATCTCCGGCAGATAGGGCAACGGCTTCTTGCGCGCCGGATCGAAGAGCCCCTCGGCCTCCAACTGCTTCTTGCGCTTTTCCAAGAGCGCCATCAGCGCGCCCTTGCCGGCGACCGCTACCTCCTCGACGTTCATGTTGTACTTGGACTGCGCGCCATAAGCGGTGATCCGACCAGTCACGACGACCTCCAGCCCCTCTTCGGGGATCACGCTGAGCCGTGCCACCTGCCCTTTCCAGGTGGTGCAGGCAAGCTGGTTCCGGTCGTCCTTGATGTCATAGTACATGTGGCCCGAACGCGCCTTGACGACGCGGCTGACCTCGCCGCGCACACGTACACGCCCGAACTCGCCTTCCAGCGTCCGTTTCACCGCGCCGGAAATTTCGCTCACGGTATATTCAGGGATGTTTTGCCCCGGATCGGGGTTGTCGAGCAGGTCCATCGGGCCTCGGGTGTTGTCACGCGTGTCAGCGCAGCTTAGAACGGCAGGCGGGCAAGGCCAAGCAGATCGGGAGCACCCCCATGAACATTCTTATCCTCGGCAGCGGAGGGCGCGAACACGCCCTTGCATGGGCCGTGATGCAAAACCCGAAATGCGACCGGCTGATCGTCGCGCCCGGCAACGCCGGTATTGCCGATATCGCGGAATGCGCGGCGCTCGACATCGAAAACGGAGGTGCCGTTGCAACCTTTGCCGAGGAAAACGCGGTGGATTTCGTCATCATCGGCCCCGAAGCGCCGCTCGCGGCGGGGGTCGCGGACCGGCTTCGCGACGCCGGCGTTCTGGTTTTTGGCCCCAGCGCCGAGGCCGCGCGTCTCGAAGCCTCGAAATCCTTCACCAAGGAGATTTGTGACGCGGCAGGCGCACCGACGGCTGCCTATGCTCATTTCACCGACGCCGCCGCCGCGCAGGCCCACGTGCGCGCGCAAGGCACACCGATCGTCATCAAGGCCGACGGGCTGGCAGCCGGCAAGGGTGTCATCATCGCCCAGATCGAGGACGAGGCGATCGCGGCCATCGACGACATGTTCGGCGGCGCTTTCGGCAGCGCGGGCGCGGAAGTGGTGATCGAGGAATTCATGTCAGGCGAAGAGGCCTCTTTTTTCGTACTCTGCGATGGCGAGACTGTGCTGCCAATCGGCACGGCGCAGGATCACAAGCGAGTCGGCGAAGGTGATACAGGCCCCAATACCGGCGGTATGGGGGCCTACTCGCCGGCCCCGGTGATGACACCCGAGGTGACGCAGGCCGCGCTCGATCAAATCGTGCGCCCGACGATGGCCGAGATGGCGCGGCGCGGCACGCCGTTTCAGGGCGTGCTGTTCGTCGGCCTCATGATCGCCGACGGCGCTCCGCGTCTGGTGGAGTACAATGTGCGTTTCGGCGATCCGGAGTGCCAGGTGCTGATGATGCGGCTGGGGGCACAGGTGCTCGACCTGATGCAGGCCGCAGCAGAGGGTCGGCTGGAAAATGCGCAGGTCAACTGGGCAGAGGATCATGCGCTGACCGTGGTGCTGGCTGCGAATGGCTACCCGGGTGCCTACGAAAAGGGGTCGGCCATTCGCGGGCTCGATGCGCTGACTGAAAACAGCCGCCAGATGATCTTCCATGCGGGCACGTCCAGTACGAACGGTCAGATCGTCGCCACCGGGGGGCGGGTGCTTGCCGTGACCGCGCTCACCAGCCTCGACCAGGGCGATCTCGATGATCTGGGTTTCGAGTGCGATGTCCGCGCCCTGGTGCTGTCACGCGCGCGCCGCGCCCTCGAGGCGGGTTGCGATG
>JBFFFS010000163.1:0-6558 GCA_041557855.1 Roseobacter sp. | reverse complement strand
AGCGTGCGCGCCTTCGTCAATCTGTTTCCCGGCCTTGTCGTGGCGCTCATCTACATCTTCTGGGCTGCCAAGGGGTTGGGGTTCTACACCGCGACCACCATCGCGTTCTTCATCCTCTTCAGTCTTTACGATCCAGCGCCACACAGCGCGCCGAAATCGTGGTTCAAGCGCGCGATCGTAACGGCCTGTTTTATAGCTGTAATGTACGGGCTCTTTGCCCTTCTTCTGAAAGTCTACACACCGCGCGAAGTGCTTTTCTGAGCGCACGCGCTTTCACTGCAATCAAAATTCAGGGAGTAACTACCAATGAAAAAACTACTTGCAGGAGCGGCCCTCGCAGTCATGGCGACGGTCGGCACGGCCAATGCGGATGGCCATGAGAACTATCCCGAACGCCCGGTCATGATGATGGTCAGCTACGGTGCCGGCGGTGCTACCGACTTTCAGGCGCGCATCGTCACCATGACGGCAGGTAACGAAGATGCGCTTGGCATGCCGATCGCGATCCTCAACAAACCAGGTGCGGGCGGGCGTGTCGGCTGGAACTGGCTGGCAACACAAGCGGATGCGGACGGCTACACGCTGGGAGCCTACAACGTGCCCCACTTCATCGCCCAGTCGATCGAAGGCGGCGTGTCCTACAGTGTGGACAGCTTCGAGCCAATCGCCAACTGGGGCGCGGATCCTGCGGTATTCGTCGTTGGCGCTGACAGCGAATTCAACTCGATGGCGGATGTGATCGCCTATGCCGAAGAGAATCCCGGCAGCTTTACCTTGTCTGGGGCCGGTCTCTTCGTTGGCCACCATATTGCCGCGCTGCAACTGGAAAAAGCTACCGGTACGAAACTGGCCTATATCCCCAACAACGCAGGTGGTGCAGGGGCCATGAAAGCGGTGATCGCTGGCGAGGTGCTGGGCGGGGTCAACAACCTCTCCGATGCCTTCCGCGCGCGTGAAGCGGGGAACGTCAAGATCCTCGGCGTCTTCGATCTGGAGCGCAATGAGTTCCTCCCAGACGTGCCGACAATGAAAGAGCAGGGCTATGACATCGACGACGCCTCGGTCAACTTCCGCGGTGTGATGGTGCCCAAGGGCACGCCGCAACCGATCATCGACAAGCTTGCCGCGACGGTGCCTGCCATGTTCGAAAACAGCCGCGTGCAAGGCAAGATGAAAGCTGGTGGCTCGCCAATGCACGTGATGACACGTGACGAGGTTCTCGACATGTGGGCCAAGCGCCAGGAGACGTTGACGGAGCTTCTCGCGGGGCTCTGAACTAACCAGCCCGCGCTGCGCCCAGCGGCTGGCGCGGGCTCATTCCTACCTCTTCGACAAAGACAGGACAGTTTCATGAACGCGCAGGATGACATTGATGTGGTCGAAGCCATCGTGGCAAAGGCGCGCGCCGCTCAGCAGCGCTATGAAGCCAACGGATCGCAGGAACGCTATGACCGCGCAGCGCAGGCCGCTGCATGGGCGATCATGGAGCCTACGCGCAACAGGTATCTGGCCGAGCTGTCGGTCGAGACGACGGGCCTTGGGAATGTGGATGACAAGATCATAAAGAACCATCGCAAAACGCTCGGGCTGATGCGCGACATTGCCGGGGCAAAGACCCACGGCATCATCTCGGACGATCCGGAAACCGGGATCACGCGGATTGCCCGCCCGATGGGGGTGATCGGGGCCGTCGTGCCATCGACAAACCCCGCAGCAACCCCGGCCAACAATATCATCAATGCGCTCAAATGCGGAAATGCCATCGTGCTTTCGCCGTCGCCAAAAGGTGTGCCGGCCTGCGAGGTTCTTTTGTCCTATGTGTATGCCGAATTCGACAAAATCGGCGAGGATCATGACCTCGTGCAGATGGTCCCGGCACCGGGGTCCAAGGAAAAGACCCAGCGCCTGCTGGAGATTTCGGACCTGATCGTTGTGACGGGGTCTCAGAACAACGTGCGACGCGCTTACACAAGCGGGACGCCCGCCTTGGCGGTCGGCGCCGGTAACGCTACGGTCATCGTGGATGAAACCGCCGATCTTGCGGCCGCCGCCGAAAAAATAGCGGCCTCAAAGACCTTCGACAATGCCACCTCCTGCAGTTCCGAAAATGCGCTTGTCGTCGTCGACGCGATCTACGACGCCTTTGTTGCGGCCCTTGCCACGGCGGGCGGAGCCGTGGTGTCGGATGCCGACAGGATCATCGAGAGGCTCTGGCCCGATGGTCACCTCAACCGCAGCGTTATCGCGCAGGACGCCGACAAGATGCTGGTGGCATTGGGGATGGAGACCGAGGTGCCTCCTGACACCAAGTTCCTCGCGGTCGAAACCAGTGGGATTGGACCCGAACACCCGCTGTCGGGTGAGAAACTGTCGCGCGTCGCGGCGCTTTATCGCGCATCAGATTTCGAGGAGGCCGTGGCCATCACCGGCCGAATTCTGGCCTTTCAGGGGGCAGGGCACTCGGTCGGGCTGCACTCGACAGATGATGACCGTGCGCTCGGTCTTGCGCTGGACTTGCCGACATGCCGGGTGATCGTCAATCAGGCCCATTGTTTTGCCACGGGCGGGGCCTTTAACAACGGGATGCCTTTCTCTTTGTCCATGGGGTGCGGCACCTGGGGAGGCAACTCCGTGGACGACAACCTGCATTGGAAGCATTTCATGCAGACTGCGAAGGTCATTCGCGAAATACCTGCGCGCGAGCCGGAACTGGAGGAGATTTTCGGCGACTACTGGAAAGCAACCTCGGCATGAAGGTCGAGATCGATATACCGCCGCAGGGCACAGTCAGGGATTGGCTGGATGCACGTGCGACAAGCGACGAGACGGCATTTGTCTTCACCGAGGACTGGAGCGAACTGTCATGGCGCGAATTGCGTGACCTTTCACGTGGCACCGCCGCGGTTTTGACGAGCAAGGGTGTGCAAAAAGGCGAGAGCGTCGCGATCCTGCATCCAAATGGAAGAGAGGCGATTCTTGCGCTTTATGGCGCACTGTACGGCGGCTTTCGGGCGACGATGATCAATCTTGCAGCGGGGCGTGATGCAATCACTTACGCGCTTGAGCACTCCGAAGCGCGGCTCGCCTTCGTGCATGACGATGCATCCGACATCTTCAAGGCGGCAGCGCCCGATGGGATCGAGCGGGTCAACCTGACGGCACAAGGCGACGACACACCGCTTTACGATCTCTCGCCTCAAGACCATGCGCTTTTGATGTATACCTCTGGTACAACCGGGCGCCCGAAAGGTGTGGTGCATACCCATGCAAGCTTGCTCGCCGGCGGTTGGACACCAACCGTGGCGCACGCGCTGACCTCCGAGGACCGAGGGCTTTGCGTCTTGCCCATCTATCACATCAACGGCCTTTGCGTCAGCGTGATGGGCGCGCTCGTCTCCGGCGGATCGCTGGCCCTCAGCAAGAGGTTCTCGGCACGTGCATTCTGGTCCGATGCGGCACGGGCCCGGGTGACGTGGTTCTCGGTGGTGCCGACAATCATCAGCCACCTGCTGCACGGCTCAGAGACTCCCGATGCGCAGACCCGCGCACGGTTACGCTTTGGGCGCTCGGCCTCCTCGCCCTTGTCGCCCGACGTTCAGACGGCTTTCGAGACCCGCTTCGAGGTACCTATCGTGGAGACCATGGGGCTGACCGAGACGGCCGCGCAGATACTGTCCAATCCGCTGCCACCCGGCCCGCGCAAGATCGGCTCCCCCGGGATCTCCTTTGGCAACCGTGTGGCTATTCTCGATGCCCAGCAGAAACCATGCGGGCCGGAAATCGAAGGTGAGATAGCCGTAAGCGGCCCTAACGTAATGCTGGAATACCTCAAGAATCCCGAAGCGACGAAAGACACTTTCGCCGGAGAATGGCTGCGCACCGGCGACCTGGGGCGGATGGACAAAGATGGAAACTTTTACGTGACGGGTCGCCTGAAGGAGTTGATCATCAAGGGCGGTGAAAACATCGCGCCGCGCGAAATCGACGAAGCGCTCTATTCACACAGCGACGTCATCGAGGCGGCGGCCTTCGGGCGGCCCTGTGAAAGCTACGGTGAAACCGTTGAGGCCGCGGTCAAGGTGCGCGAAGGTTCGGAGCTTTCGGCAGATGAGCTGCGGCGCATCTGCGAGGTTCGCCTCGGGCGCTTCAAATCCCCCGATCTGGTGCATTTCCTCGATGAATTGCCAAAAGGCCCGTCTGGCAAGATACAGCGGCGCAAGTTGCTCGATATCCTGCCGCGCGCCTGACCGGCTGGTCAGGTGCCGCTGCCGTCTCCGATGGCGCCAGGCGGGACCGAAACAGCCTTCAGCACCGCGTAGACCTTTGCTCCCTCCCGCAAATCCAGCGCCTTGGCAGACCGCTGGGTAATCCGCGCGAGCAGTGTATTCGCGCCCGCCTGCACCTGCACCAAAGCACCCGGGCCATCCCCGAGCCGCAATCCGGAAACTGTCGCGGGCAGCACATTGAGCGCCGAGATATTCTGTGGCGGCGTAGTGGCGATCATCACGTCCTGCGCCTCGATGCGGATACGCAAAGGGGTGCCGACGGGATGCGCCACATGCGGCAGCAGCAACCGGCATCCGCCCGCCTCGACCTCGCTGATACCGTCGGGGTGGTGCGCAACGAGATGAGCGTGCAGCAGCGCCCCGGCCGATTGCGCGCCCAGTGGGGTCACCGACGGATCGCTCAGTACTTCACCGGCCGGGCCTTGCCGCACCACGCGTCCTGTCTGCAATACGATGACGGTGGTGGCCAGTCGCGTCACCTCGGCGGCGGCGTGGCTCACGTAAAGAATGGGAATGTCGAGATGATCCCTCAATCTTTCGAAGTAGGGCAATATCTCTTCCTTGCGTGCCGCATCGAGCGCCGCCAAGGGCTCATCGGCCAGCAGCAGGTGCGGTTGCGCCAAAAGCGCGCGTCCGATCGCCACGCGCTGTTTCTCGCCTCCGGACAGTGTGGCGGGGCGGCGGTCGAGCAAAGGCCCGATCCCCAGCATCTCGATGAGGCGCTGCTCTTCGCGCCGGTCTTTCGGAGCACCGCAGAACCATTGCCCGTAGCGCAGGTTCTGTTTGACACTCAGATGTGGGAACAACCGGCCTTCCTGAAAAATATAACCCGCACGGCGTTTTTCGGGCTTCAGGCAGACGCCTGCGTCGCTGTCAAAAAGAGTGAGTGGGCCGCTGGTAATTCTGCCTGCGTCGGGCCGCAGCAGCCCCGCCACGGCATTGATGACGCTCGTCTTGCCCGAGCCCGAGCGCCCGAACAGAACCGTGATACCGCGCGGAGCCTCAAATTGCGCATCAAGCTCGAAGTTTTCGAACCGATGACGGATATTCACCGAGAGGCTCATGTGCCGCGCACCCGCTCAGCGATCCGGCGCGACAAAACCTCTGACAGCAGCAGCGCCCCCATGGCGATCACCACGGAGATCACCACAAGTCGCAGCGCCGAATTTTCCGCACCCGGCACCTGCAAAAAGGCATAGACCGCAGAGGGCAACGTCTGTGTCTGGCCGGGGATGTTCGACACAAAAGTGATGGTCGCCCCGAACTCGCCCATCGCCTTGGCAAAGGCCAGTATGCTTCCGGCAAGCACACCAGGCAGCATCAGCGGCAGCGTTACGGTCAGATAGACCCAGACCCGCGATGCGCCGAGGGTGGCGGCGGCCTCTTCCAGCTTGGGGTCTACCGCTTCAAGTGAAAGCCGGATCGCCCGCACCATCAGCGGGAAAGCCATGACTGCCGCGGCCAGTGCCGCTCCGGTCCAGCGAAACGCAAAGACGATGCCGAACTGCGACAGCAACTGCGCTAGCGGCGCCTGCGGGCCGAAGGTCAGCAATAGCAGGTATCCGGTGACGACCGGCGGCAGGATAAGCGGCAGATGTACCAGTCCGTTGAAGAGTTGTTTGCCGGGGAAACTGCCGCGCGCCAGCAGATGTGCTGTGACCAGAGCCACCGGCAGGCTTGCGAGCGTGGCCCAGAACGCGACCTTGAGCGATAAGGCGACGGCGCTCCATTCCTGAGGGCTAAGCCAGTCCAACACTCGGCTCACTCGACCGGCACGACAAATCCGTGCTGCCGCAGGATGTCGAAAGAGGAGGGTTGCCGCAGGTGGTCGAGAAATGCCTTTGCAAGCGGGCCGGTCGCGGAACGGGTTATGGCCGCAGGGTAACGGATCACCGGATGGCTGTCTTCGGGAAAGACCGCGCGCACCGTCACTCTCGGCTCGGCTCGGGCATCCGTTGCATAGACCACGCCCAACTGTGCGGCACCCAGCGTTACCAGTGCAAGCGCGGCGCGGACATTGTCAGTTTGGGCGACCTGCGGAGCGACCTGATCCCAAAGGCCCAATGCCTCAAGGGCAGTCCGCCCGTAAATACCGGCGGGCACCGCATCCACCAGCGCCATGGCGAGACGGCCGTTGCCTAACGCGGCCGGCAGCGCTGCCCGATCCGTCAGATCGATCGGTGATCCCGCGCCCGCGGGGCTCACAAGAACCAGACGGTTACTGGCGAGATCGAAGCGGGTTTCTCGCAAGATCAGGTTGTCCTGTTCGAGT
>JBFFFS010000162.1:0-6565 GCA_041557855.1 Roseobacter sp. | reverse complement strand
TGGTGGATAAGTCGAAGAACTAATCGATTAACTGCAAGTTTGCCTCGCCATAGCTATTGGTGAAGCGGCGGCAGTTTACAAAAAGTTCGGCCCGAAGCGCGTCGCTTCGGGCCGTTTTTGTAAGGCTGTGCGGGGATCACGCGTCTGCCGGCTCTCCCTTAGAACTCTTGTCCGCGGCCAAAGTAGATTTAGTTGCATCAGGGTTGTGCCGCCGAGCTTCGGTTTTGTGTTTGCCAAGCAGCGCGAAAATAAGGAATGCGAGCATGGTCCCGAGCGCCAAAATTACGACGAGATGAGTTAATTCCATTGATCTTCTCCTATCGGTGTTGAATTAAGCTTTCACCGGCAAAACGATGCCTTTGGCGCTGAGTTCCGGGAGCTGAGCGCGCAAAAGGTCGCAGTCATGAACGCCACACCTCAGATTACCGCGTCCAGTTGGTTGATGATTGCCGTGCTGGGCCTCACCTGGGGCGGCACATTCATGGTCATCGAAGTGGCGCTCGAAGGGATTACGCCCTTCTGGCTGGCAGCCGGGCGGATCGGATTTGCCGCCCTGCTGATGACACTCTTGTGGAGCTTTCAGGGGTTTTCCCTTTTCAAGAAGAAGGCCGGGCGCGGGGATTGGCTCGCCACGATCACGATCGGCTGCTTCAGCGCCGCCGTGCCCTTTATCCTGCTTTCTTGGGGCCAACAGTTCGTCACCTCCGGTTTTGCCGGCGTTTCAATGGCAACAGTCTCGCTCATCGTGCTGCCGCTCGCGCATTTTCTGGTGCCCGGGGAACGCATGAGCCCCCGAAAGATCACGGGTTTCATCCTTGGTTTTCTGGGTGTTTGCCTGCTGATCGGCAGTCAGGCCTTCGAAAGCAGCGGCGCCCTACTGGAAACGCCAGGGCGGATCGCTTGTCTTGGCGCCGCAGGATGTTACGCGGTATCCTCCGTGCTGATGCGGCGCCTGCCTGCTGTGGACCCGATTGGCCTGTCTGCCGTCCTGTTCCTGATCGGCTCCTGCGTTGTGATCCCCGCTGCTCTGATTGCCGAAGGAATGCCGCCGCTGCCGGATGGCAAGACGCTGGCGGTACTGGCCTTTCTTGGCCTGGTCCCGACGGCGGCGGCGAGCTTTCTGAGAGTGCTTGTCGTGCGCTCCGCAGGGCCCGTTTTCATGTCGCTGGTCGGTTACCAGGTACCGGTGTGGTCCGTTGTTCTGGGCGCAGTGATACTGGGCGAACCGCTGCCGCCCTCCTTGCTTTGGGCCATGACCCTGATTCTCGCAGGCTTGGGGTTCAGCCAGTACGGCGCGCTTACCCGCCTGTTCCGCCGCGTCTAACTGCCGCTTACCGCGTCGGCCACCGCCTCGACCACGCTGTCCACCGCATGCGCCATCAGCCCCGCATCTTCATGCTCAGCCATCACCCGCACCAAGGGCTCGGTCCCTGATTTCCGGATCAGCAAACGGCCCTTGTCGCCCAAAGCGTTCTCCGCATCAGTGATGGCGGCCTGAACCGACGCCTCTTCGAGCGGCGACTGATCAGCGGAAAAACGCACGTTCTTGAGAAGTTGTGGCACAGGGTCGAACCGATGCAAAAGCGCGCTGGCCGGTTTTCCCGTTTCGATCATCGCCGCAAGAAACTGCAGCCCCGCCATCAGACCGTCGCCCGTGGTGCCGTAATCGGTCATCACGATATGACCCGATTGCTCTCCGCCCAGATTGTAACCGCCGCTGCGCATACGTTCGACCACATAGCGGTCACCCACGGCGGTCCGCTCCAACCGCAGGCCCTTGCTCTCCAGAAAATGTTCTAGCCCAAGGTTCGACATAACGGTAGCGACGAGAGCCCCGTTCGCCAGTAAACCTTCTTCTGCCCAACGCTCTGCCATAAGCGCCATGAACTGATCGCCATCACCCACCTTGCCGTTTTCATCCAGCAGGATCACGCGGTCCGCGTCGCCGTCGAGACAAATGCCGATATCCGCCCCGTGCGCTACTACGGTTTCCGCCGCAAGTCGCGTGTTCGTGGACCCGCAGCCGTCGTTGATGTTGTTTCCGTTCGGAGAAACGCCGATCGGGATCACGGTTGCACCAAGCTCCCACAGGGCTTCGGGCGCGGTCCGGTAGGCGGCGCCATTGGCACAATCGACGACGACCTTCAGCCCATCGAGACGCATCTGCCGCGGGAAGGAAGATTTCAACCGTTCGATATAACGAAAACGCCCGTCGTCGATGCGCTTCGCGCGGCCAATCCCGGTCGCATCGACCGGATCCACGCCGCTGGCGATCAGCGCCTCGATCTCGCCCTCGGCCTCATCCGACAACTTGAAGCCGTCCGGGCCGAAAAACTTGATTCCGTTGTCCTGCGCGGGGTTGTGACTGGCAGAGATCATCACACCCAGATCGGCGCGCATTGACCGGGTCAGCAGACCCACCGCAGGCGTCGGGACCGGACCCAGCAGCAACACATTCATGCCCGTCGAGGTCAGCCCGGCCGTCAGCGCGTTTTCAAACATGTATCCGGACAGGCGCGTGTCCTTGCCAATGACAACCCGATGCGCGTGTTCACCGCCGCGCCGGAAGTACTGCCCGACCGCCGCGCCGATTCGCAAAGCCATTTCGGCTGTCATCGGATGGGTGTTCGCCGTCCCGCGTACACCGTCAGTTCCAAAAAGCTTATCCATGCACGTGTCCTGCCACGACTGCCTGCCAAAGTGCAATGGCCTGACAGGTCTCTGGCACGTCGTGGACGCGCACAATTTGTGTCCCATGTTTCAAAGCCGCGAGCGCCACAGCCAGGGATCCGGGCATCCGCTGATCTGTCTGAACCGCCCCGCCGATGGTTCCGATGAAGCGCTTGCGCGAGGCCCCCAGCAGAATCGGCACGCCGAGTCCGTGAAAAAGCGACAGGCGACCAAGCAGGGCAAGGTTATGCTCCAGCGTCTTGCCGAACCCGATCCCCGGATCAGCAATGATCCGGTCCCGGGGAATACCAAGCGCCACCAGTTTTTCGATCTGTGCCTGCAGAAAGTCGAAGACATCCAGCAGAACATCGTCATAGACCGGATCGTCCTGCATGGTCGCGGGGTCGCCCTGCGCATGCATCACGCAGACAGGAGCGCCGCGCGCCGCGCAGAGCGGCGCCAGACCCGGATCGAACGTGAAGCCCGAAACGTCGTTGACCAGAGTGGCCCCGGCATCCAGAGCCGCCGCAGCAACGACTGTCTTGCGAGTATCGATCGAAAGCGCCTGGCGGAACCCGGCATCGCGCAGGGCGCGGAGAACCGGAGCGGTCCGCCCGATCTCTGTATCTTCGGGCACGAAATCCGCGCCCGGCCGGGTCGATTCACCGCCAATATCGAGAATATCCGCCCCCTGCATCTGTTCCGCTCCTGCAAGCGCTGCTGCGACCGAGGCATGTTGGCCGCCATCGGAGAAACTATCCGGCGTGATGTTGAGGATACCCATGACCGCAGGCCGTTTGAAATCAATGCCGGCAATCGGCGCACGCGGACGGGTCAGGGGGGCGAGCTTGTCCTCCGGCAGTTCGTTATGCGGCACCACGCGTGCCGGGCCCTCACGGCACAAAAGTTCCACATGAGTAAACCAAGTCCAGCCGCCTGCAAGCGTCAGGGCTTCCTCGGGCCGCGCAGGTCCTGATTGCAGAATTGGACGAAGATACATCGGCGTTCAGAGAGTTGCGCTGTCTGCCGAGACAGCGCGCAGCGGCACGGACGCGCCCTCGGGCAAATCCGCTCCGATGACCATCATTTCCCCGGCGCCGAACGCGGCGGCGAACCATGCAGCAAGGGCCACCGCATCGCGCGGCTGAGCAGAAGGGCCATCGACGGCATCCAGCACGATCTTGGATGGCGCCCAGACGCAGGACTGACCGTTTTTCATTGCCCAGTCGAGTTCGGTCCGGGTGGCAACAACTACGCACCGGCTGTCCCGTGCTGCCAGCACCCATGCGTTCTGCTCGATCGCCAGGAGGTCGATGCGGCGCTGCGCCATACGGTGATCGACCTGCGGCGCAGGCGTTTCCGACGCACCGACGCAAAAGATCAGCGGCCGCCCGATTTTTTCCAGTTGATCGATCCATCCCGTCAGATGCTCCGAGGCAATCGCGTCATTGCTCAGATAAACAAGTTCCGGTTGAAGGGCGGGCGCCAGGTCCTTGACCAGATCAAGCGCCTTTTTCCGGGCCCGCACTATCTCCACACCAAGCGCGCCGGGTCCGCGATCCAGTTTTTCGATGCGCACGAACGCACGAATGGCCTGCGGCTCCATCAGGATGCGTTCGGCCACACGCTCGGCCAGTGTCTCAAGAAGATTGATACGCTCATCGGCCAACGCAGTGGCGATCGCCTCGGTCACCCTGTCGTAGCTGAGGATGCGGTCCACATCGTCGTCGATGGGCCCAGTCAAGGGCTGCACTTCGACGACGACATTGAAACAAATGCGCTGGGTCACGCCACGCTCGGCCTGAAACGCACCGATTTCGACCTCGACGATATGGTCGCGCAACGAAATGCGATCCAGCGGCATATCGTCTGCCGTCGCCTCGGAGCGTTCCGACGGATGGGCAAACGCCAATCTTATTTCAGATGTCATGGGCGGCACCTTTGCTGCCGGGACATTCACAGCCTCACTGTAAAGGCTGGACCGTCATGCACAAGGTCGCGACCGTCAGTCCAGGTGCCGAATGCGTCAGTTGCTGGCAGTGCGCCATGTGTGGCGGTAGAAGATGTGCACGCCAATGGAGGCCGTCTTCGTGTACACTTTGCTCCATTGCGGTCGCACCGCCTTGGTGTGGTAGTGCGTGGCGCCTTCCGTCAGTTTCGGTGCCACACCATCGAGGCTGGCACGGGCAACCTTTGCGACACGATCATAGGCACGGGGCTCCCGGATCACTTCTTTGTACCCGTCGCAGGTATACGTGAACTGGCACTGGTACTTTGCACCCGTCCCCTGATTGATGACGCCGCACACGGTATCGGGAAAGCGTTCGGACTCGACGCGGTTGAGAATAACCTCCGCCACCGCGAACTGTCCTTTCACGGACTCGCCGCGCGCTTCGAAATACAGCGCCTCGGCGAGGCACTTGAGCTGCTCCCCGCCCGTGGCTTTGGGCTGTGCATCGATCCATGCGCGCGACAATTCAATATTACGCGATACAGGCGTGGCGCTCTTCGTGATACCCGTTCGACCGGTTACAGCGAGGTCGCTCAGGCCAGTGTCACGCATCCGCTTGACGGTCACATTCTCGAGGCTGCGGTTCTCAGCATCGAAAGGAGTTTCCCCGGCCGCGAACACGGATGTTGCCCCGGAAAAGCCCAAGGATAGCCCAACTACCAACGATGTTATCGTTTTGTAGATCAAACGCACACTTGCGTCCCCCACGCCATTTCATTGAGCGCTCTCTACCCAAGGAACAAGTTGACGTAAAGTTTACGGACTGCCTGTTGGTTAATCTGAACGCAAATCCGCTCAGTTTCTACCGAAAATTGCTCCATATTTAGATGTCAATTCACGTCAGGACACAACATATTGTGTGCTATCGCAAGCTGTGCGGCAGCTAGTCGCGCCACCGGAACACGGAACGGGGAACAGGACACATAGTCGAATCCGGCGTCGCGGCAGAAGCCTATTGATTCGGGGTTGCCGCCATGCTCGCCGCACATCGACAGTGTAATATCCGGTTTAGCAGCGCGCCCTCTTTCCGCTCCGATCTGCAACAACTCGCCCACGCCATCGGTATCGAGCGTGTGAAAAGGGTCTTCGGGAAACACGCCCTGCTGTACATAGGCTGACATGAAGCGGCCCGCGTCGTCGCGCGACAAACCATAGGTCATCTGGGTCAGGTCGTTCGTTCCGAAACTCAGAAACGCGCAATGGGGTGCGATATCGCCGGCACGGATTGCCGCGCGCGGGGTTTCGACCATGACACCAAGGCGGTAGTCGAAGGCCTGCCCGCGCTCAAGACGTACCGCGGACGCAACAGCGTCGATGGAACTTTTAACCAATTCGACTTCGCGGCAGGCCGAGACCAGGGGAATCATGATCTCCGGGACCACCGGCGCGCCTTCGGCGCTCGCATCCAGTGTCGCCTCGAAAATCGCCCGCGCCTGCATCTCGTAAATTTCCGGCACCGTCACGCCGAGCCGCACACCCCGCAGCCCCAGCATGGGGTTGTATTCGGTCATCGCCTCGATCCGCCGCGTCACACTTGACAGAGACAGATTGAGCGCATCCGCGAGGTCACGTTGACCCGCCCGATCCGCCGGCAGGAATTCGTGAAGCGGCGGGTCGAACAGCCGGATGCAGACCGGCTTGCCCTCCATTATACGGAAGAGCTGCGTGAAGTCGGCGCGCTGCATGGGCAGCAAGCGTTCCAGAACCGCACGGCGGTCCTGCGAACCTTCGGCAAAGATCATTTCGCGCATGACCGTCAGCCGCCCAGGCTCGAAAAACATATGTTCCGTGCGGCACAACCCAATGCCTTCAGCATTAAAGTTGCGTGCTGTCTGTGCGTCCGCCGGGGTGTCGGCATTGGCGCGGATGGCGATATCGCGTTCC
>JBFFFS010000161.1:0-6566 GCA_041557855.1 Roseobacter sp. | reverse complement strand
GACGTCGCGGATGTTACGCTCGGTCGCTTCGTCGGCGCGTAAAAGGCCCATCTGATCTATCATCCCCGCGAGGCTCCGCACCGCGTATGCACCGCGCGAATAGCCAAAGAGGAAAATGCGGTCGCCGGGCCGATATCGCGAGGCGAGATAGCCGTAGGCACGGCGAATCTGCCGATTTATGCCCCGCCCCATGATGACGTCGCGGGCCGAACGCCAGTCGCGCCATTGCAGTCCCGGTTCGTAATAGATCGACAGCTGACTGCCCATTTCGCGGCACAACCGGTAGGTCAGCCCCGCGTTGGTCTCGTTGCCCGGCTCCAGCGAGGACATGGTGCCATCGAGTATGACAACATGGGTGACAGGGCCTCGGCGGGGACCGAAATCACTGTCCGGGCGTCGCCAAAGACGCCCGCGCAGCCAGTAAAACCAGCCCTTATTCCGCCGCGATTGCCTCACCTTTCAACAACTCCCAAACCTTCAGCGGTGTGAACGGCATATCTGCCTGCCGCACCCCGTGGTCCCAAAGCGCATCCTGCACCGCGTTGGCCACTGCAGCCAGCGCCCCAACGGTACCAGCCTCGCCGCATCCCTTCATTCCCATGATATTGGCCGTAGAGGGCACCGGCTCCGACGTGAAGTGGATGCTGGGGATACCATCTGCCCGCGGCATCGCGTAGTCCATGAACGTTGCCGTCAGCAACTGCCCGTCCTTGTCAAAGACAACGTGCTCGCTGATCGCCTGGCCGATGCCCTGTGCGACGCCGCCGTGCACCTGCCCTTCCGCCAGCAGCGGATTGATCAGATTGCCAAAATCATCAACGACGGTGTAACGCTCCACGGTCACGACTCCTGTGTCGGGATCAATGACTACCTCGCATATGTGGCAACCGTTGGGAAAACTCCGGGCATCTAGCTTGCGCCGCTCCTCATGGGTAAGCAGGTCCTCTCGTCCCTTTTCGCGGGCCATCTGCGCCACATCCAGCATGGTCGGCGTCAGGTTGGACCCCTCGGCGCGGAACCGTTCATCGTCGAAATCGATCTGTGCTGCCGGCACACCCATCTCATCGGCGAGAAAATCGGTAAAGGCGGCCTTCATCGTGTCCACCGTCGCCAGCGTGGCGTTGTTCTGCACCGTGACCGAGCGCGACCCGCCCGTTCCTCCGCCCTGCTTGATGAGGTCGCTGTCGCCCTGCACCACGTGAATCAGATCGGCCGGAATCCCGGTCTGGTCGCTGAGAAACTGCGCATAGACGGTCTCATGCCCCTGACCCGTGCTTTGTGTGCCGACATAGATATTCACCGTTCCATCCTCGTTAAAGGCGACGCGCGCGCTTTCCGAAGGATCGCCCAGAATACTTTCAATATAGTAACAAAGCCCCACGCCGCGCAGCAGCCCCCGGCTCGCATCCGCCGATTTGCGTGCACCGAAGCCCGCCAGATCGGCTTCTTGCTCGGCGCGGCGCAGCACCTTGTCGAAATCGCCCACGTCGTAGGTTTCGCCGGTAGCGGTATTGTAGGGGAACTGGTCCGGCTTGATGAAATTGATCCGGCGCAATTCCAGCGGGTCCACGCCCAGCTCGCGCGCGGCGCGGTCCATGAGCCGCTCCAGCACGTAGATCGCCTCAGGGCGGCCCGCACCCCGGTAAGCATCCACGTAGGTGGTGTTGGTGTAGATACCCTCGACCCGCAGCCAGGTGGTCTGTACGTCATAGACCCCCATCAGCACGCGGCTGAACAACTGGCTCTGGATGAACTGGCCGAAATGGCTGTTGTAGGCCCCGAGGTTGCACTTGGTGTGTACCCGGTAGGCGGTTATGCGGTTGTTTTCGTCGAAGGCGAATTCGGCGCGGCTGGTCAGGTCGCGCCCGGCGTTGTCGCTCAGCATCGCCTCGGTGCGCTCGGACATCCAACGCACCGGGCGGCCGGTGACCCGGGCGGCCTGCGCTGCGAGGAAATATTCGTTGTAAGGAAAGCCCTTCATGCCGAAACCGCCGCCGACATCGGGGTTGGTCACCCGCACCTGCTCGGGGTCGAGGTTCAGCGCCCGGGCGATCTCGGATTTATGCCCCCAGACGCCCTGCCCACCGAGGCTGACGTGCACACGGTCACCCTCCCATTCCGCGTAGCAGCCGCGGGGCTCCAGCGAATTGACGATAATGCGGTTGTCCGGCACATCGAGGCTCACGGTCCGGGCGGCGCTGGCAAATGCGGCCTCTGTCGCGGCCTCGTCACCCATGCCCCAGTCGAAGGCGCGGTTGTCGGGCGCTACATCGTGAATCGTCGGCCCGCCGGCCTCAATGTCCATCTTCGCAGGCAGATCGTCGTAATCAAGTTCGATCAGTTCGGCTGCATCGCGGGCCTGGTCGAGGGTCTCGGCAACGACGAAAGCCACGGGCTCCCCCACAAAGCGCAACTTGTCCTCGGCCAGCAGTGCCCGACGCGGGCTTGCGCCCGGGCTGCCGTCGCGGTTTTTCACGGTCGATCCGGCCATTGCGAAATCGATGCCCGCGTCCTTGAGGTCCTGCGCGGTCAGCACCGCGTGTACCCCGTCGGACTCGCGTGCCTCCGACACATCGAGCCCGGTAATCGTGGCATGAGCCACGGGCGCGCGTAAAACGAAGGCGTAGAGCGCATCTTTCGGCGCGATATCGTCCACGTAACGACCCTCGCCTGTCAGGAAGCGGACATCCTCTACCCGGCGCACCGCTTGTGATTTTCCGAATTTATCCATCTTTAGAGGCTCCTTCGCGACCCGATCGGTACAGGGGACAGTAGCGGTGGTGCCGCCCGTGTCCAGTCAGGTCCGGCCTATCATCCCGCCAGCGGCGGCAAAAGCCGCAAACGGCAGACTGCGCGACGCTGTTGGCTCTTTTCCTGTCACCTCGCTGCACGCTATGCTCTGCGCGGACAGACACCGGTCGCCGATGGCCGCGCAGCCACGGGCCCCGCCAGCAAGGAGCGCGCGAGAAAATGGACAAGGTCAGCTTCACCGCGATGAAGGACGGCACCCGCGAGGATTACGAGTTCCTCACCAAACACGAAATCGAATACACGAAAGGCACCGCCGACCGGCTGCTGACAGCACTCGTCAGCCTCGACGAAAGCCTCTCCGGCTACCAGATCACGCGGCTCGGCCATTCCCTGCAATCGGCCACCCGGGCCGAGCGCGACGGGGCGGATACGGATTGGATCGTCTCAGCCCTGCTGCATGACATCGGGGATATCTTTGCGCCCTACAACCATGATGAATACGCCGCCACCATCCTGCGCCCCTTCGTGCGCGAGCAATGCACATGGGTGGTCGAAAAGCACGGCGATTTCCAGATGCTCTATTACGGCCATCACGTTGGCGGCAACCAGCACAAGCGGGATGCTTACAAGGGTCACCCCTATTTCGACGACTGCGCGGAGTTCTGCGAGCGCTGGGACCAGTCGAGCTTCGATCCCGACTACGACACGCTCCCGATCGACCACTTCGCCAACCGCGTCCGCGAGGTCTTTGCCCGCGAACCCTACGACCCTGCGGTCATCCGCGCAGGCGAACGGGAACCGCTGGTCACAGCATAAGCTCAGGATCATGCGACCGCCCGGCACCGCCGGGCAGGGCCCGCTCACTCCGATGGGCTGGCGCTTTGCCTGCCGCCCCGGCCGGCCCGCCGCCCTCCGCTCGGCAAAATTGGGCCAAGCCACCTTTCCCTCCGCTCTTTCCTCCGCTAGATCATCGCCCCAAGGAACCAAAGGACGCGGGAACCATGGCGCTCGACAAGACATTCAACGCTCAAGAAGCCGAAGACCGGCTCTACGCCGCCTGGGAAAAGGGCGGTGCCTTCAAGGCCGGCGCCAACGCGAGGGAGGGTGCCGAGACCTTTTCCATCATGATCCCGCCGCCCAACGTGACAGGCTCTCTGCACATGGGCCATGCTTTCAACAACACCCTGCAGGACATCCTGATCCGCTGGCACCGCATGCGCGGCTACGACACGCTCTGGCAGCCCGGTACGGATCACGCGGGCATCGCCACGCAGATGGTCACCGAACGCGAAATGGCCGCAAACGGCGAACCCTCCCGTCGCGAAATGGGCCGCGAGAAATTCCTCGAGCGCGTCTGGCAGCAGAAGGTCAAATCGCGCGGCACGATCATCGGGCAGCTCAAACGCCTCGGCGCGTCCTGCGACTGGTCCCGCGAGGCCTTCACCATGGGCGGCGCTCCGGGCGACCCTGACGCGGACAGCGGCGCGCCCAATTTCCACGACGCAGTCATCAAGGTCTTTGTCGATATGTACAACAAGGGCCTGATCTACCGCGGCAAGCGGCTGGTCAACTGGGACCCGCATTTCGAAACCGCCATCTCCGACCTCGAGGTCGAGAATATCGAGGTGGACGGCCACATGTGGCACTTCAAGTACCCGCTCGCGGGAGGCGCCACCTACGAATATGTCGAGAAGGACGAGGACGGTAACGTCACCCTGCGCGAGACCCGCGATTACATCTCCATCGCCACCACCCGGCCCGAAACCATGCTGGGCGACGGCGCGGTTGCGGTCCACCCTTCGGACGATCGCTACGCGCCCATCGTCGGGCAGCTTTGCGAAATCCCGGTCGGGCCAAAAGAACACCGCCGCCTGATCCCCATCATCACCGACGACTACCCCGACCCCGATTTCGGCTCGGGCGCGGTGAAGATCACCGGTGCGCATGACTTCAACGACTACGGGGTCGCAAAGCGCGGCGACATCCCCTGCTACCGACTGATGGACACCAAGGCATCGATGCGCGACGACGGCGCGCCCTACGCCGAAGCCGCCGCCATCGCCATGGCCGTCGCCAAGGGCGAAAAGACCCTGACCGAGGCCGAGGCGGACTCCGTCAACCTCGTTCCCGACGATTTGCGCGGGCTGGACCGGTTCGAGGCGCGCAAGAAGGTGGTCGCGCAGATCACCGCCGAAGGGCTGGCCGTCATGGTCCCCGCTGAAAGCATCGACCCGGCAGACGAGTTCGATCCATCAGACGAGCCGCTTATGGTCCCGCTGGTCGAGAACAGGAAGATCATGCAGCCTTTCGGCGACCGCTCCAAGGTGGTGATCGAGCCGATGCTGACCGATCAGTGGTTCGTGGACACCGCCCGGATCGTCGGCCCGGCCATCGACGCCGTGCGCAACGGCGATACGGAGATTTTCCCCGAGCAGGACAAGAAGGTCTATTTCAACTGGCTGGAGAACATCGAGCCCTGGTGCATCTCCCGCCAACTGTGGTGGGGGCATCAGATCCCGGTGTGGTTCGACGAGGAAGGCAACGAGTATTGCGCGCCTACTGAGGCCGAAGCTCGCACCATGGCGCCGGAGAAAAACCTGACACGTGACCCCGATGTCCTCGACACATGGTTCTCTTCCGGGCTCTGGCCGATCGGCACGCTTGGCTGGACGGGAGACGCGGAAGTGGACGCCCGGAACGAGGCGCTGCAGAAATACTTCCCGACCTCCGTGCTCATCACCGGCTTCGACATCATCTTCTTTTGGGTCGCGCGGATGATGATGATGCAATACGCCGTCGTGGGCGAGAGGCCCTTCGATACCGTCTATGTCCACGCGCTGGTACGCGACGAGAAGGGCAAGAAGATGTCGAAATCTCTCGGCAACGTGCTCGACCCGCTGGAACTGATCGACGAATACGGCGCGGACGCCGTGCGCTTCACGCTCACCGCCATGGCCGCCATGGGGCGCGACTTGAAACTCTCCACGGCCCGCATTCAGGGCTACCGCAATTTCGGCACGAAGTTGTGGAACGCCTGCCGCTTTGCCGAGATGAACGAGGTGTTCGAGCAACGCGCACAATCGGTGCACGGTCAGTGCACAGGCGGTGCACCGGATGTGCAGCCCACTGCTGCCGTCAACAAGTGGATTATCGGAGAGACCGCCAAGGTCCGCGAGGAAATCGACACGGCCCTCGAAAACTTCCGCTTCAACGACGCCGCCAACGCAGCCTATACCTTTGTCTGGGGCAAGGTCTGCGACTGGTACGTGGAACTGTCAAAGCCGCTTTTGCAGGACGATGCCAATGCCGAACTGGCGCCCGAGACACGCGCCACCATGGCCTGGGTTCTCGACCAGTGCATGATCCTGCTGCATCCCATAATGCCCTTCATCACCGAAGAGCTCTGGGCGCAGACCGGCACCCGCGACACCCTGCTCGTGCATGCCGACTGGCCCGAATACACCACTGCCGATCTTGTCGACGCCGCGGCCGACCAGGAGATCAACTGGGTGATTTCCCTGATCGAGGCGATCCGCTCGGCACGCGCGCAGATGCATGTGCCTGCAGGCCTTTATGTGCCCCTGATCGTGACGGAAATCGACGCGGCCGGAGAGTCCGCATGGGCCCGTAACGAGACGATGATCAAGCGCCTTGCGCGCATCGAAGGTCTGGAGCGCGTGGAAGCTGCACCCAAGGGCACGGTCGCCATTGCGGTGCCGGGTGCCTCCTTCGGGCTGCCGCTGGCGGATGTGATCGACATCGGCGAGGAAAAAGCGCGGCTGGAGAAATCCCTCGGCAAGCTCGCCAAAGAGCTT
>JBFFFS010000160.1:0-6610 GCA_041557855.1 Roseobacter sp. | reverse complement strand
CGAAAGGCGATTGCCTGCACGCAATTGCAACAGAACGGGGGCGGCCGGGTCGGCACCGGCCTGCAGGCGCGTGCGTTCGATGACGCGCTCGACACCAGCGACGAAGCCGCCTTTGTCGGAGGCGAAATCGGCGATCACGGAGCCATTGGCATCAAGCACGCGGGCCGCGCCGGAAGCATCACCCGAAAGGATGATCGCGCGTTCGGCGATGATCGGGGCTGAGGGCGGTTGCGCGTCGGGGGCGCGGCCGCTCCAGGTGGCGAGGCTGACGATTACCAGCACGCTGGCGACAAGGCCGAACATGACCCGGACGAGGGCGCGCGGCACCATATCTTCGGGCTTGGCGTGGATGCGGGGGCGGGTTTGCGTGGTCATCGGCTTACTCCGCTGCCACGGCGCGGGCAGGGGTGCTGCGCGCGACCTTCGGGATCGATACACGCGCCTCTGCCGCCTCGGCGATCAGGCCCGCGACTTTCTCGGCCTGCGGGATGCAGCGCAGGGCAGGCTGTGTCCGCCGCATGTGCCAGGGCCGTACGTGAGGCCAGCAGACCAAATAGCTGAGCCGCGTCTCGCCCATGGTTTCCAGCGCGATGGTGCCGGTGCCGCGTTTGCGCAGGTCCAGCATGGCGTTGCTTACCTGCGTATAGGGCAGGTTGAGGGTCAGCGTCAGGGCGGCGCCGATGCGCATGACAACGCGGGCGTCGGTAACGGTGTACATGGTGGCGCGCGCCTGCACCCAAGCGGTCAGCATCAGCAGGCCGCAGGTCACCAGTCCCAGCAGCGCGAAGGGCACGGTGGCACCGATCGCATGGCCCAGCGGCAGCAGGTCCATCACGGAGACGAAGCGCCACATCATCAGCAGCACGAAATACCCGGCCACCCACTTGAGGCTCAGCGCCTCGACCGAGAGCGCCCACCAGTCGGGGCGGCCCTGCCAGAGAATGCGCTCGCCCTCAGGCGGTGTTTCGGGGAGCCCCTCAACGGGCTCGATTTCAAAGTCGTCGTGGTGCTGAGACATGGCGAGTATCTCCTTTTTGCTTCGTGTCGTTCGGGTGCGGCACCCGGGTCCGTCCGGGCACAAGGCCCGGACATCTCACCCGATATGACGCGGGGCGGGCATCGCCGCCTTTACAGTCTCGGTTCCTGGCGGTTGCCGGCATAAAGTTTGCCGCCGCCGTAGTAGCCGGAGATCTTGTCCTCCTCGAGCAGAGTGACCTGCCGCGGGCTCGCGATCGTGGGAATGGTCGCGAAATGCTTGCCGTGCAGCGCATGGACACTGACCCGGTCGGACTTGATACGTGCGAAGGTTATCGGCAGCAGGCGACTGCCCGAGCCCCATTTGCTGTCCAATTCCAACTCGAGGTACCGGACCAGTTGCTCCGGCTCGTCGATCCACATGTCGGTGATCCTGCCAACGATCTCGCCGTCGCCCGCCACCACGGGCAGGCCGCGCGGATCGCGGCCGGCAGAGACGCGGAAATCTTCGGCACCCGACATCGGCACGATCTTGGGATGTCCATGGCCATCCAGCTCCGGCGCGTCGCGGCGCGGCGCCCAGGAGGCGGGGCCTACCCCGTCCAGCATCGGATCGCCCGTGGGCTCCAGCGGATACCCGTTGCCCGGCCCGACGCGCTTGAGCGCGATATCCGCGCGTTCCGGCGTCTGCCCGGAGGGTACCGTGACCTCACCGCGTCCATGCGGCAGCTTAAAGGTCTTGTCCTCGGGCAGCGGCCACATGGAGGGGTTCGAGGAGGGATTGCCCTCGTCGTCTTCCAGCGGATAGCCCTCGCGCATGTTCTCACGCTGGATCCAGATCACCAGGATCGCAAAAAACGCGTAAAAGAGCCAGAGAGACAGGCTCGCCAGATCGAATTCGCCAAAGAATGTTCCAGTCATGTTGTTTCCTCCTGAAACGGGGTCATGTTGGGAAATCGGCAAGGCCCATCGGGCGCTGGCCGGTTTCCGCCGGGGTGAGGGGGCCGCTTTGGCGCACGAGCGGTCCCAGGATGACGAGAGTGACGAAGAGCAAGCCAATCTCGGTATGGTAAACGAATGAATAACCGGTGGCGGGTGTGGCCAGGGCCTCGCCCATCCGGCCGCTGAGAGCCGCGTGATCGATCCAGTCGCGCAACCCGCCGCCCATGGCGATGGAAACGCCTGCTGCTGTCGCCTGAGCGGCGCCCCAGGCGCCGAGCGCCAGTCCGCGCCCGGCCACACCGCTTGCGGGCATGGTCATGGCCGCGGTCAGCGTAGCCACGGCGAAAAGCCCGCCGCCAAAGCCGATCAGGCCGGCGCCGGCGAAAAACAGCACGGGAGAGTTCATCGGGGCGGCAAAGATCACCACGGAGAAGGCCCAGATGCCGCCCACCAGCCCCGCGCCGGCCAGCCGGTAGGGGTTGGAGCCCGCCGAGAGCCGTTTGCCCGCCAGCGCAAAGCCCAGCAGCGCGCCCGCCGCCCACATTGCGGTCAGCAAGGTGGTCGAGGAGACCGACAGCCCAAGGATTTCACCACCGTAAGGCTCCAGCAGCACGTCCTGCATGTTGAAAGCCATGGTCCCCACAAAGACGCAGACAAGCAGGCGGCCCGCCTGTCCGCCGCTGACGAAATCGCCCCAGGCATCGGCGAAGCGCGGCCGCGGCGCTTCGCGCTCCTCGCGGCTCATCGGGCGTACATGTTCTTGTTTCCAAAGGGCAATTAGCGTCAGGCCGATACCAACCACGGCGGCTCCCTGCACCACGCGGATGAGTTTGAGCGGTGTGAAATCGGTCAGCAGCACGCCCATGATCACAGCCGAGACGCCCATGCCGACAAGGAACATCACATAGAGAAGTGCAACCACGCGGGGCCGCGTTTCGTCCGTGGCGCGGTCAGAGGCAAGCGCCAGCCCCGCCGTCTGCGTCATGTGCAGCCCGAGGCCTGTCATCAGGAAGGCCAGCGCTGCCAGGACCTCGCCCGCGAAGGGGATGTCATGCACCACGTCACCGCCCAGCACCAGCAGCGCGAAGGGCATTACCGCAAGCCCGCCGAATTGCCACAGCGACCCGAACCACAGGTAGGGAATGCGTTTCCAGCCGATGGCGGAGCGGTGCGTGTCGGAGCGGAACCCCAAAAGCGCGCGGAACGGCGCGATCAGCACCGGCAGCGCGATCATCAGCGCGACGATCATCGCCGGCACGCTCAGTTCCACGATCATCACCCGGTTGAGCGTGCCCAGAAGCAGAACCGATGCCATGCCGACCGAGACCTGGAAGAGCGACAGGCGCAACAACTGCCCCATCGGCAGCTCCGGGCTTGCGGCATCCGCAAAAGGCATCGCCTTGATCGAGAGGGCGCGAAGGCCTTGCATCATAGACGCACCTCCATCGCCTGGCTGATGTAGAACCCGCTGCTGACGCGATCGACCGGGCGCAGCATGTTGCGCAGGCCCTGTGCACGGGCGGCGGCAACGAGCTTGCCGGTATCATGGGGGATCATGACCGGGCTGCGGTCGCTGCGCGGAAAGAGTTTTCCCGCGTACCACATCGCCATCAGCGCGCGGGTGCGTGGGGCCACGGTAAAGACGATGGTCCGCGCGGTGCGGGCTTCAAGCCCGGCTAGGGCGCGGCCGATGTCTTCCGCATCGTAGTAGATCAGGCTGTCCATCGCGACCACATGGTCGAATTGTCCCAGTTCTGTCCGCAGCATGTCGCCGGGCGCAAACTGCACCTGTGCGCGGTATTCCGGCGGCAGTCGCAACTCGGCGATATCGACGAGCGAGGGGGAAATATCCGTGGCCACCACCTCGGCGCCGCGGCGCGCCAGTTCCACCGTCATCTGCCCGGCGCCACAACCGGCATCCAGCACGCGGCAACCGGTCAGATTGTCAGGTAGCCGGCTTAGCATCAGCGCGCGCATGGCGTCGCGGCCTGCGCGCACTGTCTGCCGGATCTTCGACACCGGCGCATCCGAGGTCAGCCGCTCCCAGGTGCGGGTGGCGGTCTTGTCGAAATAGGTCTCGACCCGTCCCAAAGTGGCATCGTAGCCCGCGCGGGCAGACCGTGCGGGTGCAGATACCATCTCGGGAAAGGTCACGTCGTCACGCATCAGTCAAACCCCAGAAGCTCGAAAATATCGCGGTCTGGCAGCGGGGCAGGGGCCAACGGCTCGGTCCCGTTCCACAGCGTCTCGGCCAGGCGCACGTATTCCTTGCGGACCTGCACCACCTCCTCGTCGTCCGGCATCTCGAACAGCGTCTTCTTCTTCAGCCGCGAGCGGCGGATCGCGTCCAGATCGGGCATATGCGCGATGCGGTTGAAACCGACGGTCTTGCAATAGCGGTCCACCTCGTCGGTCTCGCGCGAGCGGTTGGCGACGCAGCCGGCCAGCCGCACCTTGTAATTCGCCGATTTCGCCTGAACGGCGGCAATGATACGGTTCATGGCATAGATGCTGTCGAAATCATTGGCGGTGACGATCAGCGCCCGGTCGGCATGCTGCAGGGGGGCGGCGAAACCGCCGCAAACCACATCGCCCAGAACGTCGAAGATCACCACGTCGGTGTCCTCGAGCATATGGTGCTGTTTGAGCAGCTTGACGGTCTGCCCGACGACATAGCCACCACAGCCGGTACCGGCGGGCGGGCCGCCGGCTTCGACACATTTCACGCCGTTGAAGCCGTCAAAGACGAAGTCCTCGGCGCGCAATTCCTCGGGATGGAAATCCACCTCCTTGAGAATATCGATCACCGTCGGCACGAGACTGCCAGTGAGCGTGAAGGTACTGTCGTGCTTGGGGTCGCAGCCGATCTGAAGCACCCGCTTGCCCAGCATCGAAAACGCCGCCGACAGGTTCGAGGACGTCGTCGATTTGCCGATCCCCCCCTTGCCATAGACCGAGAAAACCTTGGCGCCCTCGATCTTCGCGCTTTCGTCCTGATGCACCTGCACCGATCCTTCGCCGTCCTGTCCGCGCAGGCTCGGGGGGGTTCTGTCCAGTGGGCTCATGAAATCCGTCCTTCCAGGGGCGCGGATGGCCCCTTCATCTTGCTGAATAAACTCCCGCCGGAGGCTCCGACGGTTGGGTGTGCGTGCCGTTTCATTGTGCCGCGATCCCTTCGAGCCGATCTTCCAAGGCATCCGCCGCGTCTTGCAGGGCGGCCAGCGTCTCCGCGTCCGGGCTCCAGTAGTTTCGGTCGTGGGCTTCGAGCAGGCGGTTTGCCATGCGGCTCGATGCTGTCGGGTTGAGCTCGGCCAGCCGCTGACGCATTTCGGCATCCAGCACGAAAGTCTCGGAAATCCGCTGATAGACCCAGGGTTCGACCTGGCCGGTGGTGGCCGACCAGCCCATGGTGTTGGTCACTTGCGCCTCGATCTGCCGAACGCCTTCGGCACCATGCTTCAACAGCCCTTCGAAAAATTTCGGGTTGAGACTGCGCGCGCGTGTTTCCAGTGCGACCTGTTCGCGCAGGGTGCGCACCTTGCCGGCCCCACGGGTTTGGTCGCCGATATAGACCGCCGCGTCCGATCCCCGGGCGCGTTTGACCGCGCGGGCGATGCCACCCAGCGTATCGAAGTAATGATCGACAGTGGTCACGCCCAGTTCCACCGATTCAAGGTTCTGGTATGCCACGTCCACTTCCGCCAGCGTCGCCTGCAGCAATGCCGCATTGGCTGCCGCCTTGCCGTCCGTGCCGTAGGCAAAGCTCTTGCGCGCCTCGTAGGCGTCGGCCAGTTCGTCTTCATCGCCGAAAGCGGAGCTGTCCACGAGCTGGTTGACATTCGACCCGTAGGCGCCTTCGGCGTTGGAAAAGACGCGCAGCGAGGCTTCCGCCATGTCGCAGCCGGTTTTCTCGGCGTAGGCCAGCGCGTGCGTGCGGATGAAGTTCATCTCAAGCGGCTCTTCGGCCAGCGCGCATTTCTGAGCGGCCTCGGCCAGCATCCGCGTCTGCAGGGGCAGGAGGTCGCGGAAAATGCCCGACAATGTCATAATGACATCGACACGCGGGCGCCCGAGCGCTTCCAGCGGTACCAGATCGGCCCCCGCCAGCCGCCCGAAACTGTCGAAGCGCGGCACGCAGCCCATCAGCGCCAGCGCCTGCGCGATCGGCCCGCCGTCGGATTTGATGTTGTCGCTGCCCCAAAGAACCAGCGCCACCGTCCGCGGCAGGCTCTTGTGAGTGTCCAGCAACAGTTGCGCCTGTTTGGCACCATCTGCGCAGGCAAAGGCCGTGGGCATGCGGAAGGGGTCGAAAGCGTGGATGTTGCGCCCTGTCGGCAGCACATCGGCAGACCGGATGAGGTCGCCGCCGGGCACCGGCGCTATGAACCGGGCCGAGAGCCCGCGCGTGATAGCATCCAGTTCCGTTTCCTGCTGCAACAGATGATCGACCCGGGCGCGCGTGTCGTCGTCGGCATGGGCCATGATCTTCAGGTACTCCGCCCGGGCCGCACTGCTGAGGGGCTGGCCGACGACATGCAGACCGTCGGGGATCAGCGCGTCTTCGGTTTCCAGAAGCTTCAGCCATAGCGCATCGGGTCCGACACCGCCCATGTCCACCGCTTCCGCCTGAACGGCGATCAGTGCTTCCAGATCACCGCGTTCGGGCGCATTGGCATCCAGCCCGCGCCAGCGG
>JBFFFS010000159.1:0-6637 GCA_041557855.1 Roseobacter sp. | reverse complement strand
GCTTGTAGGTCCAGACGAGATCGCCATCGGCTTCCAGCCCCGGCAGCGTACGTGCCCGGGCACCCGTCGCAAGAACTATATTCTTTGCTGTTAGTTCCTCAGAACTCTTCTCGGTCTTGACGCTGACCTTGCCTTTGCCCGGCAGGGTCGCCTCGCCCATGAAAACCGTGACCTTATTCTTCTTCATAAGGTGGCCGATCCCGCCAGAGAGCTGCCCCGCCACCTGGCGGGAGCGTTTGACCACCGCATCCAGATCGTAGTCGATCTTCTCGGCCTTCAAGCCAAATTCCTTGGCGCGGTGCATCAGATGGAACACTTCGGATGAGCGCAGCATCGCCTTGGTCGGAATACAGCCCCAGTTGAGACATATACCGCCCAGATGCTCGCGTTCGACGATCGCAACCGACATGCCCAGTTGCGCGCCCCGTATCGCGGCCACATAGCCGCCCGGCCCTGCCCCGATCACGATGAGATCAAATGATTTCGCTGCCATGGGTGTCCTCGCGCATAGAGATCAAAATCTAGTTCACCGTTAAACTATATTCCAGGCATCAGCAACAGCGTCCGGCGCGCGACATAAGCGCACCCTTCCCAAGAAATCTCGAAAAATATCAGGCCGCCCGATCGGCTTGCAGATCCCGCATGGTCGCGCCGTATCCACCGCGTGCGACATAGTCCATCTCGGGCTTGGTGGAGGCACGCCGCAGCGCTTCGTTACGCGAGGGGAAACGACCGAACTGACGGATCACCGCCCGGTGAGCACGCGCATGGAGAAGCGGAAGAGCACCGTGCTCCGGCATCCGCTCACACATCAGGCGTACGCAGCGGTCCTGGTCATACAGGTTTTCCGAATGCATCAGAGGCAGGTAGAAAAGGCGCCGGGCCGGCTCGTCGATACGAAGGTCCCAGCCCTTGTCGATGGCCGATTTGGCAGCAGCAAGCGCCACACGATCTGTCGAGAACTCCCGTGGCGTACCGCGATACATGGCCCGCGAGAACTGGTCCATCAGGATGATGTAGGCCAGTGCACCGGAGGGATATGTGAGCCATAGAGAGAAACGTCCCTCGCAGGCGCTTTGCCATGTTTCTTCGAAAAGGTCCCTGATCCGCGCATCCAGTTCTGGTGTCGGATTGCTCCAGCCATCCGGCCCAATTTCATCCAGCCAGAAGCTCAGGATTTCCTGTGGTCCCATCATTACTTTCTCCGTACTCACGCATCCCACGCGCATATATTAGCCTCAGTTTATTGCCGTACCCTATTCACAAATTGCGTCACGGCGACACATTCACCCTGCATTTGCGGCAGTTTCACCCTCTTTTTCTGCCTCGATGGCGTATTCTTGTGCATATTCCAATGCCACGGAGGTGTAGGACGGCGCCACGGCAACATACGCGCCAGTATCCTCGACGGGAACCGCCCGGCGCCGGGTCGAGCGGTAAGCCGCGTAGAGCGACAGCACCATGAACAGGATCCCGGTAAAGAGGTAAAAGCCGCCTGGCCCGACCCAGTCCATCATGTAGCCGGTGATGATCGGCCCGGAAATCGCCCCCAGACCATTGATGAAAATGAGCCCGCCCGACGCCGCGGCCATGTCCTCGTGCTGCAGGAAGTCGTTGGTATGGGCGATGAGCAGCGAGTAGAGCGGGTTCGACATTCCGCCCACGACGAAAGCCGACACGAGAAGCAGCGTGAACTGACCGCCCAGCGTCATCCCCAGCATCGATCCTGCAAACCCGATCGCCGAAACGATCAGGATCAGCAGGCGGCGGTCCATCCGGTCGGAAATCCAGCCGATGGGGTATTGAAGGATCACTGATCCGATGAAGAACATGGCGACGAAGGTCGAGATCTGCGCAACGGTCAAACCCGCTTTTGCACCGTAAACAGCGGCCATGCCAAACTGCGCCGAAAAGACACCACCCAGCAGAAACATGCCCACGCATCCGAGCGGCGAGAAACCCGCGAGCTGGCGCAGGCTCATCGGTTTGGTTGTATCGAAGGCCGGTGTCGGGCTGATGGAAAGCAGGATCGGCGTGATGGCGACCGACACCAGAACGGACGGGATCACGAACAGAACGTAGCCCGATGGATCTGCCGTCAGCAGCAGCGCCTGGCTGACCACGATGCCCGCCGTCTGAACAATCATGTACAGCGACAGCGCCTGTCCGCGGTTCTGGTTTGTCGCCGCATTGTTGAGCCAGCTCTCGGCCGTCACGTACACCGCTGAAAAGCAGAAGCCGATCAACACCCGACCCAGTGTCCAGAGCCAGACCTCGGCGAAGGTCGGATAAAGGATCATCACTGCCGAAATCAACGAGGCAAGTGCCGCGAAGACGCGCACGTGACCCACCCGCCGGATCATCCCAGGCGCCATGCGCGACCCACCGAGAAACCCAGCAAAGTAGGCAGACATGACGATCGACATCTCGAGGGTCGAAAAGCCTTCGATTTCTCCCCGGATACCAAGAAGGGTACCCTGCATGCCATTACCCACCATCAACAGGCACATGCCGAGCAAGAGCGCCCAAGCGCTGGTAAGGACCTGTAGCATCTTAATCTCCTTGGGAGCGGGAGGTTTGGGGCCGCAATGCCCGACTCGGCCCCCTGCGTCACGTCCATGGGCGACGTCTGGGGGTCGTATTATGGCCTCGTTACTTTTCCGGAATGAGCAAGGATGCGTCCCCGTAGGAGAAAAAGCGGTACTCTTCGGCGATGGCATGGGCGTATATGTCGCGGATGCACTCAGGCCCCATCAGAGCCGAAACCAGCATCATCAGCGTCGATTTCGGCAGGTGAAAATTGGTCATCAGTGCGTCCGTGACCTGAAATCGGAAACCAGGGTAGATGAAGATATCCGTGTCGCCCTCCAAGGCGCTGATCTGTCCGCTCCGCCCGGCGGTCTCGATCAGCCGCAGCGCTGTGGTGCCGACTGGAATCACCCGGTTGCCCGCAGCCTTGCTTGCAGCAATTTCGGCTGCAGCCTCCGGACTAACCTGCCCCCATTCCGCATGCATCTTGTGCGTGGTGACATCATCGACCTTCACCGGCAGGAAAGTTCCCGCACCGACATGCAGCGTGACATGGGAGAACTCTACGCCGCGCGCAGCCAGCGCATCCAGCAACGGCGCGTCGAAATGCAACGAGGCGGTCGGCGCTGCCACAGCACCCGAGGTCCGCGCGAAAACGGTCTGGTAGTCTTCCTTGTCGCGCTCATCCGCAGGGCGCCGGGCCGCAATATAGGGTGGCAAAGGCATGGCGCCCGCTGCATTCAGCGCTGCGTCAAAATCATCTCCGGTGAGGTTGAAACTCAGATGTCCCTGCCCTTCCTCAATTCCGGTAAGTGTCGCGCGCAACTCATTGGAGAACACGATCTCCTCACCTGCTTTAAGCTTGCGCAAAGGCTTGATGAGCGCCGTCCAGCCGCCATCAGGGCGCGGCTCCAGCAAGGTCACTTCGATCTTGGCCGTTACCGGTCCCTGCGCGCTGTCGCGGTGACGCTTGCCGGTTAATCGGGCCGGGATGACCTTCGTATCATTCAGCACCAGACGGTCACCGGGGGAAAGCCACGCCGGCAGGTCCGACACGACGGAGTCGGTGATGCGGGAACCTTCGGCCACGAGAAGCCGTGCGGATGAGCGCGGCACCGCCGGGCGCACGGCAATCAGTTCCTCAGGCAGGTGAAAATCAAAATCGCTCAGTTTCATGAGCGCCCTTTAGCGATCTTCGCCCCGCGTCACAACAGGCTTGCGTTTGGGTTCGGGCGGTTTGGCTTCTTCGCCTTCCGCTAACGGCACTTCGGGTTGAGCGCCGCGGAACAGGTTGCGGAACATGCCCGGTGCCAGCGCCGTCAGCGGATTGACATAGACCTCGGGCTGTTTTGCGGTGCCGGTGATCGAGTAATTGAAGCCGATCAGCCCCTCGCCCTTACGTGTCAGAACGCTGCCGATCGCATTCAGCAGATAGACGGGTGAGATCACGCCCTGCATCTGCATCCGTCCGGTATCAGGCACATAAACGCCATCCATGGAAAGCCCCATGGACGCGCCGACCGCACTGGCTTCGCGCAGGGTGATCTGATCCGGTGACAGGCGGAAATCGGCAGTGATCTCGGAGAAGAGAATCCCCTCGCCGGTAAGCTCGTTGACAAGGCCGACAACGCTGATCGCATTGAGCAGTGCCGCGATGGCAGGGGCATCCTTGACACGTATATCGACGACGCGCAGTTTGCCGTCGAATGCGCCCCCCGTGCCGACTGGTTGAAGAACCAGTTCCATTTTTCCGTCGCGCACTTGTTTCAGAAGGCCGGCTGCGGCAAAGACCCGTCCGGCATCGCCGGATGTCAGGCGAATGGCGCTGCGTCCGCCCTGCGGCACCAGCTGTCCGGCGACCGGCGCGGCCCCGTTGATCGATCCCTCGAAGCTGCCGCCGAGACCGCCACCAGCTGTGAAGCTGCCGGACATATCAGTGATGGCAATCGTATCGCTGACCTGCAACCGGTTGAGCGACACGGTGAGGGGTACAGTCGCCCCGGCGCCGGCAGGCGGGCCGAAATCGGCGCGGCGCAAATCCACCACTCCTCCCCTCAGCACGATACCCGGTGGCTGGCCTGCCCCGCGCCCGACCAGATCCACCGGCGCGTTCAGCCAACCACCGAGGCTTACCTGGTCGAAGCGGACACGCTCCATCTGGCCATCGGGTGCCATGCTGATATGGCCCGAGGCTTCCAATCCCGCCGCGCGCAGCGACAGGGCTTCGACATCGGGCACCGCGCCCAACTTGGCCGTCAGGTCCAGCGAACCGCCGGTCTCTGCCGGCTTGAACCAGGAAATCTGCGGCACGGATAGTTGCAGCCCCTTCAGATCGGATCGCAACCGCATCAGCGGCGGCTTACCCTTGACCAGTTCGATCGTCATGTCGCCGCTACCGCGCCCCTCGACCATGCCGGGGGGCAGCGCGATGTTAAACGTCTGCAGCGTAGCGGGGCTGATCTCGACGCTACCGGTGAGCGTGCTTCTTGCTGTTTGGCCCGGGGGGCCGATGGGTTGCCGCCAGACGACATCGATGGGGATCCCGTCGAGCGTTCCGGCCCCGTCGATCTCGATCTCATCATCCGTGGCAAGAAGCGCAAGCGTTTTCGCCTGCAAGCGGCGGTCACGAATAAGCCGGTCGCTTTGCACATCCGAAATACTGCCGGTGATGTGATAGTCTATCTCTTCCGGTGGTGTTCCCTTTTTCAAAGGCATGGCAATGATGCCGCTGACCTGCAAATCGCCCTGGGCCAGGGTGACCGGCAAGGCAGCCTTTGTCATGATCTCCAGAGGGGGCCGGTCGAGCAGCGACAGGGCCGCAGTGATCGGTGATGTCGCCGACAATCTGACAATCGCCGGCGGGTTTGGTTTCGCCCGCACGTCCGGTATAATAAAGGACGTTCCGTTGGCGGATACCGCCCCGCCCTGAGACGCCGTGACGCTGCCCTCGTCCAGCACCGCGACAAAGCGATTATCGATCAGCGTCGCGTGTCCGCGCCCTTCCTCGATATGCGGCATGGTCTTGAGGAAACGAACGTCGGCGCCGGCAAAATCGAAGCCGAGATAGATCTGCGGCTCACCTCCCTGCACCAGCCGAAGCGCCCCTGTGATGTCACGCATCTCGCCCGCGTTCACGTTCTGCGAAATCCAGCCTTTGGTCTTGCGCTTCACGCGCTCGGGCCAGAACCGCAAAAGCCGCTCCGGCGAGAGCGCGTCCACCTCGGCATCCAGCGCGATATCCCAACCGGCCTCATCCACAGCCAGCGTACCGCGCGCTGACAGCAGCCGACCCTGATCCTGCAGATCCAGCCGCCCCAGTTCCAGCGAAAAGGGCGACAACGTCAGACGGAAATCCATTTCCGCACCTTCGACCTGAACGGGTTCGGGATAGAAGTCGGCGGGATTGACCGAAAGCGAAGACAAGCGGAACTGACCGACGAGATCCTTGATCTCGCCGTTGGCATTGGCGGACATGCGTGCCTCGCCTTCAAGCCGGCCATTGCCCCACTGGCTTTGCACCGTGAAGTCGTCGAAGCGCAGCACCTGCCGCTGCGGCAGATAAGTGAAATAGCTGCGAGCCCCATCGATCGGTATCGGGCGTGCCTCGGGGGTTGGCTGGATGACACCGGCGCCGATCTGCAAAGTTGCATTGAGCGGAGCCAATGCGCCCTCTTCGCTGATACCGCCGCGCAGCGCTCCCGAAATCGGCGCATCCAGCGCGCGCAACCAGGCAAAGGCCGCACCCTGCGACGCGATATCGCGCGCATCGAGATTGGAAATGGTGACACCGAAGCGGGACGCCTGAGTGCCTATGATACTCGCGTAATTTGCCGCCAGGGTCGCCACCTGTGCGCCGCCGCCCAAAAGCGCCAGATCGACAGCGATCTGCAAATCCTCGCCCGTGCGGTCCAGCCGCATGCGACCACCATCGACCGTCCAGGCGCGGTTGGCACGCTCGTCCTCGTAGCGCAGGGTGATCCCCAGCACATCCACATCGGTCAGCTCGGAAAAACCCGGGCGCAGCAGAACATTGCCCATCTCGGCCGCCAGCCGCGCGAGGTTCGGCGCTTCGCGGCTGACACCGTTGTCCCCGAGCCCTCCCGATAGG
>JBFFFS010000158.1:0-6682 GCA_041557855.1 Roseobacter sp. | reverse complement strand
GAGCAGCTAGCCCTTTTTCTGCGCGATGACGAAGGCAATATCCTGGGGCAGTTTTCCAGCGTTGACCGGCACCTCGCATCCGATGGCTTGCGCCTTGCCTTTGCGACCAATGCCGGGATGTACCACGACAACCGCGCACCGGTCGGATATTATGTCGAAGACGGAAATCAGGTCATGCGGGTCGTGCCGAACGCCGGCCCGGGCAACTTCGGCCTGTTGCCCAACGGTATATTGTGCCTGCGCCCTGGCCGCGCAGACGTGATCGAAACACTCGCGTTTCTCGACAGCGAGTTGGACTGCACCCATGCGACCCAATCGGGCCCGATGCTTGTGATCGACGGCGATCTGCATCCCAGATTTCTGGCCGAAGGCACATCAAAGTACATTCGCAACGGGGTCGGAACATCCGCCGATGGCACCCGGGTGGTGTTCGCAATCGCAAATGAGCCTGTGAACTTTCACAGTTTCGGCCTGTTGTTCCGGGATTACCTTAAACTGCCGAATGCGCTTTACCTCGATGGCAATATTTCACGTCTTTATGCGCCCGGGATCGGCCGCAGCGATTTCGGCTTTGCACTCGGGCCGATCATCGGGGTCGTGGAACCGATCCGTTAAGAAAGAAACGACGCAGCGCGCTTGCCCCGATTGAGATATTTATGAACCGGACAAGGTGGAGGTCTGGGCATTTGACCGAGGGTTGGTTAAGAGCGCCCGGGCAGTGACAGGAGGATGTAATGGGACGTCGGCGCAAGGGGCGTGATATCTCGGGTTGGGTGGTGATCGACAAACCCGCCGGGCTGACTTCGACGGCAGTAGTCAACAAGGTCAGATGGGCGTTTTCGGCGCGCAAAGCGGGGCATGCGGGGACACTGGACCCCGAGGCAACGGGTGTCTTGGCGGTTGCGCTGGGGGAAGCCACCAAGACAGTACCCTTTGTGACCGATGCGCTGAAAGCCTACGAATTCACGGTGCGCCTCGGGCAGGCGACCAATACGGATGACTCCGAAGGCGAAATCATCGCTGAAAGCGCCGACCGGCCCAGCGATGAACAGATCAAACAGGCGCTCGGCGGATTTGTGGGTCACATCGAGCAGGTGCCGCCTCAGTTTTCAGCCGTAAAGATAGATGGTGAACGTGCTTATAAACGGGCCCGTGACGGGGAAGCGATGGACATCGCGGCCCGCCCGCTTTTCGTAGAAAGCCTTTTGCTGATCGACCGGCCCGATGCCGATCACGCGATCCTCGAGATGGTCTGCGGCAAGGGCGGATACGTGCGGTCTATTGCACGCGACTTGGGCGAGGCGCTCGGCTGTCATGGACATGTGGAGAGGCTCAGACGGCTCTGGTCAGGACCGTTCGACGTTGAAGACGGGGTAACGCTGGAGCAGGTCGAGGCCTTGGCCGGCACGCCTGAAATCGACGACCTCATGCTACCGCTTGAGACAGCCCTGAATGACCTGCCGCAGGTAGTGGCGACAGCAGAAGGTGCCGTGCGCCTGAAAAACGGCAACCCCGGCATGGTCATCGGGCATGATGTCGAATACGGCGAGCTATGCTGGGCCTCGCATGGGGATCAGGCATTGGCCATCGGACGTTACAAGGCAGGCGAGCTGCACCCTATGCGGGTGCTGCAGATGAACGGCTGAATTGTCAGCAGGAAACAGTCCGGTCAGGGATTGCCGCTTAAATCAGGGTTCTCCCGCTTGTCTTAACCGGGCGCGCCTGTCATCAGGCCGCCATGTTGGTCAGAACACATACCGCTAACGGGGTGTTTTCGAAAGTCACCTATTCCGATTGCGAAGCCTATCGCTATCGCTTGTCGAGACGGTGGGCGGACAGCGGCGGCATGGTCAACTTCGTCATGCTCAACCCATCCGTCGCCGATGAATACGCCAATGACCCGACGGTCGAGCGCTGCGAGAGACGCGCTCGAATGCTCGGCTTTGGCGGGTTGGAGGTGACCAATATCTTCGCATGGCGCGATACTGACCCCGTGGCCATGCGCAAGGCCTCCGAGCCTGTCGGCATGGACAATGACAAAGTGCTGATCGACACGGCGCGCACCGCCCGTATGGTCATCGCTGCATGGGGCGTTCACGGAGCACATCTGGACCGAGGCGAAACGGTCAGAGGCCTGCTTGAAAGCCAGCATATCCCGCTGCAGCATCTGGGCCTTTCAAAACAGGGGCATCCGCGGCATCCGCTTTATGTGCCCTACGTGCGCCCACCGACCCTCTGGAAAGCCGACCGAGGCAATTAACTGCACGGTGATCTTTTTCGGCTAGAAATCAGCCGGAGTGCGATTTTTGCGGTACGGCGTGAGGTAAAGATGCTTTTGTTGGCAGGGTTGATGGGAATTGTCGGCGTTGGTGCAGCCTCCTTCGCGGTTGTTCAGCTTCAAGAGAACGCCGATGAGGACGATGTTCCGCCCGATGAGTTGCCCGACCCGGAAGAAAGCGAGGATCTTCTGGACCAGCTCACCGGTCTGGATGACGCAGATATTGGCGGGACAAACGCTTCGGACGTGCTTGCCGGTACGGATGCCGGCGAAGCGATCACTGGCGAACAAGGCGATGATCAAACAGGTGGATACGGCGGGAATGATCTGCTTTTTGGCGGGCAAGGCCACGCTCTGATCCGCGCCTTTGACGGCAATGATCTGGTTTTCAGTGAGTTCGAGGATGACATGCTGCACGGAGAAACGGGGCTGGATACGCTGCATGGCGGTGACGGAAACGATGTATTGAACGTAATCGTCCGGGACCCTTTCGGAAGTGGCACCATAGACCACGACGAAGGCGATTTGCTCAATGGTGGAACTGGTGGTGACACGGTCATCGTTGGAAATGACGATATCGACAACACGGGCCACGGTGCCGACCAGATCATGCTGGGGGACTGGATCATGGAAGGGCACCCTTCGGAGGTGTTGGATTACACCGCTGGCAAAGACAGCCTCATGCTTGTCTGGGACGATCTTGAAGAGGGTACGACCGAGCCGGAGGTAGAAGTAGCCAGCGATCCCTACGATTCCGAAGTGATGCATATTGTGATGAACGGTCGCAGCGTCGCCGAAATCTACGGCGATGCGAACCTGACTGTACAAGACGTGACACTCATTCCACTGAGTTCGGCCCTGATCGTCGGGCTCGAACCGGCGTGACCATTCGGCGATCCGGCCAACAAGGCGATTCAATGTTTGCCATTCGCACCAAACCCGCCTATACGCCCGCATCGCCAGACAGAATCTCAGTCTGACGACTACTCCACGGGCCTGTGCTGGACGACATCCCGGCCTGCGCTTTATAGCAACATTCAATACAGGAGACCCCGATGTCGATTACCGCTGAAGAAAAAACGCGCCTCATGAAGGAATTCGCGACCAAGGAAGGCGACACCGGCTCGCCCGAAGTTCAGGTGGCCATTCTTTCCTCGCGCATCGCGACGCTGACCGAGCACTTCAAGACCCATAAGAAAGACAACCACGGCCGCCGTGGCCTTCTGAAAATGGTCGCAACACGCCGCAAGCTGCTCGATTATGTCAAAGGCAAAGACGAGGCCCGTTACCAGGATCTCATCAAACGTCTGGGCCTGCGCCGCTGATCGCGAAACTTCTCGCATTCCAGACCAGCCTGCCAAGGGGTCGTACCTGCTGACCGGGCTGGGTGCTTTCGGAAAACCGCGCCAATCGGCGCGGTTTTCTCATTAAGGACTGAATACTTTACCCCCCGTGCCGATCCTATAGGGTAGCGCCATGCTGACCTTTGCCGCCGCAGTTTTCTTTCTCATCATCACCCCCGGACCGGGTGTGCTGTCCACGGCAGGCGTCGGCGCGGCATTCGGGGTTCGGGCGGGCACGAAATATGTGGCCGGTCTTTTCATCGGCACCAACCTCGTCTGCCTCGCAGTCGTGAGCGGCCTGACAGCCGTTCTGCTCGCAGATGAACGCGCGCGAACCGTTCTTTTCATCGCCTCGATCTGCTACCTGACTTACCTTGCCCTTCGCATCGCACTGGCGGGCAGCAAAATCGCATTCATCGAGCGGCAAAAACCTCCGGGCATCTCCGGAGGCATTCTTCTGCAGGCCATCAATCCAAAGGCCTATGCGGTCAACACCGCGCTCTTCACGGGTTTCGGCTTTTACCCCGACAATTACCCGCTCGAGATCGCGTTGAAATTTCTCATCGCCAACGCGATCTGGATTCCCATCCATTTCGCATGGCTTTGGATGGGTATTACGCTGCGCAAAATGAACCTGCCGCAACGCACGCAAAGGGTAATCAATGTGGCAATGGCCGCCTCGATGCTGCTTGTGGTGGCGCTCGCCGCTCTCGCGCAAAGCTGAACGGCCTGCGCCGCAAAGACACAAGCCCCGACTGGCCCGATGCTTCCCCGAAGCGACTGTTAATTTCCGGCTGATCCGAGGAACGGAGCGGCGTCGAAGCTTCCCTTTCCAAAGCAGCACTTCTCGTGTATGTCCGCGCAATCTGAACACCGGCGCCCGGACCTCAGCGCCAGTCAAAGAAGATACCGGGGTCAGGGGGAATTCGCCCCCTATGCAATGGCCAAAGGGCCGAAACAGGAAACGTAGATGTTTAACGAAACGAAAAAATCGATGCAGTGGGGCGAGGAAACGCTCACACTGGAAACTGGAAAAATAGCCCGTCAGGCAGACGGGTCGGTGATTGCAACGCTGGGCGAGACCAGCGTCATGGCGAACGTCACCTTCGCCAAGAAACAAAAACCTGGTCAGGATTTCTTTCCGCTGACCGTTCATTATCAGGAAAAATACTATGCTGCCGGCAAGGTGCCGGGCGGCTTTTTCAAACGCGAAGCGCGTCCAACAGAAAAAGAAACTCTCACAGCACGCCTGATCGACCGTCCGATCCGCCCACTGTTCGTACCTGGCTTCAAGAACGAAGTGCTGGTGATGTGTACCGTGCTCAGCCACGATCTGGTCAACGACCCCGATGTGGTCGCCATGATCGCCGCCTCCGCTGCGCTGACAATTTCCGGCGCGCCGTTCATGGGGCCGATTGCAGGCTGCCGGGTCGGTTTCGAGGATGGCGAGTATATTCTCAATCCCACCGTGGACGACATGCAGGACCTGCGCCTGAACCCCGATCAGCGCCTCGATCTCGTTGTGGCCGGCACCAAAGAAGCCGTGATGATGGTGGAATCGGAAGCCTATGAGCTCTCCGAGGAAGAAATGCTGGGTGCGGTCAAGTTTGCCCATGAGCAGATTCAACCGGTCATCGACCTCATCATTTCGCTCGCCGAGTCCGCTGCCAAAGAGCCGTTCGAGTTCGAACCCGCCGACTATTCCGAATTGTCCGCTGCAGTGAAAGCGGCCGGCGAAGCGGATATGCGCGCAGCTTTCGCGATCACCGACAAGCAGGAACGCACAACGGCCGTTGCGGCGGCCCGCGAAAAGATCATGGAAGCGCTGACGGAAGAACAGCAGGAAGATCCCAACCTCGGTTCAGCGATGAAAGGCCTTGAAGCCTCCATCCTGCGCGGGGACGTGGTGAAAACAGGCAAGCGGATCGACGGGCGGAAAACAGATGAAATCCGCGACATCGTCTGCGAAACCGGCCTTCTGCCCCGCACTCATGGTTCGGCGCTGTTCACACGCGGCGAAACCCAAGGTCTGGTCGTAACGACGCTCGGTACCGGTGACGATGAGCAATTCATTGACGCGCTGCACGGAAACTTCAAATCGAACTTCCTGCTGCACTATAACTTCCCGCCCTATTCGGTCGGTGAAGCGGGACGCGTCGGACCTCCGGGACGTCGCGAGATCGGTCACGGTAAACTTGCGTGGCGCGCGCTTCAGGCGGTTCTGCCACCTGCGACTGATTTCCCATATACCATCCGCGTCGTGTCCGAGATCACTGAATCCAACGGCTCCTCTTCGATGGCCTCTGTTTGCGGCGGGTCGCTGTCCATGATGGACGCGGGCGTTCCGTTGAAATCTGCTGTCGCAGGTGTGGCCATGGGCCTGATCCTCGAAGACGACGGTTCCTACGCGATCCTGTCGGACATCCTGGGTGACGAAGACCACCTCGGCGATATGGACTTCAAGGTGGCCGGCACTCAAAACGGCATCACCTCGCTGCAAATGGACATCAAGGTGGCCGGCATCACACCCGAGATCATGGAAAAGGCCCTTGCACAAGCCAAGGATGGCCGGATTCACATTCTGGGCGAGATGAACAAGGCGATCGAAGGTGCGGCGGATTTCTCGGTCCATGCTCCTCGCATCGAGACCATGCAGATTCCGACCGACAAGATCCGCGAAGTGATCGGGTCCGGCGGCAAGGTGATCCGCGAGATCGTCGAAGTATCCGGCGCCAAGGTGGACATCAACGACGAAGGCACAATCAAGATCGCCAGCCCCAACGGGGACTCGATCAAGAAAGCCTACGACATGATCCACTCCATCGTGGCAGAGCCAGAAGAAGGCGCGATCTACACCGGCACAGTCGTCAAGATCGTCGATTTCGGTGCTTTCGTGAACTTCTTCGGCAAACGCGACGGCCTCGTGCACGTCAGCCAGATCGAGAACCGCCGCCTGAACCACCCGTCAGACGTGCTCAAGGAAGGTCAGGAAGTGAAAGTCAAACTTCTTGGCTTTGACGATCGCGGCAAGGTGCGCCTGTCGATGAAAGTCGTCGATCAG
>JBFFFS010000157.1:0-6686 GCA_041557855.1 Roseobacter sp. | reverse complement strand
GCGAGGAGCCGTCCGAGGAGCTGCGCCGCGAACTGCGCAACTGGGTCCGCACCGAGATCGGCCCCATCGCCTCGCCAGACCTCATCCAGTGGGCCCCGGGACTGCCCAAAACCCGCTCCGGCAAGATCATGCGCCGCATCCTGCGCAAAATCGCCGAAAACGACTACGGCGCACTCGGTGACACATCAACACTCGCTGACCCATCAGTCGTCGACGACCTCATCAATAACAGAATGAACAGGGAGGAAGCCTGACATGGATGGCACCGCACTTCCGACCGTGGCACCCGTTCTGATCCTGTTGGGACCTCCGGGCGCGGGCAAGGGCACGCAGGCAAGGATGCTGCAGGAGAACTTCGGTCTCGTTCAGCTGTCCACCGGCGACCTGCTGCGCGCCGCCGTTGCCGCCGGCACGAAAGCAGGCAAGGCAGCGGCCAGCGTGATGGAAGCCGGCGGGCTCGTCAGCGACGAGATCGTCCTTGAGATCCTGTCGGACCGGCTCAGCGAAAGCGACTGCGCCAAAGGCGTGGTGCTGGACGGTTTCCCGAGGACCACCGCGCAGGCCAAAGCCCTCGACCGGATGCTCGCTCAAACCGGCCAGCGGATCAACGCCGTCGTTGCGCTGGACGTGGACGACTCCGAGATGGTGACCCGCATCGCAGGTCGGTTCACCTGTGCTGAATGTGGCGAGGGATATCACGATCAATTCAAACCGACACAGGCCCCCGGCATCTGCGACGGCTGCGGTGCCAGCAACATGACACGGCGCGCGGACGACAATGCGAAAACCGTAAAGTCCCGCCTCCATGCCTACCACGAACAGACCGCACCGCTGATCGCCTACTACGAAGAAAAGGGTGCGCTTCGACACGTCGATGCCATGGGCAATATCGAACAAATTCAGAACGATATCGCCAGGATCGTCACCAAGGAAACAAATTAGCCATTGCAGGCGGGATTTGAACTCTCCCGCCCAAATTACTCAAGGAGGAAGCAAAAATGGCAGACCACACGGTTAACACGGCCAACGCGAAGGCCGCGCAGGACAGCGGCGGCTACTGGGCCGCCAATGTGCGCATCATCGCGGTCAGCCTGATCATCTGGGCCCTCGTGTCCTTCGGGTTCGGCATCCTACTGCGCCCGATGCTTTCGGGGATCGAAGTGGGCGGCACCGATCTCGGTTTCTGGTTTGCCCAGCAAGGATCCATTCTCGTCTTCCTGGCACTGATTTTTTTCTACGCCTGGCGGATGAACAAACTCGACCGTGAATTCGGCGTAGAGGAGGACTGACCCCATGGACCAGTTTACGCTTAACCTGCTGTTCGTAGGCGCCAGTTTCGCGCTCTACATCGGCATCGCCGTGTGGGCCCGTGCCGGCTCCACGTCAGAATTCTATGCCGCCGGCCGGGGCGTTCACCCCGTCACCAACGGCATGGCCACCGCCGCCGACTGGATGTCCGCGGCCTCCTTCATCTCGATGGCCGGCCTCATCGCCTTCACCGGCTATGACAACTCCTCCTTCCTGATGGGCTGGACCGGCGGCTACGTGCTGCTGGCGCTGTTGCTTGCGCCCTACCTGCGCAAGTTCGGCAAGTTCACGGTTTCGGAATTCATCGGTGACCGCTTCTACTCCCCAACTGCACGCCTCGTCGCCGTCATTTGTCTGATCGTCGCAAGCACGACCTACGTGATCGGCCAGATGACGGGGGTGGGCGTGGCCTTTGGGCGGTTCCTCGAAATCTCCAACACCTCCGGCCTGCTGATCGGCGCCTGCGTTGTTTTCGCCTACGCGGTCTTCGGTGGCATGAAGGGGGTTACCTATACGCAGGTGGCGCAATACGTCGTTTTGATCATGGCCTACACGATCCCGGCCGTGTTCATTTCGCTGCAACTGACGGGCACACCGATCCCGGCACTGGGTCTCTTCTCGGAAACCACGGCGACGGGCGGCGAAGGCTCCGTGTACCTGCTGACCAAGCTTGACCAGATCGTCACCGATCTCGGTTTTGCCAGCTACACCGAAGCGCATAAGGACAACCTCAACATGGTGCTCTTCACCCTTTCGCTGATGATCGGCACAGCGGGTCTGCCCCACGTTATCATGCGGTTCTTCACCGTCCCGAAAGTCTCTGACGCACGCTGGTCGGCGGGCTGGGCGCTGGTTTTCATCGCGCTTCTGTATCTCACCGCGCCCGCGGTCGGTGCGATGGCGCGTCTCAACATCTCCGAGATGATGTGGCCCAACGGCACCAGCGGCGAGGCGGTATCGGTCGAAACGATCGAGACCGACGCAAAGTACAACTGGATGCTCACCTGGCAGAAAACCGGCCTTCTCGACTGGGAAGACAAGAACGGCGACGGCAAAATCCAGTACTACAACGACAAGTCCGACGCGATGGCTGAGAAAGCCGCGGCGAATGGCTGGCAAGGCAACGAGCTGACCAACTTCAACCGCGACATCCTCGTGCTGGCCAACCCCGAGATCGCAAACCTGCCGGGCTGGGTAATCGGTCTGGTGGCGGCGGGCGGCCTGGCCGCGGCGCTCTCCACGGCGGCGGGTCTGCTGCTGGCGATCTCCTCCGCGGTCAGCCACGACCTGCTCAAGGGTCAGCTGACACCGAACATGTCCGAAAAGGCGGAACTGATGTCGGCCCGGGTCGCCATGGCCATCGCAATCGGTGTCGCCACGATCCTCGGCCTCAATCCGCCGGGCTTCGCGGCTCAGACGGTGGCGCTGGCCTTTGGGCTCGCGGCGGCGTCGATCTTCCCGGCACTGATGATGGGCATCTTCTCCAAGCGGGTGAACAACGTGGGCGCGGTCTCCGGCATGCTGGCCGGTCTGGGCTTCACGCTGATCTACATCTTCCTGCACAAGGGATGGCTGTTCATCGCGGGCACCAACTCCTTCCCCGACACGGTGGACGGCAGCCTCTTCGGCATCCAGTCCACGGCGATCGGTGCGGTCGGTGCGCTCATCAACTTCGCGGTGGCCTATGTGGTATCAATGTCCACGGCCGATACGCCGGATGAGATCAAGGAACTGGTTGAAAGCGTACGAGTGCCAGCCGGCGTGGGTGCCGCCGTCGATCACTGACCGGGAGCTTGGCCGGCGTGACCTCCCGCATGCCGGCCACCTCACAACGCCTGCCTGTCCCGCCGAAGCGGGGCAGGCAATCCGCACAAAGGACGGCCCGATGAACGAAGACGCCCTGACCTTTCTGTCCCGCCAGCATCCTTACGATGCTTTGCCGAGCGCGGTCGTCCAGGACATTGCCGGACAGGTCGAAAAGGTCAGCCTGTCCGAAGGTCAGCCGATCTACCGCCTCGGTGAGCGGCTTGACGGTCTCTATATCATCCAGAGCGGGCTGGTATCGGTGCGCAACGAGACCGGCACCCAGATATCGCTGCTGGAACGCGGCAATTCCTTCGCCGAACGCGGGCTTCTGGCCGATGGCCTTGCGGTTACCTCTGCCATGGCGGTCTCCGACACCCTGCTGATTTGCCTGCCGGCCTCCCTTTTCGACCGTCTGCGCCGCGAACAGCCACCGTTTCGGCGTTTCTTCGAACGCGGCCAGAAAACCGACAAAAGCGCGTCTCACGCAACGAGCCTCGCGCAGGTAACGGTCGATCGGCTGATGGTTCGCGCGCCTGTGACCTGTGCGCCGGAGACCGGGATCCGGCAGGTGGCGCAGATCATGCAGGACAAGCACATCTCCTGTCTCTGTGTCACGGATGGGCCTGACCTGCTGGGTATCGTGACGCTGCGCGATCTGGCGGGCAAAGCCGTCGCCGCCGGTCTCTCCGGCGACACGCCCGTCTCCTCGATCATGACGCCGGCCGCGAGGACCTTGCCGTCGACAGCCATTGGGTCCGACGTACTTCACATGATGATGGAATACCGTCTCGGGCACTTGCCTATCCTACAGTCCGGGCGGCTGGTCGGAATTGTCACGCAAACCGACCTGACGCGTTTCCAGGCAACCTCGGCAGCAGGGCTGGTGGCTGAGGCCGCCCGCGCACAAAAGGTTCAGGATCTGCCCCGGATCACCGCCCGTATCCCCGAACTGCTGGTGCAACTGGTCGCCGCCGGCAACCGCCATGATGTCGTCACCCGCATGATCACCGACGTGGCCGATGTGGTGACACGCCGCCTGCTGACGCTGGCCGAAGAACGGCTTGGCCCGGCCCCGGTTCCCTATCTCTGGCTTGCGTGTGGCTCTCAAGGCCGGCAGGAGCAGACGGGTGTGTCGGACCAGGACAACTGCCTGATCCTGTCGGACGACATCCAAGCGCACGATCTTTCATATTTTCAGGAGTTCGGGCGGTTCGTGAGCGACGGGCTGCACGCCTGCGGCTATGTTTACTGCCCCGGCGAGATGATGGCGACAAACCCGCGCTGGTGTCAGCCGCTCTCGGTCTGGCGCGAGTATTTCAGGGGCTGGATCGCATCGCCGGGCAAGGAAGCGCAGATGCTGGCTTCCGTCATGTTCGATCTGCGGCCCATCGGCGGTGACAGGACGCTTTTCGACGGGCTGCAGAAAGAGACCCTCGCTGCCGCTGCGCAAAACTCGATATTCACCGCACATATGGCCAGCAACGCGCTCACCCATCACACCCCGCTGGGCCTCCTGCGCGGTCTGGCCACCATCAGCAGGGGCGATCACCGCAAGACCATCGACATGAAACTCAACGGCGTCGTGCCGGTTGTCGATCTGGGCCGGATGTACGCGCTTCAGGGCCAGTTGACCGACGTCAATACCCGCGCGCGCCTGATCGCAGCCCATGCAGAAGGGATCATCAGCGAAGCGGGCGGGCATGATCTGATTGACGCCTACGATCTGGTCGCGCAAACACGTCTGGAACATCAGGCAAGGCGCATCCGGGATGGCAAGGCTCCGGACAATTTCCTGCCGCCACAGACGCTGTCCGATTTCGAGCGCAGCCACCTGCGTGACGCCTTCGTTGTCATCAAGACCATGCAGTCCGCGATGATGCAGGGGCGCGGCATTCTGGGCTAGCCTGTCTTTCAACGTGCGGGGAGGCACGCGACTATGTTTTTTGAATTGATCGGAACACTGATGGCCGGTGCAGCGATGGCGCTGCTTGTCTGGGCAATCAACCGCGTCCTGAAGGGGCGGCTGCCCTCCTGGTTGGTGCCTGTCTCGGCGGGGCTGGCGATGCTCATCGCCACGATCTCCAGTGAATACGGCTGGTTTGAACGGACCCGCGCCGCCATGCCGGCGGGTCTGGTTGTCGCGCAAACCGTCGAGGAAAAGGTATTCTACCGCCCCTGGACCTACGCGCGGCCTTTCATCAGCCGCTTTATCGCGGTGGATCAGGCATCCACCCGCTCACATCCTGAACAGCCCGGCAAACGCATCGTCGATCTGGTTTTCTACGGACGATGGGCGCGCACCGCCAAGGTGCCCATGCTCTTCGATTGCGTGGAGAACAGGCGTGCCGACATCGCCGACGGGATCGATTTCGGCGCAGACGGAGAGGTGCTGGATGTCCAATGGATCGGCCTGAAAGAAAACGACCCGGTGCTGAAGACTGTCTGCGCAGAGGTTTGAGATGGCGGATCTGAGCCTGCGGCTTCGCGTCTTTCTCTTCTTTGCCCTCATCGCCTGCGGTTTTCTGGCGGCACTCGGTCTCGGGCTGGTGCTGGGGTTTCGGCAACTGGCAAACCCCGAGGCATTTTCCGCCTTCCTCACCATAGCGATCATCGCGGGTCTGGGCGGTGCCGGGGTCAGCCTGCTGATCTGGCTGCTCTTTGACGAGAATGTCAGCAAACCGCTCGAAGCCCTTGCCGCGCAGATCCGCGTCAGCACCGAAATCGGCGGCAAGGCCGATGTGGAAGCCTCCGCCGCGCGCCATCTGGGCGATCTGGCTCCAGCCGCCAAGGCCATGAACTCGAAGCTCGTGGCGCTCCAGAACGCGGCCGCGCAGGCCGCCGCCGCCCAGACCATGCGCCTGGAGGCGCAACGCGGGCAATTGCTGCGCATCCTGTCCGACATCCCGATCGCCGTCATTCTTGTCCGCGCTGACCACCAGATCGTTCTTTACGATGGGCAAGCTGCCGATCTGATGGAGCGGGAGCGCCCTGCCCGGCTGGGCGGATCGGTCTTCGACTATCTCGACCGCAATGCAATCGAGGACGCCCTTGCAAACTTGCAAAACAGCGGCGGGCAGCACCAGCAGATCACCGTGACGGGACGTTCAGGCACGGTCTTCAAAGGGCATATGCGCCTCTTCGGCGAAACCGACGGGTATACCCTGATGCTGGAGCCACTTGCCCCCGATGCCGAGCGCCCGCTGGTCTATGACTTCGATCTGCTCCACAGGCCCGCAGGCGGCGTCGTGGGGGGCGCGGCGCTCGAGGGTCGCGCGTTGCGCGATCTCAGCTACGTGGTCTTCGACTGTGAAACAACTGGGCTCGATCCCGTCCGTGACGAAGTCGTGCAACTGGGCGCGGTTCGCGTGGTGAACGGCAAAATCGTCGAGGGCGAGAAGTTCGACAGGCTCGTGAACCCCGGCAGGCCGATCCCGCCCGCCGCAACGCGGGTCCACCATATAGATAACGCCATGATTGCCTCTGCCGCTCCCTTCACCGAAGTCAGCCGCGCCTTTCATCGCTTCGCTGAAAATGCTGTTTTGATCGCGCATAACGCGCCCTTTGACATGGCG
>JBFFFS010000156.1:0-6797 GCA_041557855.1 Roseobacter sp. | reverse complement strand
GCATTGCGGGAACTGCATTGCTGAGCTGATGGCTGGCGCGCAACCGAGGCAAGAATCTCCGTGACAAATGTGCTCGATGATCGTTAGTCTTGCTCTACCTTGTGAGAGAGGCACAATCTACGCGCTGCTTAGAGCCGTTTCAGGCGACGAGCCCAGTCTTCAGATGCACGCTGGGGCGCTCTTTCCTCCAGCGACGATCAAGGTCGGTGACCCCGCCCCGCAAGGTAAAGAAGAATCGCACCTCGGACCGAACCAAGGGTCGGAGCCGAGAAAAAGAAGCGATGAAACGAAGACGTAGACCTGAGGCGTTACCCGTTACGGGTTATGCGGGGGGCATCATGTGTGAGAGGAATTAATGGAAAGCTCGGAACTGCCCAAGACAGGGTTTCTGGCCAGTGCATCGCAGGAATTGTCCCGTCTTTTGAACTCGGTGGCAACGGAAGTGACGCTTGCCGAGGGCGAAGTGCTTTTTGAGCAGGGGGACCCGGGCGACGCGCTTTATGCGATTATCTCCGGCTCTCTCGAATTCAGCATTCTTTCCCGGGAAGGCCGGAAGCTGTCGCTCGACGTCATGCGGCCCGGCGCCTTGTTTGGTGAGATCGCACTTTTCGATCCCGGAACACGCACTGCAACCGTAACTGCGCTGGAGCCCTCACGGGTACGCGGTGTGAAGAATGCGGATATTCTCGCGGAAATTCGGAAAACCCCGGATGTGGGCATCGACATGATCCAGTTGGCCGGAGAACGCATGCGCTGGATGAGCAGCCAATTGAACGAACAGGTATTCCTGCCGATGCCGGCAAGGCTGGCTCGGAAAATTCTGTACCTGACCGTCGATGGATCGGAGCATCTGTCGATGCTTACGCTGTCGCAGGCGGAGCTGGCGGAGTTCGTGGGTGCCACCCGTGAGGCAGTTTCAAAGACCCTGTCGCTTTGGAAACGCGCCGGGGTGATCGACGCCAGCCGGGGAGGTGTGCGCGTGCTTGACAGGGACGCTTTGCAGGTCATGGCGGACCTTCATCAAATTTAATTTTCCAGTGTGAACCGCGTCACAGACCGCGATTCGCTTTTGCTACATATTGAGGTCAATTCAGAGCGAAGGACGCTCTCTCAATTCCCCGCAAGGGACAGGCAAAAGGAACTGGAAAATGGAAAGCTTTGACAAACCCCGCCCCGAAGACCAATCGAAGACCAACTCGAATGCATCTCCCGTGAAAGCGGTCATTTCATGGCTCGTAGCAGCCGACCGCGAGTTTCGGGTTGCACAATCCATGGTCAACGACACGCACAACAAGATCTGAAAGATCTCAAGCCGAACCATATACTTCGTTCATTTATCGCCGGAGAGATCAGCCTGTGTCTCCCCGGCGATTTTTATTTGCAAAAATATCGGTGACTTAGGGGTATTTCAGCCCCTTATGTGAACAAGATCACAGAACCGAAACGGATGCCTTGTTACGATCGACTCATTGTAGTGACCGGTAATCAGTAAGGGACGCAGGTGAAGATGCGCTCTCTCTGTTACCAATATTTTTTACAAAGGAGCGGAAGCGCGAACGCGATGGGGTCTTAAACGCCATTGGCTGCCAGACAGCCGCATCGTCGTGGAGTTTTCCATTTGAAAATCTCTCCCCAGGGTCTGTCATTGGCCTCTTTGCGAGGTGCAGACGAAAAACCCCTCAAGCCTGGCGCTCGGGGGGTTTTTTTTATTCGTTTCCGTCTTGCGATTTGCGACGGGTCAGGAAGACTTCTTGCCCTTTACCGGTGCCCAGATGCGCTTGTTGGTGAGGTACAGCAGCACCGACAGGATGGTCAGGAACAGCACGCCAACAAAGCCCGCCTGTTTCCGTGCCATCATCTTCGGCTCCGCCGTCCACATCAGGAAGGCAGCGACGTCCTCAGCTTCATGGTGAAGGTCGTTTTCATGCCCGTCGGCGAATTCGACGTCTTCACCGTAAAGCGGCGGCGCCATGGCAATCCAGCCGCCGGGAAATGCCTTGTTTTCATAAAGCGTGACGCCGGCTTCGACTTTCTCTTCGCCAGTATATTCGGTCAGCAACGAGGCGATGTACTCAGGCCCACCGATTCCCTTGAAGAACTGGTTGATGCCGAGGCCGTAAGGCCCGTGGAAACCTGCGCGTGCCTTCGCCATGAGGCTCAGGTCGGGTGCGTTCTCCAGTGCCGAACCGGGGAAGTGATCGGATGGGCGGGCGGGGCGAAAATCTTCAAGCTCGTCGTCATAGACCTCGAAATTTTCGGCATAGGCCCGGATCTGATCCTCGGGCATATGGGGTCCGCCCTCATCGGAAAGCGTGCGGATTGGCACGTATTTCAGACCGTGACAGGCAGAACAGACTTCGGTGTAAATCTGCAAACCACGCTGCAATTGGTTCTGATCGTACGCACCAAAGGGCCCTTCGAATGAAAAGTCGAAGTCCTCCACGTGGCCTTCACTGCCTGCGGCCAGCGCTGCCGTGGCCAGCCCAAAGGCGGTCACGGCGCTCAGTGTAAGTGTTCTGAACATGATACTCTGTTCCTTTACTCGGCCGGATTGACCAGCGTTTTGGATCCACCGACCTTGGCGGCTTTGTGCGCGGCGAAGTCTTCTTCGATCGTTGCGGGACGTGCCAGCGGTTTCTCGATCACGCCAAGCAACGGCAGGATCACCAGGAAGTAGGCGAACCAGTAAGCCGAGGCGATCAGCGAGAAGGTCGCGTAGGGCTCTTCCGCCGGCATCGCTCCGAGCCACATCAGCGCGAAGAAATCGACAACCAGCAGGGCAAACCACCACTTCAGCATCGGGCGATAGCGACCGGAGCGTACCGAAGACGTGTCAAGCCAGGGCGCCAGTGCCATTACCGCGATCGCACCGAACATGGCCACCACACCGAAGAATTTCGCATCAATGATGCCACCGGTGATGAAGGACGCGATCTGCACGACCCAGACTTCGGACGTGAAGGCGCGAAGGATGGCGTAGAACGGCAGGAAGTACCATTCGGGCACGATGTGTGCCGGTGTCGCCAGCGCGTTCGCTTCGATGTAGTTATCCGGGTGACCCAGATAATTCGGCATGAAGCCCACGATCGCGAAGAACACGGCCAGAATGACGGCCAGCGCGAAGAGGTCCTTGATAACGAAGTAGGGCCAGAAAGGCAGCGTGTCTTTCTCGGCTTCTTCCTTGGACGTACGGCGCACTTCCACACCCGTGGGGTTGTTGTTCCCGGTGGTGTGGAACGCCCAAATGTGGACGGCCACGAGCCCGGCGATGACGAAGGGCAGCAGGTAGTGCAGCGAGAAGAAGCGGTTCAGCGTCGCGTTATCCACTGCCGGTCCGCCCAGCAGCCACGTTTGCAGCGCCTCGCCTACGATGGGAATCGCACCGAAAAGCCCTGTGATAACGGTCGCACCCCAGAAGGACATCTGTCCCCAAGGCAGAACGTAGCCCATGAAGGCCGTGCCCATCATCAGCAGGTAAATCAGCATGCCGATGATCCACGTGATCTCGCGCGGGGCTTTGTAGGAGCCATAATAGAGGCCCCGGAAAATATGCGCATAAACCGCGATGAAGAACAGTGAAGCACCATTGGCATGCAGATAGCGCAGCATGTAGCCGCCGTTCACGTTCCGCATGATGTGTTCGACCGAAGCAAAGGCGTGGTCGACGTGCGGCGTGTAATGCATAACCAGCACGATGCCGGTAACGATCTGCAGCACCAGAACGAAAGTCAGCACGATGCCCCAGATCCACATCCAGTTAAGGTTTTTGGGAGTGGGGATCATCAGTGTGTCATACATCAGACCGATGATGGGCAGGCGCTTGGCGAGACCTTTTTCCCAATCGGCCTTCGGTTCGTAATGGTCGTGAGGAATTCCAGCCATGAGGTTGCTCCCTTAACCGAGTTTGATCGTGGTTTCATCCACGAATTCTGCGACAGGCACCGGCAGGTTGCTGGGTGCAGGGCCCTTCCGGATACGTCCGGCAGTATCGTAATGCGAGCCATGGCAGGGGCAGAACCAGCCACCAAAGTCGCCCGCGTCGCCCAATGGGACGCAACCGAGGTGCGTACACACACCCATCATCACCAGCCATTCACCCGTTTCATCAAGCGCACGGTTCTCGTCGCTGGCGTTGGAATCCGCAGGAATATTCGCATTTTCAGCCTTTGGATCCGGCAAGGATGAAACGTCAACGTCACGCGCAGCGGCAATTTCTTCCTCGGTGCGGCGACGGATGAAAACCGGCTTGCCCAACCATTTGACGGTCAACTGCGTACCCGGTTCCACACCGCTCACATCCACGCGGATCGAGGACAGGGCGCGAACATCGGCCGAGGGGTTCATCTGGTTCACCAGAGGCCAGACAGCGGCCCCGGCGACGACGATACCGGCACCGCCAGTGGCGTAATAGAGGAAATCCCTCCTGGTGCCTTCGTGATCTTCTGCATGCGACACTGGTTTTTCTCCATTTCGTGGGCCGGACCCGGCCAAGTATTAATTGGTCACGTAAAAACGCAACCTCGCTCCGGCAGGTATTTAGCGCCGTGACCTGCAACAGTCTAGTGACCTTGGGCGCGCAAACCGTCGCAGGTAGCGATCAACCCCGCCAAAAACAACACAACTTTCGCAGTTTCGCCCGCGATCAGCGAACCTGCCGCTCTACTCGGGTCGTGTCGCCTGCATCGAGGCACGCGATTCGAAGGACTGATGCCAATCCGCCAGAGCGTCATGGCCCTGCCGCCACTGTCGCACATCATGGCGAAAGTCGAGATAGGACAAAGCGCAAGCGACCGAAATATGCGCCATCGTCACGGGACCGGCCAAATGGCTCATCCAACGCTCGTTCAGGACATCGATAGCGCGGCTCACCTTGCCCCACTGCGCTTCGATCCAATCCTGAGATTGTTCTGCCTCGGGACGCAGTCGCATCTCGTAGGACATGGAAACGGAGCTGTCCATGATTCCGTCGCCCGTCGCCTCAAGCGTTAGATTGTCCCAGCGCCCGGGCCCCTGGGGATAAAGCCCCCCTGAAAAATGCTCGTTGAGATATTGGGTGATCACGCGGCTGTCATAGAGCGTGCCCCCGTTGTCGCGCACCAGCGCCGGTAATTTACCCAGTGGATTTGCGGCCTTGAGCGTCGGATCGGTCGCGAATGCCGTAGTAGTCACTGTTTCATAGGTGACGGCGTCCTGCTGTCCCATTTCGTGCAGCATCACCGCGACCTTGCGCACATAGGGCGAGGCGGGCGAGTAAAAGAGTTTCATGCGCTGGCTTCCTTTCGTCACGCAGGGCAAGCCTAGCAGAGCTATCAGCCCTGTCCATCCACGGCGTGCATCAACCGCGTCAACGCGGCAAGATCACTGCCCAGCCCCTCGGTTTCGATATGGGTGGCCGCTCGGTGGCGCACATCGTCAGGCTTGTTCTGATTGAGCTTCCACGTTCCATCCACTCCCGTGATTTTCATGCGGCAGGGAACAATGGCGCGCATCATGCGCTCCATCACACCCTCGGACATCTTCTCAGATGTCCACGGGGCCTTGGGCGCGAGACGCTCTTCGAACAGACGCGATTGTCGGTCGAGCAGATCGTGCAGCTCTTGCACCGGTCGCAATTCCAGCGGGCCGCTGAGATGCACGGCGATGTAGTTCCACGTCGGCACCTGATCGGCGACACCATACCAGTCCGGCGATACATAGCTGTCCGGACCGGAAATCGCGATCTTGGCCGCCTGTGGCGTGCCAAGCGCCCGCACAATCGGGTTGGACCGTACGAGGTGTAGCCACAGGTTTTCTCCGTCATCGTCCAACAGGAAAGGGACATGCGACATTAATGGCCCGTCGGCACCATTGACCGCGAGTATGCCGAACGCCCGCTGGCGCGCGAACGCAAGATTGGCCTGATCGGAATGGGTATGAAAGACGGGGTTTGGATGCATCGCGTTGCGCCTTCTGAAGGTCGCTTTCGGTCTTGCAGGCTTTCACGCCGCTTGGCAAGGTAGCGTCATTCTCAGGGCGGGGCGGAATTCCCCACCGGCGGTATGAAGGCACAGACTTTCGAGCCCGCGAGCGGCCCCTGCAAGGGGTGTCAGCAGATCTGGTGAGAGGCCAGAGCCGACGGTCATAGTCCGGATGAAAGAGAATGCGCAGACACCGCACCTTCGCAGGAAGGGGCTGTATCTGCGTGATCGCCTTGGGTGACGTGTCGAACCAGAGGAGATCATTATGACACACACCCGTTTTGCCTTCGTAAAAGCCCAGTGGCATGCCGATATCGTCGATCGCGCATACGAAGGGTTTACCGAAACCATTCCGGCCACGCAGGTGGACGTGTACGACGTGCCCGGTGCATTCGAAATGCCGCTGATGGCACGCGATCTTGCAGCCAGCGGCCATTATGATGCCGTGATCTGCGCGGCCTTCGTTGTGGATGGCGGAATCTACCGTCACGATTTCGTGGCCCAATCCGTCGTGGACGGGCTGATGCGCGCCGGTCTGGATACCGGCGTGCCGGTGCTGTCAGTATCGCTGACGCCGCACCACTATCAGGAAACGGCGCACCACAACGCTATTTTCCGTTCCCATTTCGTCACCAAGGGCCGGGAAGCAGCGCGGGCGGCGCTTGGCATTCTCGAAACGCGCAAGGGCTTGCCGAGGCGCGTGGCTGCCTAGCCCAGATAGGCGCGCAAAGCAGGAGGCGGGTTGCGCATCAGTTCAGCCGCCGGGGCAGGCGGATGCGCCTGCCCGTCCTCGACGAAAATCACATCGTTGGCGATTCGGGCGACGTCCTCGGGCGCATG
>JBFFFS010000155.1:0-6841 GCA_041557855.1 Roseobacter sp. | reverse complement strand
GCAAGAACTGCCCGGATATCTCCCCGCGATATTTCAGGGCACTTGGTTTTCTGCGCGATCTGGAGGCTACGGCGCGGGAGATGGGCTATACAAAGGCGGAAGTCGAAGCGCATCTGGACTCGGACGTCGAAAAGGACCGGTTGCGTGCCCGGGCTTCGAGGTTGATGAACGCGCGGGGTCTGAAGCAGGACGAACAGGGCTATTGCGATCTGGGGCGTCAGGAAATTTCCGCCGGTTCCGCGACGGGGCGATTGCTGCGGGAGGCGAGATAAGAATGGTGTTGTCGGGGGCATCGACGAGTTGCGCGAGGGGACGCGGTGGCCCCGTTGGCGACAGTCGGCGCCCGTGCCGGGATCAACGAACGGTGAATTGGCTAGCGGGTCTCGCAGAGGGCGATCCGGTCATGCAACCCAAAGGACGAAATTGCACGGCGCGCTGCGCCGGGTGCAGATGAGAAGGCAAGTGATATGAGCGATCTGCGTAAAGTAGTTATCGACGGGAACGAGATCGAAGTGGATGGGGCCATGACCCTCATTCAGGCCTGTGAAGAAGCCGGGATCGAGATACCGCGCTTTTGCTATCACGAGCGGCTGACCATCGCGGGCAATTGCCGCATGTGTCTCGTCGAAGTGGTGGGCGGCCCACCGAAACCCGCGGCCTCCTGCGCGATGCAGGTCAAAGACCTGCGTCCGGGACCGGAAGGGCAACCGCCCGTGGTCAAGACGAACTCGCCGATGGTCAAGAAGGCGCGGGAAGGGGTGATGGAGTTCCTGCTCATCAACCACCCGCTGGATTGCCCGATCTGCGATCAGGGCGGCGAATGCGACCTGCAGGACCAGGCGATGGCCTACGGGGTGGACTTCAGCCGCTACCGCGAGCCCAAACGCGCGTCCACGGACCTCGACCTTGGTCCACTGGTAGAGACACACATGACGCGCTGCATCTCCTGCACGCGCTGCGTACGCTTCACCACCGAAGTGGCCGGCATCCACCAGATGGGTCAGACGGGACGTGGCGAAGATGCCGAGATTACCTCTTACCTGGGCCAGACGCTGGACAGCAATCTGCAAGGCAACATCATCGACCTTTGCCCGGTCGGCGCGCTGGTGTCCAAGCCTTACGCGTTCACGGCGCGGCCCTGGGAGCTGACCAAGACCGAAAGCATCGACGTTATGGACGCGCTCGGCTCCAACATCAGGGTCGATACGAAGGGCCGCGAAGTGATGCGGTTCCTGCCCCGCAACCATGACGGTGTGAACGAAGAATGGATTTCCGACAAGACGCGCTTTGTCTGGGACGGCTTGCGCCGCCAGCGGCTCGACCGGCCCTACATCCGCGAGAACGGCAAGCTGCGCCCGGCGGACTGGGGCGAAGCGCTCGCCGCCGCTGCCAAGGCCATGAAAGGGAAATCCGTCGCCGGTCTGGTCGGTGATCTGGTTCCGGTGGAGGCCGCCTTTGCGCTCAAACAACTGATCGAAGGGCAGGGCGGCGTCGTGGAGTGCCGCACCGATGGAGCGAAGCTGCCGGCTGGCAACCGCTCCGCCTATGTCGGCACCGCCACCGTCGAGGATCTGGACAGCGCGAAGGCCGTGATGCTGATCGGCACCAATCCTGCGGTTGAGGCACCTGTTCTGAATGCCCGCATCCGCAAGGCGTGGACCAAAGGCGCTGACGTGGCTCTCGTCGGTCAAGCTGTTGATCTGACTTACGATTATACGCATCTTGGAGATGATCGCGCCACCTTGTCGAAGCTGATGGAAGGCGATCATTCAAGTGTCGAGGACAAGCCGTCGGTTGTGATCGTCGGCATGGGGGCGCTGCGTGAGGCGGATGGCGCTGCTGTTCTGGCCGAGGCAATGGCCTTTGCCGAGAAAACCAAATCGGGCTTCATGGTGCTGCACACCGCGGCTGCGCGTGTGGGCGCGATGGACATCGGAGCCGTGAACGAAGGCGGCGTCGATGCCGTGGCCAAGGCGGATGTGATCTACAACCTTGGGGCCGACGAGATCGAAATCGCGGATGGTCCCTTCGTGATCTATCAGGGCAGTCATGGTGATCGCGGCGCGCACCGCGCCGATATCATTCTGCCCGCCGCTGCCTACACGGAAGAACCGGGGCTGTTCGTAAATACCGAAGGGCGTCCACAATTGGCGCTGCGGGCCAGCTTTGCGCCCGGTCAGGCAAAAGAGAACTGGGCGATCCTGCGGGCACTTTCGGCGGAGATCGGTGGGCAACTGCCCTATGACAGTATCGCACAACTGCGACAGTTGCTGGTCAAAGAGGTGCCGCATCTTGGAAAGGTGGATCGGGTCGCTGAAAACGACTGGCAGCCGCTGCCGCGCGGCACGCTGGGGGCGGCAAGCTTCCAGCCGGCGATTGCAGACTTCTACCTCAGCAACCCGATTGCACGGGCATCCGAGCTGATGGCGGAATTGTCGGCTAACGCGAAGGCGCGCCGGCAAGAGGCCATGGCGGCCGAATGAAACGTATCGCAATCATACCATCGCTGGCTTTTGCGGCCTGTGCGCCGCAAGCCCCCACGGCAGAGGATTTGATCCCCGAATATCTGGGAATCGAAGCAGTCGGGCTGGATGATGATCTGGTGCAGGTGCGGGTGGCGATGACCAAAGCACTTAGCGGTGATGATGTGCGAAACTATGCGGAATGCGCCGCATCGCAGTATGCGGTGGACGCAGGATATGAATTTGCGCGCCATTTGCGCACAAATATGAGCAAAGAGGGTGGCGTGTGGGCGGCAGATGCTGTTTACACGATGTCGCCAACCCTGCCTGACGGCGTTGCGGTGATTGACGCAAGAGCAACTGCCAGTGCCTGTCAGAGACGTGGAATACCGACGGTGTGAGGACCTATGGCTGAATTCTTGACAACTCCCGGCGGCATCGCTGTCCTGATCCTGGCGCAGGTGCTTGCGGTAGTGGGCTTCGTGATGGTTTCGCTTCTGTTCCTTGTCTATGGCGACCGCAAAATCTGGGCTGCAGTGCAGATGCGCCGGGGCCCTAATGTGGTCGGCGTGTACGGATTGCTGCAGACTGTCGCTGACGCGCTGAAATATGTGGTGAAAGAAGTCGTGGTTCCTGCAGGGGCTGACAAGACGGTCTTCATGCTCGCACCGATGACCTCTTTCGTGCTGGCGCTGATCGCCTGGGCCGTGATCCCTTTCAACGACGGCTGGGTACTCTCGGATATCAACGTCGCCATTCTGTTTGTCTTCGCGGTCTCCTCGCTCGAAGTTTACGGCGTTATCATGGGCGGTTGGGCATCGAACTCGAAATACCCGTTCCTTGGCAGCTTGCGCTCTGCCGCGCAGATGATTTCCTACGAGGTGTCGCTGGGCCTCATCATCATCGGCGTGATCATCTCTACTGGATCAATGAACTTTGGCGGAATCGTTGCCGCGCAGGATGGTGCCTACGGGTTCTTCAGCTGGTACTGGCTGCCGCATTTCCCGATGGTTTTCCTCTTCTTCATCAGCTGTCTGGCCGAGACGAACCGCCCTCCTTTCGACTTGCCGGAAGCAGAGTCGGAACTGGTCGCCGGCTATCAGGTCGAATATTCCTCAACCCCCTTCCTGCTGTTCATGGCGGGCGAATATATCGCCATTTTCCTGATGTGCGCGCTGACGTCCCTGCTCTTCTTCGGGGGATGGCTGTCGCCCATTCCGTTCCTGCCGGACGGCGTGTTCTGGATGGTGGCGAAGATGGCGTTCTTCTTCTTCCTCTTCGCGATGGTCAAGGCGATCACGCCGCGCTACCGCTACGACCAGCTGATGCGGCTGGGTTGGAAGGTTTTCCTGCCGTTCAGCCTTGTCTGGGTGGTTTTCGTGGCCTTTGCGGCGAAATTCGAATGGTTCTGGGGCGCCTATGCGCGCTGGGGCATGGGAGGCTGACATGACACAGATCGATTACACACGCGCTGCGAAATACTTTCTGCTGCAGGATTTCTGGGTCGGCATGAAACTGGGACTGAAGTATTTCTTCGCGCCCAAGGCAACGGTCAATTATCCGCACGAGAAAGGCCCGCTTTCCCCGCGTTTTCGTGGTGAGCATGCGCTGCGCCGCTATCCCAATGGGGAAGAGCGCTGCATTGCCTGCAAGCTCTGCGAGGCGATCTGTCCTGCGCAGGCCATCACCATCGACGCGGAACCTCGCGAGGACGGATCACGCCGCACCACGCGCTATGACATCGACATGACCAAGTGCATTTACTGCGGGTTCTGTCAGGAAGCCTGCCCTGTGGATGCGATTGTCGAGGGGCCGAACTTCGAGTTTTCCACCGAAACCCGCGAAGAGCTGTACTACGACAAGCAAAAGCTGCTGGACAACGGCGAACGCTGGGAAGCCGAGATTGCCCGCAACCTTGAGATGGACGCCCCCTACAGATGAGCGAGCAGAAGAATCCTTTCGAGGGAATGAACCCCTTTGCCGCCATGTTTGAGCAGGCGCAGGAAATGGCCAAGGTCTTTCCCGCGATGGAGGCGTTTACGCCCAAGGGGTTCGAAAAGATGATGGGCACGATGCCCAAGGACATGATGGAAATGATGTTCGGCAATACGCTGAACGAAAACGGTCTGGACGCACGGACCCGCATGTTGCTGACGCTCGCCGGGCTGACCATGCAGGGCGCACAAAACGACATGGCCTTCCGGCAAGCCGTGCGCCACGCGCTGGAGGCCGGTGCGACCCAGCAGCACATCGTCGAGACCATCGGCCAGATGTCGATGTTTGCCGGGCTGCCCGCCATGACCCGTGCGCTCGAATTGGCTCAACAGGTCCTGGATGAAGAGAAGGACGAGAAATGACGGTATTTGCCTTTTATCTGTTCGCCATCAGCGTGATCGCCGGAGGGTTGTTCACGGTCATCAGCCGTAACCCGGTGCATTCCGTGCTCTGGCTGATCCTTGCATTCCTCTCATCCGCCGGTTTGTTCGTTCTGCTGGGGGCAGAGTTCGTCGCGATGCTTCTCATCATCGTTTACGTGGGCGCGGTGGCGGTGCTGTTCCTCTTCGTGGTGATGATGCTTGATGTGGATTTTGCAGAGCTGAAGGCGGAGATGGCAAAGTACATGCCGCTGGCGCTGCTGATTGCCGTGGTGATCCTGATGCAGTTCGTGATGGCGTTCGGCGCCTGGGAAAGCAATGCGGCCGCCGAAGGATTACGTGCACAGGTCACGCCCACCGATAAGCACAATACGCAGGCTTTGGGGCTGATCCTGTACGACCAGTATTTCCTGCTCTTCCAGTTGAGCGGGCTGATCCTGCTGGTTGCGATGATCGGTGCGATTGTGCTGACGCTGCGCCACCGGGGGGATGTGAAACGCCAGAACGTGGTTGCCCAGATGATGCGCGACCCGGCCAAGGCGATGGAATTGAAAGACGTGAAATCAGGGCAGGGGCTTTAGGGCGCCTGCTCGCAGAGGAAAGTGAAATGTCGAGAATAACAGTTGTCGTGCTGATCCGTTTGGCCAGAGGCCTAACCGCCTTCGCGTGAAGCGCGGATTGCAACGATAACACCGCGCGGCACAACGCGCACTCGTCAAAGGAACCGAGGGATCACATGATCGGACTTGAACATTATCTGACAGTTGCGGCGACGCTTTTCGTCATCGGCATCTTCGGGCTGTTTCTCAACCGCAAGAATATCATCATTTTGCTGATGAGCATCGAATTGATGCTGCTCGCGGTGAATATTAACCTCGTCGCCTTTTCGAGCTTCCTCGACGATCTGGTGGGACAGGTGTTCACGCTCTTCGTACTGACCGTCGCCGCTGCCGAAGCGGCCATCGGTCTGGCCATTCTGGTCTGTTTCTTCCGCAACCGTGGAACCATCGCCGTCGAAGACGTCAACGTGATGAAGGGCTGAGATCATGGAAACCATCATCCTCTTTGCCCCGCTGATCGGTGCGCTGCTTTGCGGGTTCGGCTGGAAAATCATGGGCGAGACTGCCGCCTGCTGGCTGGCTACGTCCCTGCTGTTCCTGTCGGCTCTGCTCAGCTGGGTCGTCTTCCTCAGTTTCGACGGCACCACAGAACAGATTCAGATCCTGCGCTTCATCGAAAGCGGCAGCCTGAGCACCGACTGGGCCATCCGCCTCGACCGGCTGACCGCGATCATGCTGATCGTGATCACCACGGTATCGAGCCTCGTGCACCTTTATTCCTTCGGGTACATGGATCATGACCCGCAGTGGAAAGAGGGCGAGAGCTACAAGCCGCGTTTCTTTGCCTATCTGTCCTTCTTCACCTTCGCGATGCTGATGCTGGTGACGGCCGACAATCTCGTGCAGATGTTCTTTGGCTGGGAGGGCGTAGGCGTCGCTTCTTACCTGCTGATCGGCTTTTATTACCGCAAACCCTCGGCCAATGCCGCCGCCATCAAGGCCTTCGTGGTCAACCGCGTCGGGGATTTCGGCTTCGCACTGGGGATTTTCGCCCTGTTCTTCCTGACCGACAGCATCAATTTCGACGATGTCTTCGCGGCGGCTCCCGATCTGGCCCAGACGCAACTTACCTTCGTATGGGGTGAGTGGAACGCGGCCAATCTGGTAGCGGTGCTGCTCTTCATCGGCGCGATGGGTAAGTCCGCGCAGTTGCTGCTGCACACCTGGTTGCCGGACGCGATGGAAGGCCCGACGCCGGTCTCGGCGCTCATTCACGCCGCGACCATGGTGACGGCGGGTGTCTTCCTGGTGTGCCGTATGTCGCCCATCATGGAGTTCGCGCCCGAGGCCACGGCTTTCATTACGGTAATAGGGGCCTCCACTGCCTTTTTTGCCGCGACCGTGGGACTGGTACAGACCGACATCAAGCGCGTGATTGCCTATT
>JBFFFS010000154.1:0-6852 GCA_041557855.1 Roseobacter sp. | reverse complement strand
CCGAAGATGAGGGGCCATTGAAATGGCGGACAGATTTCGCATCACACTGGGCCAGCTGAACCCCACGGTCGGCGATCTGGCGGGCAATGCCGCGCTGGCACGGGAGGCCTGGGCGCAGGGGCGCGACGCGGGTGCCGATCTGGTTGCGCTGCCGGAGATGTTCCTGACCGGTTACAATGCCCAGGACCTGGTGATGAAACACGCGTTCCAGATCGACGTGGTGCGTCATCTGGAAGCCTTGGCGGCCGATTGCGCTGACGGCCCCGCGTTGGCCATCGGTGCGCCCTGGGTTGAAGGCACCAAGCTCTACAACGCATATGTGATCCTCAAGGGTGGCAAGATCGCCAGCCAGGTATTCAAGCATCACCTGCCCAATGAAACCGTATTCGACGAGGTGCGAATCTTCGATGCCGGGCCGCTTGGCGGACCCTACTCGGTGGGTAATAGCCGGGTGGGCAGCCCGATCTGCGAAGACGCCTGGCACGAGGACGTGGCCGAGACGCTGGCCGAGACAGGGGCCGAGTTCCTGCTGGTGCCCAATGGCTCGCCTTATTACCGGGGCAAGTTCGAGACCCGGATCAACCACATGGTGGCCCGCGTGGTCGAAACCGGCCTGCCGCTGATCTATCTCAACATGGTGGGCGGTCAGGACGATCAGGTCTTCGATGGGGCCAGTTTCGCGCTCAACCCCGGCGGAGCGCTGGCGGTACAGCTGCCCTGTTTCGAGGCCACGGTGGCGCATGTCGATCTGGAGCGGACCGCCGAGGGGTGGCGGGTGGTCGAGGGGCAGAAGGCTGCGCATCCGGATACTTACGAACAGGATTACCGCGTGATGGTGCAGGCGTTGCGCGATTACTGCGGCAAGACCGGTTTCGGCAAGGTTCTGCTGGGGCTGTCAGGCGGCATCGACAGTGCCATCGTCGCGGCCATTGCCGTCGATGCGCTGGGCGCGCAGAACGTGCGCTGCGTGATGCTGCCCTCCGAGTATACGAGCGCCGCGTCGCTGGAGGATGCCGAAGCCGTCGCTAAGGCGCTTGGCTGCCGCTATGACTACGTGCCGATCGGCGAGGGGCGGCGGGCGATCACCGAGACCCTTGCGCCGCTCTTCGAGGGGCGTCCGGCGGATCTGACGGAGGAGAACATCCAGTCGCGTCTGCGGGGACTGCTGCTGATGGCGCTGAGCAACAAGTTCGGCGAGATGCTGCTGACCACCGGCAACAAGTCGGAAGTCGCGGTGGGCTACGCGACGATTTATGGGGACATGGCGGGCGGTTACAACCCGATCAAGGACCTGTACAAGACGCGGGTCTTCGAGACCTGCCGCTGGCGCAATGAAAACCACCGTGCGTGGATGAAAGGCCCGGAGGGCCGGGTGATTCCGGAACGCGTCATCACCAAGCCGCCGTCGGCGGAGCTGCGCGCCGATCAGAAGGACAGCGACAGCCTGCCGGATTACCCGGAACTGGATCTGATTCTGGAAATTCTCGTAGACCGGGACGGATCGATCGAGGATTGCGTGGCCGCCGGTGTCGCGCGGGAGACCGCAAAGAAGGTCGAGCATCTGATTTATATCAGTGAGTACAAGCGCTTCCAGTCCGCGCCCGGGGTTCGGCTGACAAAGGGAGCCTTCTGGCTGGACCGGCGCTATCCGATCGTCAACCGATGGCGTGATCCGTCCTGAGGGGTGCGGTGCAGGCAAGCTGCACCTTACAGGATGAGGCGCGCGGGCGCGTTTGGCGCGACTGGAAAGGGGTAATGGGATGCGTGGTTTTCTTGCGATCCTCACCGCGCTCGTGCTGGCGCTGGCGGGGCCGGTGATTGCCTGCGGGCCGGATACCGATTGCATGGTGGGCGAGCGCAGCTACCGCATCGTATTGCCGCCTGCACACAAGGCGCAGGGGCCTGTGCCGGTGATCGCCCATGCCCATGGCTATCGCGGTTCCGCCGCTGGCGTGATGCGAAACGGTGCGTTGCGCCGTCTTGCGGCTGATCTGGGGGCTGCGCTGATCGCCTTCAATGCGCGTAATGGTAGCTGGGCGCTGCCCAATCATCCCGGTAACATGGCCAGCGACGGCGCCGAGGAGTTTGCCTATGTCGAGGCGGTGCTGGAGGATGCGACGGCGCGTTTCGATCTCGACGAGACGCGGATGATGGCCACGGGCTTCAGCGGCGGGGGCATGCTGATCTGGAACCTTGCCTGCGTGATGCCACAGAGGTTTGCGGGCTTCGCGCCGGTGGCGGGAACCTTCTGGCTGGAGCCGCCCTCGGATTGCGCAACGCCGGTGCAGAGCCTCGTGCATATTCACGGGGACGCCGACACGGTTGTGCCGCTGCTGGGCCGTGTGATCGGTCCGACGAAACAGGGAGAAGTGCCGGAGGCGCTGGCCATGTATGGCGCTCTGGGCGGGTTTTCGGATGCCGAGGAAGTCAGCTATGAAGGCCTCGCCTGCGAGCAGCGCAGCAACGCGGCCGGCGAGATTCTCGATTTTTGCCTGTTCAAAGGGGGGCATTTCATCAGGACCGAATTCGTCCGCCATGCCTGGGACCGGCTGAAGGACGCGGGGCAGTTCTGAGGGCGCACCCCCGTCGCTGCCCCGCGCTGGGGGGTATTTTTAGCCGATCATCAGCTGGTAGCTGTGCGGTTCATAGGCATAGGAGCCGTCGGATTTGCCGACGTAACCGACACCGGGCCACGGCATGTGGTAGCCCACGAAGGCGATCTTGTCGGCAGCCAGCATGTCGAGCACCCGGCGGCGGGTCGCGGCGGCGGCGGCCTTGTCCATGTCGAAGGTCACTTCCCAGTCGGGGTGCGCCAGCGACAGCACGTAGTGGTTTGCGAAATCCGCGCCGAGATAAAGCTGCATGCCTTCCGATTCGACCATGTAGTTCATGTGACCGGGAGTGTGGCCAAAGGCGGCCATGGCGGTCAGGCCGGAGGCGACCGAGCCGCCATCTTCGAGGAAGGTCATCTGTTCGGCGAAGGGTTGGACCTTGGCTTTGAAGCTGTCGCTGTCCTGCGCGGCCCATGCGTCATACTCCACGCGGCCGGTGACGTAGCGGGCGTTGGGGAACGTCGCACTGCCGTCCTCGAGCGTCATGCCGCCGATGTGGTCGCCGTGCATGTGGGTCAGCACGACCACGTCAACCTGATCGGCGGTGTAGCCGGCCGCTTCAAGAGCAGCGGTGGTGGCCGCGCCGTTGAGGCCGGTGTCGAAAAGAACCAGTTCGATGCCGGTGTTGACGACTGTCGGCGTGAAGAAGAACTGTGCCACGTCGGTGGGCAGGTTGGCGGCCTTCGCGGCGCTGTCGAAGGTTTCCTTATCGACGTTGAGGCCGAAGATGCTGTGCGGATTTTCGCGGGTGACGGTCCCGGCGAGCAGGGTGGTTACGTCAAAGTTGCCCACTTTCAGGCGCTGGTAGGGGGCCATCTGCACACCCTTCAGCGGGGCGGCGGCGCGAGTGGCGCCTGCAGTGGCGGCGGCCAGCGGCAGAGCGGCGGCGCCGGTCAGGGCCGCGCGGCGTGAAATCAGTGGCGAATTTGACATGTGGGTCTCTCCCGTTGATTGCTACTCGTCCGGAAGTAGAGCGGGCAGAGGGTCCGGCCATTGCATTTGCGCACATCGACACCGCATTTGCGCACAGTACTGTTCACATTTGCGTAAGGTGCACGATCGGGGCCGCGCGCGTGACAACTGGACAATTCCGCGCCCCTGTGACACTCCACCCGGCAACAGGAGACACCAGATGACCATCACGCGTTTCGCCCCCTCTCCCACGGGCTACATTCACATCGGCAACCTGCGCACGGCGCTGATGAATTACCTGATCGCGCGCAAGGCGGGCGGCACCTTCATCCTGCGTATCGACGACACCGACCCGGAGCGGTCGAAGGAAGAATACGTCGATGGCATAAAGCGTGATCTGGAGTGGCTGGGCCTGCACTGGGACCGCACCGAGCGGCAGTCGCAGCGGCTGGACCGCTACCACGCGGCGGCGGACCGGCTGCGCGAGATGGGGCGCTTCTACGAGGCGTTCGAGACGCCGACGGAACTGGACCTTAAACGGAAGAAACAGCTCAACATGGGCAAGCCGCCGGTCTATGACCGTGCCGCACTGGACCTGAGCGACGCCCAGAAGGACGCGCTGCGCGCGGAGCGGGGCGACGGTGTCTGGCGTTTCAAGCTGGATCAGGAGCGGATCGAGTGGCAGGACGGTATCCTTGGCGATATCTCCATCGATGCGGCGAGTGTGTCGGACCCGGTGCTGATCCGGGGCGATGGTCAGGTGCTTTACACGCTGGCTTCGGTGGTGGACGATACCGAGATGTGCGTGACCCATGTGGTGCGCGGCTCCGACCATGTCACAAATACCGCCACGCAGATCCAGATCATCGAGGCGCTTGGTGGCAAGGTGCCCTCGTTTGCGCATCACTCCCTGCTGACCGGGCCGCAGGGCGAGGCGCTGTCGAAACGTCTGGGCACGCTGGCCCTGCGCGATCTGCGCGAGCAGGGGGTACAGCCGGCGGCACTGCTGAGCCTGATGGCGCGGCTGGGGTCGAGCGATCCGGTGGAACTGCAGACCGACATGGCCGCTCTAATCGAAGGGTTCGACATCGGGCGCTTTGGTTCCGCGCCGACCAAGTTCGACGTGAACGATCTGTTCCCGCTGACCGCGCGCTACCTGTCGCAACTGCCGCTGGAGGCGGTTGCCGATGCGGTGCGCGAGGCCGGAGTGCCGGACGATCTGGCTGCGCAGTTCTGGAACGTGACGCGCGAGAACATCACGACGCTAAAGGACCTGAAAGGCTGGTGGGAGCTGATGCGCGACGGGGCCGAGCCGCAGATCGACGACGAGGACCGCGCCTTTGTGGCGGACGCGCTGGCGCTGCTGCCAGAGGGGCCTTTCGATGCGGAGACCTGGGGCAACTGGACCGCCGCCGTGAAGGAAAAGACCGGCCGCAAGGGGCGGGGCCTCTTCATGCCGCTGCGCAAGGCGCTCACGGGCCAGTCCCATGGCCCGGACATGTCGGCGCTGATGCCGCTGCTGCAGGTCGTGAAGGCACGCGATTGACAGGGTGCCCTGCCGCGGCGAAGGCTGTGGCATGGCAGAGGCGCAAGCGAGATTTCTGACCGGTAACCTGTTCCGGCACATCACGGTGATGTCGCTGACCTCATCGGTCGGCCTGATGGCGATCTTCGCGGTCGATTTCGTCGACATGATCTTCATCGCGATGCTCGGCAAGGCTGAACTTGCCGCTGCCGTGGGCTATGCCGCTACGGTTCTGTTCTTCACCACTTCCTTCGGCATCGGCATGGCCATCGCCGCAGGTGCGCTTGTGGCGCGGGCGCTGGGGGCGGGGAATCACCAACTGGCAGAGGAGCGCCGCACCCACGCGCTCCTTTACGGCGTGATCTTCGGGATAGCTTTCGCCGCGCTGGTCTGGTGGTGGATCGAGGAGATCGTCTTTTTGCTCGGAGCCTCGGGAGACACCGCCTATCTTGCCGTGCTTTATCTCGTCATCGTGGTGCCTAGCCTGCCTTTCCTGATGATCGGCATGATGGGCGGCGCGATCCTGCGCGCGCATGGCGACGCGCGGCGGGCGATGATGGCCACCATTCTTGGCGGGCTGGTGAATGCGGTGCTGGATCCGATCCTGATCTTTGCGCTGGATCTGCAACTGGTGGGGGCGGCGCTGGCTTCGGTGGCGGCGCGGGTGGTCATCGCGGTGATGGCGCTGCAGCCGATTCTCAAGCATTACGGGGGGTTTCGCAGGCCGACGATGCCGGGCATGGCGATTGTCGGGCGGCTGAGCCCGCTGGCTTTCGGCGTGATCTTCTCCCTGTCGGGGGCGGTCGGGCCGATCCTCGGCCAGAATTTCGGCGCGCGAGATTACAAGCGGGTGCGCGCGGGGTTGCAGGCGGCGGTTATCTTCACCGCGCTGGTGATCCTGCTGGTCTCAGCACTACTCTTTGCTCTTCGCGCGCCGATTGCGGCGCTTTTCGACGCGCAGGGTGTAACGCGCGATCTGGTGTACCTGTTCTGCGGACCGCTGTCGCTTCTGTTTTTTTTCAACGGAGTCTTGTTTGTGGCCAATGCCACGTTCAACAATCTCGGCCACCCGTTCTATTCGACGTTTCTGAACTGGGGGCGCAATACCGTCGGGCTGATGCCGCTGGTGCTGCTGGGCGCCGGGATGATGGGGGCGCAGGGTGTGCTGATCGGTCAGGCGCTGGCGGGCGTCATCTTCGGCCTGCTCGCATGGTGGCTGGCCCGCCGGGTAATCGCACGCGCGCCGGAAGAAATCGCGCGGACCGGGCGGCTGTCAGAATTCGGGCGGCAGGGACGCCTCATGTCGCTGCTGCACCTGCGCCGATAGCCGGCAGAGGTGATCGTCGACAAGCCGGGTCTGTGCGGGCGTCAGCTGCTGGTGACGCGGGTAGATTGGGTCGGCGCGGTCATCGAGGATCGGGGTGTGCCAGCCATCGGTAGTGTCGAAGAAATGCGCGACACCGTCCTCGCCATAGACCTCGTGGAAACCTTGCACCACCACGTCGAGGTAGCTGAGCAGGATCACGTGGGTATTACTTTGCACCATGTTGTCCGCATGAACGGCATAGACGGCGATTTCGGCCTGCGTCGGCAGATCATGGGTTACATGCTCCGAGGCCGCGAGGCGCGCGTAGCCGCGCTCCCGTGCGTCCAGCGCGGCCCAGTCGGCGCCGGGTACGGCAGCGACCAGCCCCTTGATCTCGTGGCCGGGCGCGGGCACGCCCGTCAGCAAAACGACACCATACCCGGGCGTGGCCACCCAGGCGCGACGCCAGCCCTTCAGCGTTGCGGGCCTGGGGTCTG
>JBFFFS010000153.1:0-6884 GCA_041557855.1 Roseobacter sp. | reverse complement strand
GCCCTCGAATATCGAGGATTTTGTCGAGTTCCTGAAAACCGACCGCAACTGCCGCTTTTCCAGCCTGGTGGACATCACCGCCGTGGATTACCCCAGCCGCGAAAAGCGGTTCGACGTGGTCTATCACTTCCTGTCGATGTACCGGAACCAGCGCATCCGCCTGCGCGTGGCCGTGCGCGAAGACGAGATGGTGCATTCGATCTCGAATGTGCACCCCTCGGCCAACTGGTTCGAGCGCGAGGTGTTCGACATGTTCGGCATCCTGTTTACCGGGCATCCCGACCTGCGCCGCATCCTGACCGATTACGGGTTTCGCGGGCATCCGCTGCGAAAGGATTTTCCCACGACCGGCTATACCGAGGTGCGGTATGACGAGGCGCAGAAGCGTGTCGTCTACGAGCCCGTCAAGCTGGTGCAGGAATACCGCCAGTTCGATTTCATGAGTCCCTGGGAAGGGGCGCAATACATTCTTCCGGGTGACGAGAAGAAAGAGGGGGCGAAGTGATGGACGGCTCCAAGGGATTCAACGACGCCCAGACGGGCGAGCAGAAGATCCGCAACTTCAACATCAACTTCGGCCCCCAGCACCCGGCGGCGCACGGGGTTCTGCGGTTGGTGCTAGAGCTTGACGGTGAGATCGTGGAGCGCTGCGACCCGCATGTGGGCCTGTTGCATCGCGGCACCGAAAAGCTGATGGAAAGCCGGACCTATCTGCAAAACCTGCCGTATTTCGACCGGCTCGACTACGTTTCGCCGATGAACCAGGAGCATGCGTGGTGCCTGGTGATCGAAAAGCTGACGGGCGTGCAGGTGCCGCGCCGCGCAAGCCTGATCCGCGTGCTGTTCAGCGAGATTGGCCGTATTCTGAGCCATATCCTGAACGTGACCACGCAAGCCATGGACGTGGGCGCGCTGACGCCGCCGCTCTGGGGGTTCGAAGAACGCGAAAAACTGATGGTGTTTTACGAGCGTGCCTGCGGTGCTCGTCTTCACGCGGCATATTTCCGTCCGGGTGGGGTACATCAGGATCTGCCCGAAGAGCTTATCGATGACATTGAGACCTGGGCGAAGGAATTCCCCAAAGTACTTGACGATATCGACGGGCTGCTGACTGAAAACCGCATCTTCAAACAGCGCAACGCGGATATCGGCGTGGTCAGCGAAGAGGATATTCTGGAATATGGCTTCTCGGGCGTGATGGTGCGCGGGTCCGGTCTGGCGTGGGATTTGCGCCGCGCGCAGCCCTATGAATGCTACGACGAGTTCGACTTCCAGATCCCGGTCGGCAAGAACGGCGATTGCTACGACCGCTATCTGGTGCGGATGGAAGAGATGCGTCAGTCGGTCTCGATCATCCTGCAGGCCATCGAGAAATTGCGCGCTCCCGAAGGCAAGGGTGACGTGCTGGCGCGCGGCAAGATCACGCCTCCGAGCCGCTCGGATATGAAAACCTCCATGGAAAGCCTGATCCATCACTTCAAGCTTTACACTGAAGGTTTTCATGTGCCCGCAGGCGAGGTCTATTGCGCGGTGGAAGCCCCCAAGGGCGAGTTCGGCGTCTATCTCGTCGCCGACGGGACCAACAAACCCTACCGTGCGAAACTGCGCGCTCCGGGCTTTCTGCACCTTCAGGCAATGGATCACATGTCGCGCGGTCACCAGTTGGCCGACGTGGCTGCCATCATCGGCACGATGGACATCGTGTTCGGGGAAATTGACCGGTGAGCGAGGCGGCCCGCATGATCGACTGCGTCACGCATGGCCGGGTGCCGGCATCCTTCGTGTGCAGTCATATCCTGGTCTCCCTCTCTTCGCTGGAACCCACCGGCTGCATATGGGTTCGCGACCAGGATGGCTGCATCAACGCCTACTGCGATGCCTGCGGGGACAAACTAGAAGAAGAGGGCAGCGAATGGAACGATGCCGCCGAGGAATTTGCAAAGATACGTCTGATCTGCGAGGGCTGCTTCGAAAAAGCCGCTCGGATCAACGGGATTGAGGACATACACTGATGCTGCGCCGATTGCACGCCGAACAACCCGAAAGCTTCGCCTTCACGCCGGACAATCTCGCCTGGGCGGAAGGGCAAATATCGAAATATCCCGAAGGGCGTCAGGCCAGCGCCATCATTCCGTTGCTGTGGCGCGCGCAGGAACAGGAAGGCTGGTTGAGCAAACCAGCGATCGAAACCGTGGCCGACATGCTGGGCCTCAGCTATATCCGCGCACTCGAGGTGGCGACCTTCTATTTCATGTTCCAGCTTCAACCGGTGGGCAAGATCGCCCATATTCAGGTCTGCGGAACGACTTCCTGCATGATTTGCGGGGCCGAGGATCTGGTGGCGGTCTGCCGCGAGAAAATTGCACCCAACGCGCATGAACTGTCGGCGGATGGTAATTTTTCGTGGGAAGAGGTGGAATGCCTCGGCTCTTGCTCTAACGCCCCTATGGCGCAGATAGGCAAGGACTACTACGAAGACCTGACTGCCGAGCGCATGGGCGAAATCATCGATGAACTCGCTGCAGGCAAAGTGCCGGTGCCGGGCCCGCAGAACGGGCGCTACGGCGCTGAACCGCTCAAGGGTCTGACATCGCTGAAGGAATACGAAAGCGGAAAGACGCAGTACAACGCGTCCGTTCAGCTTGCGGTGGACATCGGAGATACCGTGAAGCGGATTGACGGGACCGAAGTGCCCCTCCGCACGCCTTGGCGCAAGGACGGGGCCAACACCAACACGCCGCCCAAGAAGGCGGCCAAGAAGACGTCGCGCAGCCGTGGCGCGTCTTCGGACAAAAGTGCCGAAGTGCCGGGGTCTTCGGCGAAGGCCGCGGCAAAACCCAAAACCGGGACCGTGGCACCTGCCACGCCCGAGGGGAGCAAGCCAGACATGCTGGCGGCGCCGCGCGACGGTGGGGCGGATAATCTCAAACTCATCAAAGGCGTCGGACCGAAGCTCGAAGCCATGCTCAACGATATGGGTGTCTATCACTTCGACCAGATTGCGACATGGACCGCCAGCGAGGTGGCCTGGGCTGATGCCAACCTCAAGGGCTTCAAGGGTCGTGTAAGCCGTGACGCATGGGTGGATCAGGCAAAGGCGTTGGCGGCAGGCGAGAGCACGGAATTTTCCCAACGCGCGGAAAAAGACGGTATTTATAAGAAATGATTGCGTAAATAACCGAAGGAGATGTCTTCATGGACGACAACAAGGGAATGATCGGACTGGCGCTCGGCAGCTGGCTCGTGGCGCTGGCAGGTGGTACCTTTGCCGGGGTAATGCTTTGGGTCCTTGGGGATTGGAGTTTCATTCAGGGAGCCTTCGTGGGTCTGCTGGTCTTCATCATCCTTGGTGCGATCATCAGCTGGGCGATGACCCGGCCTTTGCCGGGACCTGGTGAGGTCAAGTTGAAGACACCTCCGGTCCCGAGCGCCTCAGTCCCGAACGCCGCAGCCCCAGTGGCACCAGCGCCGAAAGCGGCGGCAGCTCCGGCGGAAACCAAGGCCGAAGCCAAGCCGGCGCCGAAAAAGAAAGCTCCTGCCAAGAAGGCGCCAGCGAAGAAAGCGGCCCCGGCGGCTGCGGCTTCCGAGGAGCGCCCTTCCTTGATGCTGGACGCGCCGGAAGGCGGGCAGGCGGATGACCTGAAGAAAATCACCGGGGTCGGCCCTAAGCTGGAGCAGACGCTGAATGAACTCGGCATCTGGCACTATGAGCAGGTAGCGAAGTTGAAGAAGAAAGATATCGCGTGGGTGGATGCGCGGTTGCGCTTCAAGGGTCGTATCGAACGGGATGACTGGGTAGGTCAGGCCAAGGAGCTGGCCAAGAACAAGAGCTAAGCTCGAAAGACGGAGCTAGGAGGCGTCATGAGTGCGCAAAAGCAATCGGTCGAGGCGAGAGAACGCGCCTTGGCTGCCAAAGGCCGGATGGTCAGTCTCGTTATCGTGGGGACCATGCTGCTCTGGCTGATTGTGCAGTTCTGGCTGGGACCGATGCTGGGACTGACACTGCGGTACACCATACTCATCGACCTTCTGGCGATGGCGGCGCTCTTGTGGTCGTTCATCGTGTCTTGGCAATTGAAGCGGGCGCGCAAGGCTGCGCGCGACGACAGCTAAAAGGGGAAGCGGAATGCTTCAGGACAAAGATCGCATCTTCACCAATATCTACGGCATGCACGATCGCACGCTGAAAGGCGCGCAGCAGCGTGGTCATTGGGACGGTACGGCGGGTATCATCAAGAAGGGGCGCGACTGGATCATCGACCAGATGAAGGCGTCCGGGCTGCGTGGCCGCGGTGGTGCTGGTTTTCCCACCGGCCTGAAATGGTCCTTCATGCCCAAGGAGAGCGATGGTCGCCCGGCCTATCTGGTCGTCAACGCCGACGAATCCGAGCCCGGCACCTGCAAGGACCGGGAGATCATGCGCCACGACCCGCATACGCTGGTCGAAGGCTGCCTGATCGCCAGTTTCGCGATGAACGCGCATGCCTGCTACATCTATATTCGCGGCGAGTACATCCGTGAAAAGGAAGCGCTTCAGAACGCTATCGACGAGGCCTATGACGCAGGTCTGCTGGGCAAGAACGCGGCTGGCTCCGGCTGGGATTTCGATCTCTACCTGCACCACGGGGCAGGGGCTTATATCTGCGGCGAGGAAACCGCGCTTCTGGAGAGCTTGGAAGGCAAAAAAGGCATGCCGCGCATGAAGCCGCCGTTTCCGGCGGGAGCGGGGCTTTATGGATGCCCGACGACTGTCAACAACGTCGAATCCATCGCCGTGGTCCCGACCATACTGCGGCGTGGGCCCGATTGGTTCGCCGGGTTTGGAAGGGCGAATAACTCGGGCACCAAGCTCTTTGCGATCAGCGGTCACGTGAAAAACCCTTGCGTGGTCGAAGAGGCGATGTCGATCTCCTTCGAAGAACTGATCGAGAAACACTGCGGCGGCATTCGCGGCGGGTGGGACAACCTCAAGGCGGTGATCCCGGGCGGGTCATCGGTCCCGATGATCCCCGGTAAGGCAATGCGCGACGCGATCATGGATTTCGACTATTTGCGCGAACAACGCTCCGGGCTCGGCACGGCGGCCGTGATCGTGATGGACAATTCCACAGACGTCATCAAGGCGATCTGGCGACTTTCGAAATTCTACAAGCATGAAAGCTGCGGGCAATGCACGCCCTGTCGCGAAGGCACCGGCTGGATGATGCGCGTGATGGACCGTCTGGTGACCGGCGATGCGGAGCCCGAGGAAATCGACATGCTGCTCGATGTGACCAAGCAGGTGGAGGGTCACACGATCTGCGCCCTTGGCGATGCTGCTGCATGGCCGATCCAGGGCCTGATCCGCCATTTCCGTGATGAGATCGAAGATCGGATCAAGCATAAGCGCACGGGCCGCGTGAGCGCGGTGGCAGCGGAGTAAGCTGGATGGAAGGCTTCACGGCATACGGGCACACGTTTGTCTCAATGGCTGTCCTGGTCCTGATCTGGGCTGTCCTGAGCCCTGTGTCGGCTATGAAAAAGCAACGCAAGGGCGCAGTTTCAGGCGCCATGCCGGTGCCGGACTACGGTTCCGCGACCTACAGGTGGCACAGAGCCCATGCAAACCTCACTGAAACGATGCCTTTTTTCGTCGCGGCGGCGACGGGTGCCATGCTCGCCGGCGTTTCGATACCACTGGTCAACTGGCTGTCTTCTATCTTCATGGTCAGCCGGGTGGCCATGGCTTTCGTGCATATTCGCGGCATCGGCAAGCCAGATGCAGGACCGCGCACGTTCATTTACGTGACCGGGTCGCTGTGCTGTCTCATTTTGGCGATCGCAACGATAATCAAGGTGTTTTCGGCATGAATCGGTCAGTGAGATATCAACTGGCGGAACTCAACATCGGCCGTCTGCTTGCACCCACGGATGACCCGCTTGTGGCGGAATTCATGGCGAACCTCGACCGCGTGAACGGATTGGGCAAGCGCATGCTGGGATTTGTCTGGATGATGGAAGGGTCGGGCGAGCCCGGCAAAGGCAATACCGAGAACGCCATTGGCGGCGATCCACAGTTCGTCTCGAATCTGACGGTCTGGGAAAGCGTGGAACAGTTGGAAACCTTCGTCTGGGGCACGATACACAAGCAGTTCTACGATCGCCGTCAGGAATGGTTCGAGGTACTGGGTGAGATCCATTTTGTGATGTGGTGGGTGCCGGAAGGCCACCGCCCGACGCTGGACGAAGGACTGGCGCGGCTCGCGCATCTGAAAGAAAACGGCGACAGCGATCATGCCTTTGGCTGGTCCCATCTGAAAGAGGCCATGAAGTGGCAGAACATCCGGTGTGCGCCGGTTGCAGCGGAGTAACGGGAATGGTGACAAGATCTGCATCCATGGCGCTGATCGCACTTCTGTCGGTAACGGCTTGCGGACAGGACGAAGACGCGATCCGCTTTGACGGCCAGGTATTCAGTTCCCGCCTGAAAAGTGAGCGGGGCGACCGGGCGCGTTTCGTTGTGACTGCTCGGCCTGTCTCCGCATCATTGGCCGGAGCACGTGAGGCTGCGCGCTATGAGGCAACGTCCTACTGCGTCAATGAATACGGTAGTTCAGATATAGACTGGCAGGTCAGCCCAGACGCCGAAGAGGCGGAGTTGCCCATCGAAGGCGATACATTGACCTTGCAGGGGGAATGCCCGGAATGATCGGCACCGGCATCACTTGCTATTGTATATCGGGAGCGTTTGTTCGCACCCGCGCTGTCGAGGCCGCGAGATGCTTGCGCGGCGTGGGCCGGTGTGGAGAACAGGTATGCGTGCAGTGATGATGACAGTGGCAACGACATTCGCACTGAATGGGGCGGCGATGGCAAAACCCGCCCTCAATGAGGTGGAAAAAATC
>JBFFFS010000152.1:0-6895 GCA_041557855.1 Roseobacter sp. | reverse complement strand
TCACCCGCGACGATGATTTCTTCATGGGCGAGCATCAGATCGGTCAGCGCCCAGCTAATGAGCCGGCTCATGGGCTGGGGGTCGGCCTGCGCCTTCAGGTCTCCGCCGAAGACCTCCGCCCGTGCCTCGGGCGCCGGCCCATTGGTGGCAGGAAGGTCACGCCGCGGAGGGATCAGGCTGGCTGCGACATCGGCGCTGCTCGCCAGTCGTGGGCGTGTCACCGCTTCAGCGGCAATCCGGGTACATGCGTCGGCCGTCTCTTGGTAGATTTTCAGAGCATCCTCGGGCGCGAGCGCATCGCGCGATTGGAGCAGCCGAACGGAATGTAGCAAAGGGTCGTTGTCCTCGTCCCGCGCAATGGCCTCAGCGGCGCGGTAGCTCGCCTCGACGTCAGAACCCGCGTGCCCATACAACCGCACCGTTCGCACATGCAGGAAAGCGGGCTTGCGATGGCGTCGCACGTAATCCGCCGCCTGCGCCGTCACGGCGAGTGTCTCTGTCAGGTCAAGCCCGTTGCACATGAAATACCGCAGGCCAGGGCGATGTGCGAAATTGGCGGCGATCCAGCCCTCGGGTGTAGGCGTGGAAATGCCAATTCCATTGTCCTCGCAGACCATCAGCAGCGGCATGGGTGCCGATTGATAACTGCTCCAGCAGGCCGCGTTTATTGCTCCTTGAGCAGTCGAATGGTTGGCCGAGGCGTCGCCGAAAGAACACATGACAATCGCGTCCCTTGGCAGCAGCGCCGTTTTTGGGCCAAGACGTCGGGCAAGCCCGATGGCGTACGCCGCACCGACCGCCTTGGGCAGATGGCTGGCAATGGTCGATGTCTGCGGCGGGATATTAAGCGCCTTTGACCCGAGAACCTTGTGCCGCCCGCCCGAGATCGGGTCCTCGCTGGATGCGGCAAAACTCAGCAGGATGTCCCAGGCCGGCGTCTGCCCCGGCACCTGACTGGCGCGCTGTATCTGAAACGCCGCGTCGCGGTAGTGCAGAAAGGCCATATCGGTGGGGCGCAGGCTTTCCGCGACAGCAGCCATGCCTTCGTGGCCGCTGGAGCCGATTGTGTAGTACCCCTGCCCGGCTTTCTGCATCGCCCTGCTTGTCCTATCAAGATGGCGCGACAGGCATTGCGACCGAAATATCCCGACAAGCTGCGCGCCGGATCCCGCATCGCATGCCGCCGGGCCTTGCGGAAAGTCGTGCAAGGCCACGCGACGCAAAAAATTTTCATGAACGATCTCGGCGCGATCCATCGCAGCTCCCGTCTTGCCCGTGACGGTCCTGCCTTGCGGCGGGCCACAACCCAGGACCGAGCCTGCAAGGTGCTGGGATTCGGGCCGAATGTCCATGCGGTGGCGGCGGCTTAGAGGCGCCTAGTAGCTGCGCTCCATGCCCAGGACATGCTGGCCGAGATAGGCAAGGATCATATTCTTGGAAATTGGTGCCGTCTGGTACAGCCGGGCTTCACGCCACTTTCGCTCTATCCCGTATTCGCGCGCAAAGGCGAACCCGCCATGAACCTGCATGCACATCTCCGCTGCCGCCCAGGATGCATCCGCCGCCAGCAGCTTGGCCATATTGGCCTGCGCGGCAACGGGTGCGCCCTGCTCGAAAAGGGCAGTGGCGCGGCGTACCATCAACTCCGCCGCCTGTGCATCGGCATGCGCCTTGGCAATCGGAAACTGCACCCCTTGATTGGCCCCGATGGACCGCCCGAACACCCGGCGCGAGTTCGCGTATTCAACCGCCCGGCGGATGAAGAAGCGTGCATCACCGATGCATTCCGACGCGATCAGGATGCGTTCGGCATTCATGCTGTCGACGATGTAACGGAAACCTTTTCCCTCTTCGCCCACCAATGCCGTGGCGGGAATTTCCAGATCGTCGAAAAAAACCTCGCAACTGTTGTGATTGGTCATCGCGTCTATCTTGCGCAACGTCAGGCCGCTGCCGCGCGCATCGCGCATGTCCAGAAGGAACACCGACATCCCATCAGAGCGCTTAGAGACCTCGTTGGCGGGCGTTGTGCGGGCCAGCAAGAGCATCAAATCGGATTCCATGGCACGGCTGGTCCAGACCTTTTGTCCATTTATGACATAACTGCCGGCGGCCGTCTTCTCGGCGCGGGTCTTGAGCTGGGTCGTGTCACTGCCCGTGGTCGGCTCGGTGACACCGAAGGCCTGAAGGCGCAGCGCGCCGCTTGCGATACCCGGGAGATAAGCGTTTTTCTGCTCTTCTGAGCCGTATTTCAGGACCGTGCCCATGGTGTACATCTGCGCATGACAGGCGGCTGCGTTGCATCCACTGGCATGGATCGTCTCCAGCACCGCGCAGGCCGCGCTGAGCGGCAGGCCTGAACCGCCGTAGTCTTCCGGAATAAGCGCGGCAAGATACCCCGAGCGGGTCAGCGCATCGACGAAGTCCTGCGGATAGCTTTGGTCGGCATCCAGACGGCGCCAGTAGCTGTCAGGAAACTCCGCACAAAGGCGCGCCACCGCATCGCGGATGTCGGGCCAGTCAGGTGCCGCGAAAAGATCGGTATCCATTGTCATCCTCCGGCAGCCCCCGCCGCTACACGCGAAGCCGCGAACGAACGGCCAGCAGCCCTCATCTCGCGTCCACGCTCGATATTCAAAGTGTCGAACATATCCCGCGCGACACCAAGCACCGCGCCAGCTTCCTCGTGATCGTCCTTGACTGCAAGTACCTTTGCCAGAACCAGATGCGACCACGCCAGATCACATGCGCATTCACGCTCGGTCTGGATGGAAATTGCCGCAGCCACGGAAGCCTGCGCCGCGGCAGAATCCGGCACCGGAGTGGCCAGACGCATTTCGCTCCCAACTCTCAGCGAATTCGAACATGGTCGGGTTTCACCGCACGCTCGCTTGCAGTCACGACCACCGCTTCGCCACGCTTGAGAGCCTCCTGGAGATTGCCCTGCGACAGCAACGCCAGAACCAGAAAGGCTTGCACGGTACCGCAATGAAATGAGGTGCCCGGCTTGTCGCCCAGCTGCAAGCATCTTTGAATGTGATTGCGCGCTGCAAAGCTCGCTTCCGTCACCAGGCAGGCTTCTATGACTGCGGGTTTTGCAGAAACAAGGCGAACGATCTGTCTGCCTGCCGAGGTCACGCATCGGGAAGTTTTCGAGGTCATCGCGCCACGACATCTGGCCCCTGCCCGTGCGATCAGCGCTTGACCCTGCACGCGCAGCTACATAACCATTTCGCACATAAAGCCGTTTTCGCGCGAGCGCGCCCACGAAGGGCTGCAGGTTCGTGACACGCGCGCCAAAGAAAAGCTGCTGCAGGGCAATCCGGGACGGCAGAAAAAAGGTAACACGAGGGAGACTGAAATGAATTTCAGAATACTAACAGCAGGGCTTTTCCTGTCCGCCGGGATGTCGGCCAGCGCAGCCTACGCGGAATGCGGCGAAGTATCTATCACCGAAATGGACTGGGCATCGTCCGCTGTTGTGACATCGGTGGCAAATTTCCTAATGACGCAGGGGTATGGCTGTGAGGTCGCAGTGGTGCCGACCACGACGGTTCCCGCCATGACATCCGTGGCCGAGACCGGACAGCCCGACATTCTGACCGAGCTGTGGACCAGCTACACGGAAGTCTATGAAGAACTCGTCGCAGAGGGCAAACTGGTCGAACTGTCCAAGGTGCTGTCCGATGGCGGTGTCGAGGCATGGTGGATCCCCAGGTATCTTGCCGAAGAGCATCCGGAACTGAAAACGATCGAAGGCATCAAGGCGAACCCTGAGCTTGTGGGCGGACTGTTTCACGACTGCCCCTCAGGTTGGGGGTGCGACGTGACCAACTTCAACAACTTCAAGGCGGCCGGTCTGGCAGACGCGGGCGTGGAGCGGTTCCAGCATGGTTCGGGCGAGACGCTGGCGACCGCGATCGCCGCGGCCTACGAAGCCAAGGAGCCGTGGTTCGGCTACTACTGGGCACCGACCTCTGTTCTGGGAAAATATCCGATGGTGCAGGTGGAAATGCCTCCCTATGACGAGGAAATCCATACCTGTAATGGTCTTGAAGACTGCGCGACACCGGGCCTGTCGGCATATCCGACGTCCAATGTCGTCACCGCCGTGACCACGACCTTCTCCGAGCGCGAGCCCGAGGTCGCGGAAATGCTCAGCAAGCTGAGCTTCACAAACGCCCAGATGGGCGAGGTGCTGGCATGGCAGGAAAGCAACAACGCCTCCTACGAAGAAGCTGCCGTCTATTTCCTGACCAACTACAAGGACACATGGTCGGGCTGGCTCAACGACGCGGCCAAGGACAATCTGAGCGCGCTTCTGAAGTAGGCTTGCGTGCCGCAATAAAGCTGCGCCGCCCGTGATCGCGGGCGGTGACTTGCCGCAGAGAGGGGGCAGCACATGGCCTATTACGACGGCCTTTTCGACAGTCTCGGATTGCGCGACTGGTGCGATCAGAATGCCCAGGATGCCCCGACCTCGATGGCTGCCTTGCTGGGCCAGTTGAGTGGCAAAGGCGAGGATAGCGCTGACGGTCCCCTGCCCTTTCCATCACTCGACGCGTTGCATGAGTCCTGCGCGCAAATTCCACAGACACGTGACATGACGGCGGGTGTCGAAAACACCTTCCTCGCCGCCCGCGAGAGCCTGAAGATGGTGCTCGATCCGATCACACAGCCGCTGTCGTGGATGCTGGATGGCGCCTTGTGGCTTTTCACTGCGACCCCGTGGTTCGTCATGGTACCGCTACTCGTGGCACTGACGTGGTTCGTCGCACGTTCCGTCGCGGTGACGCTCTTCGTGGCCGGATCATTTCTGTTTTTGGGCTTTATCGATCACCTCGACGTTGCCCTCCAGACCTTGTCCATCATATTTGTCTGCACCGGGCTCTCTGTGGCGCTTGGCGTTCCCATCGGCATCGCCATGTCACGCTCCAACGCGTTGCAACGGGCCGTCGTCCCGGTGCTGGACCTGCTGCAGACCTTGCCGACCTTCGTTTATCTGATCCCGCTCATCTTCCTATTCTCGGTGACGGAATCAAAACTCTACGGTATTGCCATCATCCTCTACGCCATTGTCCCGGTGATCCGGCTGACCGACCTTGGTATTCGGCTGGTCGACCGCGATGTGATCGAAGCGGCTGACGCTTTCGGGATGACCAAGCGCCAGAAGCTGTGGGGCGTGCAGTTGCCGCTGGCGCTGCCCAATATCATGGCCGGCGTCAACCAGACCATCATGATGAGCCTCGCCATGGTCGTGATCGCCTCGCTGGTCTCCGCACCGGGTCTCGGGGTTCTGGTGCTGCGCGGCATCCGAAATCTCGAGTTGGGCGTCGGTATCATCGCGGGCGTGGGGATCGTGCTGCTTGCCGTGATCCTCGACCGCGCTTCCAAGGCCGCGCTCAGCCGCATCGACAAGAACACTAGGGTGCAATGAGGCGGATGCGATGACAGATATGCCAAAAGTCCGCCTCCGTGGGGTCTACAAGATTTTCGGCCCCCGCGACAAAGCAATGATGACCCACGTCAGGGCCGGTGTCGGCAAGAACCAGTTGTTGGCGGATTACGGCCACGTACTGGGACTGCAGGATATCAACGTCGATATGCAGGCCGGTGAAATCACTGTCGTAATGGGCCTTTCGGGGTCCGGGAAATCGACCCTGATCCGCCACTTAAACCGCCTGATCGAACCGACGTCTGGTGAAATTCTGCTCGACGGCGAAGACATCATGAAACTCTCCGATAGTGCGCTGCGGCGCACGCGTCAGCAAAAGATGGCGATGGTGTTTCAGAAGTTCGCTTTGCTGCCGCATCGCACCGTGCTGCAGAACGCGGCCACGGCTCTTGCAGTACAGGGGGCGGATCGATCCAGGCAGGAAAGCGAAGCGCGCAAATGGCTGACCCGCGTCGGTCTTGGCGGCTATGAAAACCGCTACCCGTCGCAATTGTCGGGCGGTATGCAGCAGCGCGTGGGCATTGCGCGTGCCCTGACCGCCGGGACGGACATCATGCTGATGGACGAGGCTTTCTCGGCGCTGGATCCGCTCATTCGGACCGATATGCAGGACCTTCTGCTCGAACTGCAGGTGGAGTTGAAAAAGACCATCATCTTTATCACTCATGACCTCGACGAAGCACTGAAGCTCGCCGATCATCTGGTGATCCTGAAGGATGGCGCCGTGGTGCAGCAAGGTGAGCCACAGGGCATACTGCTCAACCCCGCCGACCCCTACATCGAAGACTTCGTCAGCGATATCAACCGCGCACGCGTGCTGCGCGTACGGTCGGTCATGAAACCCATGGCAGACATCGAAACCCAGGGCGACGTGGATGCTGGCGACACGCTTGAGAGGCTTATCGCGATGTCGGGTGGTGATACAACACGCACCTACCGGGTCATGTCTGAAGGTACGGCGGTCGGGCTTCTAGATATGAAAGACCTCGTCAAGGCACTGGTGCCGCGCGTGTCGAGTTCCGACAAGATCGCCTCCTGAACAGAAAGCCGGTCGCCCCCTCTCAAGGCCAGCCATTCGCACGCTCCATCGGGTAGCGCCTCCTTAAGGCAGAGGGAGGCCAAAGCTCTGCAATTGCAAGGGAGGTGGCGCGGCGCTCAAAGTTCGTGCCCTGTCTCCGAGAGGCTCGCAAAAAACCAGCGCTGAAACATTAACACCAGCACAAGCGGCGGCAGAATGAAATCTACGAAGAAGCGAACCGGCCCTGCGCCATCGAGTTTCGCGGCTTCCAGGAATTCTTCGGAGAGGCTGCGCATCTGGGCTCTGAAGAACAAGGTCCCAAGCGCCACCGCCAGCACCGGAAGGACCATGCCGATATCCGTCACGCGCGCGGAAATCCGCGGCACACCAGAGAATATCTCCCTGCACAGGCCGAGTGTCTC
>JBFFFS010000151.1:0-6953 GCA_041557855.1 Roseobacter sp. | reverse complement strand
TGACCGGGGCTTTTGCGAGGGGGTGAGCATGCCGATCGGCAGGCAGAGAATGGACGCCAGGCTCATCGACCGCTATCCATGGTGACGACCGCGACGGCGGCAGGGACAGAACCAAAGTGCAATCGGGGTAAAGATGCAACAGCGTAAACTAGGTGAAAAGGGGCCGGAGATCGGAGCGGTCGGCTATGGCGCCATGTCATTTTCGGACATGTACGGGCCAACGAACGAAGCCGAGAGCCACGCTATTCTGAACGCCTGCCGGGACTGGGGTGTCACCCATCTGGATACCGCCAATGTCTATGGCATGGGCAAGTCGGAAAACGCCATTGGCAGCTATTTCAAGGCCAATCCGGAGGCCCGGCAGGACTTTGTCATCGCAACCAAGGCGACGATCACAAGGGACGCCGATGGCAACCGGAGCTTTGATAATTCCGCCGAGCATCTCGAGGCCGAACTTGACGCTTCCTTGCTGCGGCTTGGCGTGGAATGTGTGGACCTGTTTTATGCCCATCGGCGCGACCCGCGCCTGACGCCCGAAGAAACGGTCGCGAACCTCGGACGGCTGGTGGAGAAAGGCAAGACCCGCGCCATCGGATTGTCGGAGGTTGCACCCTCGACGCTGCGCCGGGCGATGCAGGTCTTCCCGGTTGCGGCGGTACAGTCCGAATATTCGCTCTCGACCCGCTATCCCGATCTCGGGCTTGTGCAGACCTGCAAGGAGCTTGGTGTTGCCTTCGTGGCTTTCTCGCCGGTTGGACGCTCGCTGCTGACCGATCATCCGATCCCGAATTCGCGGCTTCCGGACCTGCCGTTTCTGGCCGGAAACCCGCGTTTCATGGAGCCGAACCTGTCCGAGAACCTTCGGATCACCGAGGGCTTCCGGCGTCTTGCGTCGGAGATGGGCACATCGGCGGCGGCGCTCGCCATCGCGTGGCTGCTGACCCGTGGCGACCACGTGATCCCGATACCGGGTTCACGGTCGGTCGATCATTTCAGGGAATGTGTGGCCGGCGCCGAATTGACCCTTTCCGAAAATGATCTGGCACGTATCGAAACCGCGCTGCCGGTCGGCTGGGCGCATGGTGACCGCTATTCCGCCGAGCAGTGGATCGGGCCGGAACGCTATTGCTGATCGGGTACTGTCCGGGCCTTGCCGGAATGTGAATGGCCGCTGCCAAGGGCGTGCATGCAGGGTCGGTGCGTTAAAACGCGTCCGGTTGGCGCTTTTTTGTGCCCCTGCGGTGTTTCGGTGGCCCTAAGGCAGAAGGTCGTGGACCGCCTCGCTTTTGCCGCGTAACACTGGGCGGCAGGTCCCATGAGCGGGCTGCTCTTTGGAGACACCGGATGGCCATCGCGCCCATCGCACCACAAAAATCCGATACGCTCGCACGGCATAACGACAGCATGCGGGGAATTGCCCTGATGGCGATGGGCATGTTTCTGTTTTCCGGCGTTGACACGATGGCCAAGTTCCTTACCGAGACGGTGCATCCGATCCAGATTGTCTGGTTCAGACAGTTTGGCCTGCTGCTCGGCGTTGTGGCGCTGATCGCCCTTCAGGGCGGATCAATCCTGAGGACCGCGCATCTCAAATTGCAAGTCAGCAGGGGCGTGCTGGCTGCCTGTTCGGCGACGGTGTTCATTGTCGGCGTCAGCTACGTCCCCCTTGCCGATGCGGTCGCGATTACCTTCGTGGCGCCGTTCCTTGTCACGGTCATGGGAGCTTTGATCCTGCGTGAGCCGGTCGGATTTCGCAGGTGGACAGCGGTGGTAATCGGTTTCATCGGGACGCTGATCGTCATTCGGCCGGGGATGGGGGTCATCCACCCCGCCGCCGGATTGCTGATCCTTGCGGCTGCCGCCTTTGCTCTGCGTCAGGTGCTGTCGCGCGTGCTTGCAGGTGGGGACCGGACCCAGACGACAGTGGCCTACACCGCGATCGTGTCCTGGGTTCTGTTGTGCTTTCCGCTGCCGTTCGTCTGGCAGACGCCAGCCTCGGGTCTGGAGATCGCGCTGCTGATCGCGATTGCTATCCTCGCGGCCCTGGCTGAAACGCTGGTCATCATGGCGCTGAGCGTTGCCCAGGCGGTGGTCGTGGCCCCTGTGCAATACAGCTTGCTCATCTGGGGCACATTCTACGGGTTCGTCGTCTTCAACCAGCTGCCGGACATCTGGACATGGATCGGGGCGCTCATCATCATCGCGACGGGGTTATACACGCTGAACCGCGAGCGCATGGCATTGCGCGACGCGCGCAAGCCCTGAGCGGTATTGCTCGCGGAGGTGCGGGCCGCCCAGAGTGTCTGCCAGATATCCAATGTCCATGGCAAGCAGCCGGAAAACATGGAATGATCGGTGCAGTCGGGAGGAGAGGAGAAGCACGCCCATGCCGAGAAAACCCTACAGTGATCTTCGATCCGCGCGCTGGTTTGAGCCGGATGACCTGCGGTCTTTCGGTCACCGCTCCCGTGCCATGCAGATGGGGCTGTCGCGCGAGGATTGGGAGGGCAGGCCGGTCATCGCCATTCTCAACACGTGGTCGGACCTGCAACCCTGCCACATGCATTTCCGCGACCGTGTCGATTTCGTCAAGAAAGGTGTTCTGCAGGCGGGCGGCATGCCGGTTGAGATCCCGGTCCATTCGCTGGGCGAGCAACTTCTCAAACCGACCTCAATGCTCTACCGGAACATGGTCGCCATGGAGGTCGAAGAAGTCCTGCGCTCCAACCCTGTGGATGGCGCGGTGCTGATGGGAGGGTGCGACAAGTCCACTCCGGCGCTGGTCATGGGCGCGGTCTCCATGGGGTTGCCTTTCATCTATCTTCCGGCGGGTCCTATGCTGCGGGGAAACTATGCGGGCAAAGTGCTTGGATCGGGCGCCGACGCATGGAAGTTCTGGGACGAACGCCGTGCCGGCAACGTCTCAAAAGAAGAATGGCAGGGTATAGAAGGCGGCATTGCCAGATCCTATGGTCACTGCATGACCATGGGCACAGCCAGTACCATGACCGCCATTGCCGAAGCCTTTGGCCTTTGCCTGCCCGGTGCGTCCTCGATCCCCGCGCCGGATGTCGGCCACCAGCGGATGAGCGCGGCTTGCGGGCGGCGGATTGTGGAGATGGTCTGGGAGGATCTGACGCCGGAGCAGATCATCACCGAGGCAAGCACGCGCAACGCGGTGACGGTAGCCATGGCGACCGGCTGTTCCACCAACGCCATCATTCATCTGATCGCCATGGCACGCAGGGCAGGTATTCCGCTCGCCCTCGACGATCTCGATGCGATCGGACGGACGACACCAGTGCTTGCCAATATCAGGCCCTCGGGCGAGACCTACCTGATGGAGGATTTTTTCTATGCCGGTGGTCTGCCTGCGCTGATGAAAGAACTGGGTGACAAGCTGGACGGTAGCGCACTGACGGTGACAGGCGCGCCACTGGAGGAGAACATCCGCCTGGCGCATAACCATAACCCCGAGGTGATCCGGCCCTTGTCCAATCCGGTCTATCACGAAGGATCGCTGGCGGTGCTGAAGGGAAACCTCGCCCCGGACGGCGCGGTCATCAAGCCTGCCGCCATGGACCCGAAGTTCCTGACGCACAGGGGGCCGGCGCTCGTGGCGGACACCTACGCGGAACTCAAGCGGATTATCAGCGACCCTGACGCGCCGATAACCGCCGAACATGTTCTCATTCTGCGCAATGCGGGTCCGCAAGGCGGCCCGGGAATGCCTGAGTGGGGAATGATCCCGATGCCCCAGAAGTTACTGAACGAAGGGCATCGCGACATGGTGCGGCTGTCGGACGCGCGGATGAGTGGCACGAGCTACGGGGCCTGCATCCTGCACGTGGCGCCCGAGGCCTACATCGGCGGGCCGCTTGCGCTCGTGCGGACCGGGGACATGATAACGCTGGACGTGCCGAACAGGCGTCTCGATGTCGAGGTTTCCGAGGCGGAGATGGCGCAGCGCCGGTCTGCCTGGGTGGCCCCGGAACCCAGATATGGCCGCGGTTACGGCTGGATGTTCCTGAAACATGTCGAACAGGCCGACAAGGGCTGTGACTTCGATTTCCTGCGCAGCGAATTCGGTCCACCGGTGCCGGAACCTGAAATCAACTGAACTGTTGCAGGGGTGTTGGCCGCGAAGGCATTCGTGTAATACTTTTGCCCGTCATCTGAATGCGACCGTAGGGGCATGGGGAATGCATACAAGCGAAGACTTCATCCATATCTCCGACCAGATGCTTGGGGATTTGAACATCGCCCCGTTCGAAGTGGCGGACGCCATCGAGGCCGCCTTGATGGCTAAGGCGGAGGGCAGGCTGCACACCGCGCCGAAGACCGCTATTCTGCCTGGGCGCAGCCGGTACATGATGTCCACACTCGCAGTTGGCGACGACGGCTTCATTGTCGTGAAACAAGTGAGCGTTTGTCGGGAAAACCCTCAGCGTGGTCTTGCTGCCATCAATGGCGCGATCATGGTGCTGGACGCGGAAACCGGGCTGCTGTGCGCGGTTATCGCCGGCAACTGGATCACTGCCGTCCGTACAGCGGGTTTGTCCACCGTGGCAGCGCGAAAATTGGCAAACCCCGCCTCGGAAACGCTGGCCTTCATCGGCGCAGGGGTGCAGGCGCATTCCCATCTTGCGGCCTTTTCCGACTTGTTTCCCCTCAAGCGCGTGCGCGTGTTCGCGCGCGGTCGGTCGAATATCGACCAGCTCTGCCAGAAGGCGCGAGAGATGGGGCTCGATGCACAGGCCAGCGTCAGCGCCGAGGAGGCATTGCGCGGGGCCGATCTGGTGGTGACATCGGTGAACCTCGATTATTCGATTGAGCCCTTTCTAGACGCGGGCTGGCTGAAGGACGGCGCCTTCGCGACCATAACCGATGCCTGTATTCCCTGGCGCCCCGACAGCATGTCAGCTTTTCGAACGGTAATTGTCGATGATCTGGTACAAGAAGCCGAGAGTGACAAACCGATGTTGCCTTACGAGCAAATAACCAACGACCTGACAGGGCTGGTGTCAGGCACAGTGGCAGCGCAGGATAACGAGACGCCAGCCGCTTTTGCCTTTCGCGGTATTGCGCTTGGCGATTATGCGGCGTCGGTTCTGGCTCTGACCCGAGCGCAGGCGGCAGGGGTCGGAACGCACATCGGTCCCTGATGGGGCCAGAAAGGAGGATGGACCATGGGAGAAGACAAAATCGAAGGTCGCCTGCATGGCGAGCAGATGGAACCAGAGCGTCCGGACAGTCTGCTGGAGCGTGTTCTTTACATGGTGCTGATTGCCATCATGATCTCTTTTGCGCAAACGATCCTTGGCGTTGTTACCGTGATCCAATTCGTAATCATGCTGGTGAACAACAAACAGCCCAATGCGCGTATTGCCGATTTCGGAACCGATTTGGGCATCTGGGTTGCGAAAGCCGCGCGTTATCAGACCGCCGCCAGCAACGTGAAACCCTGGCCCTGGACGGAGCTTGACTGAACCCGCGCGGGGCGCGCCGCGCTTACAGTCCCGGTAAATCCGCATAGACCAGAGCATGATCGCTGGCATGCACGCCCGGGAATTGCTGTCGCTGCGGCCCGGACGGGTCGGGTTCGGCTAGATGCCGGGTCATTCCCGTTCTCATGATATGCGGCACGACATCGGGGTATATCCGCGCCAGTTCGGGCGACAGGAAAATCCGGTCGGGGCGCGAGTGCGCCAACGTATCCGGTGTTTCGAACGTCCAGTCGGTACCGCGCGTCAGCCTGTCAAGCAAATCAACCGAGAAACCGCCCTGCAACGGCGCCAGCGCAGAAGGTGCGGCCCCGTTGGCCGGTGCAGGTTCGTTGAAATCGCCGGCGATGATCCATCGCGCTTCACCGGATCGGGAAAACCGGTTTTCGATGATCTTCCTGACCGCACGGGCTTCGGCTTCGCGCACCTGATGCGCCTTTTCCCTGTCGGGGTGTGGCGCTTTGAAATGGCAGATGAACAGCGTGAAGCTGTCGAATTCCAGTTGCAGGCAATCGCGCCGAAAAAGCGGGTGTTCGAGGAGGTTCTCCGGCAGATCGCTCAAGCCGAAATCGGCGCCCGTCATGTTGGCGTGGCTTGTCACGTCGAGCGGCCATTTCCTGGACAATGCGGCGACATCCAGACCCCGGCCATCGTTCCCGTCCATGCAAATTCGGTAGGGGTAGGGCGGCAGGCCGCACTCCAGCAGAAAATGATCGTGGAAAAAGTCGAGGGTTTCGGCATCGAAGACTTCCTGAAGGGCGATCACGTCCGGCTGGGCACTTGCGATGATCTTCGCAGTCAAGTGCCGGTCGGCGATGTCTCGCGCGATCGGGCGGGGTCGATCGTCAAAGTCATGATCGACAGCGCCGTCGAGAACCTGTGTGCCCTGTCTGCGACGCAGCCTCAGGTTTTGCAGGTTGAAGGTGGCAAGACGCATTTCCGGCACCGCTGATTTGTCAGGCGGGTCCAGATTATCTGAAAACGGTCCCGCATCCAGTGCCCCCCGGCTCGGTATTTTACGAAATCTGCGATGGGCGTTGAAACCAGGTTCCGATCAGCTTGGTCAGGTCTGGGCGGCGCAAATGGGGTGACTATTTCCGCATCTGGGTCGTCGCGCTGGCACCGTAAACGTGAGTGTCGCGTGACGGCAGAGGCGAAAAGACCCGGCACCTTGAAAGTTTTTGGCATCCATCGGAATGGCTGAGGAGTAAATGGTGGGCTACCCTGCCACCAGCCTTATGAGTTGATGTGTCCAATTTTGTATAATTAATGTTTTTTATCATGTGTTTATATTTTCAATTTTCTAGCGACGTCTTCCTCTATCCACCCCAAAAGGTGGATAGAGGTGTGGATGTGCCTAGACACAAGCTAACTGCGACAAAGTTGCGAAATGCACCACCAGGAAAGTTCAACGACGGTGCCGGCCTTTGGTTATTCAAGCGCAAGGAC
>JBFFFS010000150.1:0-7041 GCA_041557855.1 Roseobacter sp. | reverse complement strand
GCGGATGACCACCAGGCGGCACTGTCCGTGGGCGTGTCGCTCAATTTCATCTGGATTCTCGTGTGGTCGCTGGGCGGGTTCACCTCCATTCCCGGGGCGATTGCCGGCGGGCTCATCATCGGGGTGGGGGAGAAGCTGTTCGAATTCCTGATCGGGCAGCCCTACCTTGGGGGCGCCACGGAAAACTGGTTTGCCTACATGCTGGCGCTGATCTTCCTGCTGTTCCGTCCGCAGGGGCTATTCGGGGAGAAGATCATTGAGAGGGTCTGAGGCGCGAAGCAGTCGGCGCGGCGCGGCTCAATCGTCGAGCGCGCGCAACAGCGCGACGCTGAGAGCGGCGAGCACCGTAACGCCGAGGGTAAGTGCAAGGTTCAGGTCGGGCAGGAACAGCAGGATCAGGCCGATGCACAGGCTCATGGTGCCGAGACAGATCGCTACGGAAAAGCCCACGGCACCGGAACCGGCGCGTTGCCTGGTGCTCCGCACGCTGCCGGGGCGGCGGTCGAATTCGGTTTCCGCCTCTTCCACGGACTGCAGCAAGGCGCTGCGCCGTGCCCGGTATTCCGCGCGCGTCAGATCCCCCCGGGACAACCTTTCATCAAGAAGGCGCAGTTCGGTCAGTATCGTCGTCATCTATGCCACTTCCGCCCCCGCGTCGAGAGTTCGCATGGAAAATGGGGCAAAATGGGGAAATCGCGTGAAATCTTGTGACAAGGTTAATTCGGCGCGGAGGGCTGAACATGTCTGATGCGGCGCGCCTCAAGTTCCGGGCGGAGGTTCCTTCGGATGCCTGCTTGTACTCACGTCCGCCGGCAATTCATGGCGCTGCCGGATTTACTCTTGCACTTATCATGACCGGGGAGCCTATCTGATGCTTTATCGTGAAGCCGGGGATTTCAGCACCACATATCCTCAGGACAGCCAGACCTTTCCGATCAAGTTCGACCGCTACCGCTATTACGTGGTGCTGTTCGTCGCGATCTTCATCGTGCCGTTCCTGATAAACGACTATTGGGTCAATTCGATCTTCATGCCGTTCCTGATCTATTCGATCGCGGCGATCGGGCTGAATATTCTTGTGGGCTATTGCGGGCAGGTCAGTCTGGGGACCGGGGGCTTCATGGCGGTGGGGGCCTATGCCTGCTACAAACTGATGACAGCCTTTCCCGAGGTGAGCATGTTCATCCACGTGCTGCTGGCGGGGGCGATCACGGCGGGGGTTGGCGTTCTTTTCGGTCTGCCCTCGCTGCGGATCAAGGGCTTTTACCTCGCGGTGGCGACGCTGGCGGCGCAGTTCTTTCTGGTCTGGATGTTAAACCGCGTGTCGTGGTTCTACAACTATTCGGCCTCCGGGCAGATCAACGCGCCCGAGCGGGATACCTTCGGCATTCTCATAACCGGGCCCAATACCGAAGCCTGGGCGACTTATCTCTTCTGCCTCATCTTCACGATCGCCTCGGCGCTGGTGGCGCGTAACCTGACGCGCGGCTCGATGGGCCGGCAATGGATGGCGATCCGCGACATGGACATCGCCGCCGAGATTATCGGGGTCAATCCACTCAAGGCCAAGCTGACGGCCTTTGCGGTGTCGTCTTTTTTCGTGGGCATTTCCGGGGCGCTGTTCTTTGCCGTCTATCTCGGCGCGGTCGAGGTGGGCGAGGTTTTCGGGATCAACAAATCCTTTCTGGTGCTCTTCATGATCATCATCGGCGGCTTGGGCTCGATCTTCGGCAGCTTTGCCGGGGCGGCGTTTATGGTTCTGCTACCGGTGTTTCTGAAAGTCGTCGGTGCCGACCTGCTCGGCTGGCCGACGGATATCGTGGCGCACCTCAACCTCGTGATCGTTGGGGGATTGATCGTCATTTTCCTGATCGTGGAGCCGCACGGGCTGGCGCAGCTTTGGCGGTTGCTGAAGGAGAAACTGAGATTGTGGCCGTTCCCGCACTAGGGAGCGCCGCTTAAGAGGTGGGCAAGCATCCCATCGGAAAAAGCGCCGAAAGATCGAAACGGCGCATCGGAGAAAACCAAGGGAGGTAACCGATGACTATCAAACTCGTAACCTGGGCCACCGCCGCCATGATGGCGGCAAGCCCGGTGATGGCGGATCTTGTCTTTCCATCGCTGAGCTACCGGACGGGCCCCTATGCGGCCAACGGCATCCCCTTCGCGGATGGTTATGCGGATTATTTCACCCTGCTGAACGAGCGCGACGGCGGGATCGGCGGAGTGCCGATCCGGGTGGTCGAATGCGAGACCGGCTATAACACCGAAAAAGGGGTGGAATGCTACGAGAGCACCAAGGGCGAAGGCGCGCTGGTCTATCAGCCGCTCTCCACCGGCATCACCTACCAGCTTATTCCCAAGGCCACGGCGGACGGTATCCCGATCCACTCGATGGGCTACGGGCGGACCTCGGCCAAGGACGGCACGGTGTTCCGCAACATCTTCAACTACCCGGCCAACTACTGGGATGGCGCGTCGGTGGCGGTGAACCACCTGCTCGATCTCAATGGCGGTGACCTGTCCGGCAAGACGGTGGCGCTGGTCTATCACAACTCCGCCTACGGCAAGGAGCCGATCCGCACGCTCGAGGAACTGGGCAAGAAGCACGGGTTCAGCCTGAGCCTGCTGGCGGTCGATCACCCCGGTCAGGAACAGAAATCGCAATGGCTGCAGATCCGCCGCGAGCGTCCTGACTACGTGCTCATGTGGGGCTGGGGCGTGATGAACCAGGTCGCGATCCAGGAAGCCGCGAACATCCGGTTCCCGATGGAGAATTTCATCGGTATATGGTGGTCCGGCTCCGAGAATGACGTGCGCCCGGCGGGTGATGCGGCCAACGGCTACAAGGCCTTGGCGATGCATTCGGTCGGTGACGACTTCCCGGTTTATGACGATCTGAGGAAACATGTCGTCGATACGGGCAAGGCTGCCGGCGCTGGCGATCAATTGGGCACGGTACTCTACAACCGCGGTCTGTATGCGGCGATGCTGGCGGCCGAAGCGGCCAAGACGGCTCAGGAGATGCACGGCACCGCGGACATCACGCCGGCGCAGATGCGTGACGGGATGGAAGCGCTGGAGATCACCGAGGCGAAGATGGCCGGCCTGGGCTTTGCCAACTTCGGACCGGAATTCAAGGTGACCTGCGAAAACCATGGCGGCAACGGCTTCGGGGCCGTGTCGCAATGGGATGCGGCGGCGGACGAGTGGAAGATGATCAACGAGTTCAACCAGTCCGATCAGGAAGTTCTGAGCGCGCTGATCGCCGAAGATGCGGCGGCTTTCGCAGCCGAGAATAACATCACACCCGGATGTGACTGAACCATTGTTCCCCGGCGGCAGGCCGCCGCCGGGGAACCCGTTGAGATTATTTGAAGGTGGCGATCATGCTCGACAGCACAACTGCGCCGGAGGCCGACGCCGAAACGGTTCTTGAGGTCAACAATATCGAGGTGATCTACAACCACGTGATCCTCGTGCTGAAGGGCGTGAGCCTGAAGGTGCCCAAGGGCGGGATCACCGCCCTGCTGGGGGGTAATGGCGCTGGCAAGACAACGACGCTCAAGGTAATTTCGGGACTGCTGAAATCCGAACGCGGCGAAGTCACCAAGGGTTCGATCAAGTATCGCGGCCAGCCCATTCAGCACGCGGACCCAGCCGAAACCGTCAAGGCGGGCGTGGTTCAGGTGATGGAAGGGCGGCACTGTTTCGAGCACCTCACGGTCGAAGAAAACCTGCTGACTGGGGCCTATACGCGGGCGGACGGCGCGGCGGCGATCCAGGCAGATCTGGAAATGGTGTACGAGTATTTCCCGCGTCTGCGTGAACGTCGCAAGAGCCAGGCGGGCTATACGTCGGGCGGCGAGCAGCAGATGTGCGCCATCGGGCGGGCGCTGATGTCGCGGCCAGAGACGATCCTGCTTGACGAGCCGTCGATGGGGCTGGCGCCGCAGTTGGTGGAGCAGATATTCGAGATCGTCAAATCCGTGAACGAGAACGAAGGTGTCACCTTCCTGCTGGCCGAGCAGAACACGAATGTCGCGCTGAGATTTGCGCATTATGGCTATATTCTAGAGTCGGGACGTGTTGTGATGGACGGGCCCGCAGCGGAGCTGCGCGAGAACCCGGACGTCAAGGAGTTCTATCTCGGCATGTCCGAGCAAGGGCGCAAGTCGTTCCGGGATGTGCGCAGCTACCGGCGCCGCAAACGCTGGCTGTCGTAGGCCGGGTGGGCGACCCAGGGCCCACCTTGTACCATGAGGCGGACCACAGTTGAGGTCATCAGGGTGGGCCTTGGGCCACCTGCTCTTGAGAAGAAAGCGCAACATCATGACGCAGCCACCCTTTTTCGATACGCTCGAAACACGCAGTGACGACGAGAGGGCCGAGGCGCTGGCGACGGCGCTGCCCCGGCAGATCGCCCGGGCGCAGGCGCTGCCCGGATATGCCGGCAGCCTCGACGGAGTGGAGGCCCCGGGCATCGCCACGCCCGCCGATCTGGCCAGGCTGCCCGTGCTGCGCAAATCGGAACTCGCGGCGGCTCAGGCCGAGCGGCTGCCCTTTGGCGGTTTCACCACCCGTGCGCCCGCCGACTTCAGCCATGTCTTTCAGTCACCCGGACCGATCTACGAGCCGTCGAGCACCGATCCCGACTGGTGGCGCATGGGGCGTTTCCTGCATGCGGCGGGCATCGGCAAGGGCGATATCTTGCAAAACTGTTTCGGCTACCACCTGACCCCGGCGGGCGCGATCTTCGAATCCGGTGCGCGGGCCGTCGGGGCGGCGGTCCTGCCGGCGGGGACCGGCCAGACCGAACTTCAGGTGGTCGCCGCCCGGGACGTGGGTACCACTGCCTATGCCGGCACCCCGGATTACCTGAAGGTCATTCTCGACAAGGCGGACGAGATGGGCGTGCCGCTGAAGATCGCGAAGGCAGCGGTGGGGGGCGGTGCGCTGTTCCCGTCGCTGCGCGCCTTCTACAACGAGCGCGGCATCACCTGTCTGCAGTGCTATGCCACCGCCGATCTGGGCAATATCGCTTATGAAAGCCTTGCCATGGAGGGGCTCATCGTCGATGAGCACGTGATCGTCGAGATTGTCACGCCCGGTACCGGCAATCCTGTTCCCGAGGGCGAGGTGGGCGAAGTCGTGGTCACCACGCTGAACCCGGACTACCCGCTGATCCGCTTCGCGACCGGCGATCTGAGCGCGGTTCTGACCGGGCCCAGCCCCTGCGGCCGGACCAACATGCGGATCAAGGGCTGGATGGGACGGGCCGATCAGACCACCAAGGTCAAGGGTATGTTCGTGCGTCCCGAACAGGTGGCCGATCTGGTGGCGCGTCACGCCGAAGTCACCCGCGCACGCGTGGTCGTGACCCGGGAGGGCGAGCAGGACAGCATGACCGTCAAGCTCGAATCCGCCGGCGGCGATGCAGAAACATATGGCGCAACGGTGGTGGCGGTGCTCAAGCTGAGGGGAACGGTGGAAATCGTGGCTCCGGGCAGTCTGCCGCGCGACGGGCTGGTGATCGAAGATCAGCGCAGCTACGACTGAGATGGGCGACCTGCTGTATGACCGGCAGGCGCTGGAGGACGCCGACACCTTGCTGATCTGCGTGCCGGGGGCGCTGTCGGGCAAGGACATCTTCGAGCCTGTCTCGACCTGGCGGGAAGCGGGCTACGGGATGGTGTTCTACCGGTTTCCGGGGATGGATGGCCGGCCGGTTCAACCGGCGCTGAACATCGCCGAAGCCGCACGCGAGATCGCCGACCTGGTGGCCGGCCATCCCTCAAAGCCGGTGCGGCTGCTGGGGTATTCGACCGGGGGGCCGATCGTCCTGACGGCGGCAACGCTGATGACAGGGGACATCAGGATCGCGGCAATGAGTACGGCGGTTGAAGGGGGCGGCGGTCTGCGTACCGGCCTGATGGGGCTTTGGGATGTCGTGGCGGCAGCGGGCCGCAAACAATCGCTGTCGCGCCATGATGTCTGGGTGGAATACTACCGGGTGCTGTTGTTCGGGCGCAGGGTGCTGAGCGACGAGGCGCTTGCGGCCCGGGCGGACCGGCTGATCGCTGAGCATCGCCCCAAGATCGTGATGCCCGACGGGGGCAAGCCGCGCGCGCATACGGATGATCTTCGGGCCTGGCGGCTGCCGGAAAACGCGCGCTTTGCGCCCGATCGGTTGCATTTCTTCATAGGGCTCGAAGATCCGGTATTCTCGCGCCAGCAGACGCTGGATTTTGCCCGGAAATGCGGAGATGTGCCGGTCACGGGTTATCCCGGTCAAGGGCATCTTCTTTTTCTCACGGGTACGGAGGCCTTCGAGGATGTCCGGACGTTTTTCGAGAAGGGATCCGAGGCGCAGATGCACGGAATTCGCTTGGATTGAGAGACGCGCGCCACAAGGGGGGGCTGGTAATTCCGACTAAAACGGTCAAAGAAGGGCCATGTCAGAATCTGCACTGCCCCATTCTCACAGGATGACCCGGCGCGCCCGTCGCGTGACCGGGGGTAAATGGCTGGCCCGGGTGGCCCTTTTCGCGGCCCTGGTCTGTGCGTTGCCGATGCTGGCCGTAGTGATCGCGGCGCTGGGAGGCGGCACGGAGACGATTACCCATCTCGCGCAGACGGTATTGGGGCGTTACGTGACCACCACGCTGGTGCTGGTATTGCTGGTCTCCGTCGGCACCTTCGCGGTGGGCGTGGGCGCTGCATGGCTGGTGACGATGACGCGGTTTCCGGGGGTGCGGTTCTTCGAGATCGCCCTCGTGCTGCCGCTGGCCTTTCCCGCCTATGTGCTAGCCTATGCCTATACGCATGTGCTCGATCATCCGGGGATCGTGCAGCACACGCTGCGCGCGGTCACGGGATGGGGCGCGCGGGACTACTGGGTCCCGGAAATCCGTAGCCTCGGCGGGGCGGCGGCGATGCTGGTTCTGGTGCTTTACCCCTATGTCTATCTGCTGGCCCGCGCCGCCTTCCTGCAGCAAAGTGCGACAACCTTCCTCGCCGCCCGCGCGCTGGGATCGAGTG
>JBFFFS010000149.1:0-7074 GCA_041557855.1 Roseobacter sp. | reverse complement strand
TTAAGTTCACTTTTATATATAAAATCAATTATTTGACCTATTAAAGTGGTGCCACCTCCAGAATATCTGTGAAATGCTCGTTCACCATGGTGCGCCCTGTGGTCGGCAGAAACCGCATCGAGCCGCCATGGGTGCCATCCGCCTGCTCCCAGATCACGTAGAGCGGATTGAGGTCGTCATAGGCATCGCGCTCGTATCCGTTCTCGTCGATGGTGACATCCCAGCCAAGCCGCGCCTTGAACTGGTCGGCACGGTCGCGGAACATGGTGTCGCGCAATTTCGGGCGCTGGTGCAGCTGGTCGGCATAGAGATAACGGAGCATGAGGTTTCCTTTGGTCAAAGCGAGGTATGGCCAAAGGGATAGCTTGATGATGTTTAAAGGAGCGCGAGCGCCGCGGGCGTGGGTTTAACCATTTACTAGGTGCGGGGTCTCGTATCAGACCACGATCAGCCCACGGCTCAGCGCGCGCGCCACGGCATGTGTCGTATTGGCGGCCCCCAGCTTGAACCGCGCACTTTCAATGTAGACACGAAGCGTATGTTCCGAAATGGCAAGCGTTTCAGCGACTTGGGCACGGCTGTACCAGATCGCCAACAGTGTCATTGCATCGATCTCCCGCGAGGACAGAGGCTGGGAAGCCTCGGGTGCCTTGCCCGGTTCGAACTCCAATGCCTTTTGGTTAAAATAGTGTGCGATCAAGATCAGTTCACGCCGGTGTTTTCCGTGAATGCGGTCCACTCGGCATCCCCGCTGGTCGAATTCACGGTGAAGAGGGCGAACTGCCCGTTAGGCCCCCTTATCGGGATTGAATAGCCCTGACTGCCGACGCCTTATTGGATCTATTCCGCCTGAAAGGCAGGGGCCGCCTTGCTCGACCAATCGAGCTTTTTCCAATCGACCGGATGGAAGCGCTGATAGCACCCGATCACGACCGGATCGATACGCAGGTAATTCTGCTCCTGATAGCGGGCCGCCCAGTCGAGCGGGTATGTTCCATAACCGTATTGCTCTCCCGCGCTGTCGACCCAGTGATACACCATGTTCTCGACGCCGAAGTAGGCGCGCAGGGTGATGATGGCGTCCTGTATGCCTTCAAGCGTGTCCGCCTGCTCCAGCTTCGCTAACGTCGCCTCCACTAAGTTGTTCGTCGCCATGCGTGTTGCCTTGTATCCTGTCTTGGAGGGCGGCGATCTCGGCCTGGGCAACGATTGCAGTGTCATCCAATTGTTCAGCCAGCACAGGCAAATCGTTGGAAGTCGCAAAAGTCTTCAGGTCGGTCAGAACGTCCAGTATCCAGTCACTTCGCATTACAAATTCGCCTCTAAAAGGTTAAAGGATGATTAACACAACCCTAACATGTGTTGATCCGGGTTGAAAATTCGCAGTTCTGCACTCCCCAGAAACAGCGAGGCTGTCGTTTCTATTCCATTGATTTACAATAAAATCACACGCATAACGAGAAACACCTGCAAACCAAAGATTGATTCGCAGGTGCCGGTTATGTCTGAAACGACTCGGGGTCTGTCTTAACGCTGCGCTTCCAGCGTGTCCTCCAGTGTCCGCAAGCCGGTAGTCGGAGCCTGCACAAGCACGGACATGTTGCCCGGCTTGTGTTGGTTGTGCATCATTTTCATATGCGCCTGCGGCAGGTCGGCCCAGCTGAAGACTTCGGACATGCACGGATCGAGACGCCGTTCGAGCATCAGCTTGTTGGCGGCGCTGGCCTGTTTGAGATGCGCAAAGTGGCTGCCCTGCAGACGCTTCTGGTGCATCCACATGTAGCGAACGTCGAAGGTCAGGTTAAAACCCGTTGTCCCCGCGCAGATCACCACCATTCCGCCTTTTTTCACCACGAAGGTCGAGACCGGGAAGGTCGCCTCTCCGGGATGCTCAAAGACCATGTCCACATTCACGCCCTTGCCGGTGATATCCCAGATCGCCTTGCCGAATTTCCGCGCCTCGGTAAACCACGCGGCGTATTCCGGCGTGTTCACCTTGGGAAGCTGCCCCCAGCAATTGAAATCCTTGCGGTTGAGCACACCTTTAGCGCCCAGATCCATCACGAACTGCCGTTTGCTTTCATCCGAGATCACGCCGATCGCATTCGCACCGGCCGTGTTGATGAGCTGGATCGCATAGGACCCCAACCCGCCGGACGCACCCCAGACCAGCACGTTCTGGCCAGGCTTGAGGTCATGCGGCTCGTGGCCGAACAGCATCCGGTAAGCGGTCGCCAGCGTCAGTGTGTAACAGGCAGCCTCTTCCCATGTCAGGTGCTTGGGGCGCGGCATCAGCTGCTGGCTCTGCACCCGGGTGAACTGTGAAAAAGAGCCGTCCGGTGTTTCATAGCCCCAGATGCGCTGGCTGGGCGAATACATCGGGTCGCCACCATTGCACTCCTCGTCGTCGCCATCGTCCTGATTGCAATGGATCACGACCTCGTCGCCGACCTTCCAGCGCTTGACCTTGTCACCGACCGCCCAGACGATCCCGGCAGCATCCGATCCGGCGATGTGATAGGGCTGCTTGTGGCCGTCGAAGGGGCTGATCGGCACTCCGAGCGCCGCCCAGACGCCGTTGTAATTCACACCTGCCGCCATCACCAGCACGAGCACATCCTGGCTGTCCAGTTCCGGCACATCCACCACTTCCTGAAGCATCGCCTTATCCGGTTCGCCGTGACGCTCGCGGCGAATGGCCCAGGCGTACATCTGCTTGGGCACATAGCCCATGGGGGGCATTTCGCCGACCTCGTACAAATCTTTCTCAGGTGCCTCGTAGTGCAAGATGGTCGTATCCAGTGCCATTGCCGTCTCCCGCCAAAATCAACATGCCGCGCCGCAGAATCACGACACTCTCATGCTTCTGATAGGGTGGTGTGCGCAATATTGCAACACATTGACGCTCATTTTTGTAATTTTATGACCGAGCAACTGCAGAAATTATTCTGCAACCGCGCGCTGCGCCTCGAACAGGTGGACGATGGAATTGGCATAAAAGGCGATCACGCTCTCTTCTCCCGGCACGATCTGCCATCCCTCCCCGGTCTCTCTTATCACCTTGTGCCGGCGCATTCGCGTCAGCCCGGCCTTAACCGCCCCCGGCAGTTCTTCCGGCTCAAACTGGGGCATGTGCTGTCCCAGAGTCAGCCTGTCCCGCGCGATAAGGTCCATCAGCGCTTCCGTCGTCTGCGGCCCCGAAGCCTGCTCCAGGTGCCGCGCCAGCAACGGCACGATCAGCACCGGCATCGCCTCCTCGATCCGCGCCATCAGGCTGGCGGTAAGCTCTTCCATGGTCTTGTCCGTCCCGAATTCGCGCAGCGACAAGGGCTTGCCGAAGACGACAGCCGCCGTTCCGAAGCGGATATAGCGCCCCCGCAACGCCTGCCAGAACTTGCGCAGGATGAACCGCACCACGACCGATATGCGCGCACCGAAACGCCGGTCCCCCCGTGCCGCCGCCGCAATCAGAACGCGGTCCTCCAGCACCCGGTCGTAATTGATTGCCACCGGCACAAAGACCACGTCCCGGCCCTCCGGCTCATGGCCGTCAGCTAGGTAGGAAATCAATCCCATCTTCGGTGGCATCAGCCGCCCCGTGAGGCTCAAACCGCCTTCGGGAAAGATACCCTGCGCCACGCCGCCCGCTGTCGCCATCTGCACGTAACGGGCCAGAACCTTTCGATAAAGAGCCCCGCGCGACCGGCGCCGGATGAAATAGGCGCCCATCATCCGTATCAGATGGCTCAAAGGCCAGACCCGCGCCCATTCGCCCACCGCGTAGGAAAGCGCAGAGGTTCGCGCCGCGAGGTACGTCACCAGCACGTAATCCATGTTCGAGCGGTGGTTCATGATGAAAACGATCGTCGACTCCTTCGATATGCTCTGGATCACCGCGTCGTTCTCCGGTCCGGTCCAGACCTCGTAGATCGATTTGACCAGCATCCGCGCCATCCGCGTGCCAAGACCGAAATAGGTGAAGGCGCTGAAACTGGGCACGATCTCCCGCGCATAGCTGCGCGCCTTTTCGAAGGCGACGTTCTCGGGAACGTTATGCTCCTTTGAATAATTGACAATCTCCCGGGTGACCTCCGGATCGTAAATCAGGCGCTGGATCATGTCATAGCGCCGCGCCAGCTTGAACGGCTCTATGGGCCGCGTCAGCCGCATATTCAGCCGTGCCACCGCACGCTCCAGCCGGCGGCGAAAGAACCAGCGCACTGACGGAAACAAAAAATGCGAGGCAAAAGTCACCGCTGCGAACAGCACGATGAGCACGAACAGCCAAAGCGGTATTTCAATCGATTGTGTCACACCTCACCTTCGCAAGGCTATCCGCCGCCGTCAAAACGAAACTTCGCCCTTCCCTCCCATCTTCGCTTTGCCAAAAAAACTCCCGCCGGAGGCGTCCTACGCCGAAACCCGCGCCTCGCTGCACCGCGGCGAATTGACATCGCCATAAAATTTCACGTATCAGACACCAAACGAAATAAAATTACCGACCTGATTCACGAGGCCGAGATGACGACTGTTCCGAAAGACCGCCCCTGGCTGATCCGCACCTATGCCGGCCATTCCACGGCTCAAGCCTCCAATGCGCTCTACCGCTCGAACCTTGCCAAGGGACAGACGGGGCTGTCGGTGGCCTTCGATCTGCCCACCCAGACCGGCTACGACAGTGATCACGTGCTGGCGCGCGGAGAGGTCGGCAAGGTCGGGGTGCCGGTCAGTCACCTCGGCGACATGCGCGCGCTTTTCGACCAGATTCCGCTGGAACAGATGAACACCTCGATGACGATCAACGCCACGGCACCCTGGCTGCTGGCGCTCTATATCGCTGTGGCCGAGGAACAGGGCGCCGATGTCACCCTCCTTCAGGGCACGGTGCAGAACGATCTCATCAAGGAATATCTCAGCCGCGGCACCTACATCTGCCCGCCCGCCCCATCCCTGCGGATGATCGCGGACGTGGCGGAATACTACTATTCGAATGTGCCGAAATGGAACCCGATGAACGTCTGTTCCTATCACCTGCAGGAAGCCGGCGCGACGCCCGAACAGGAACTGGCCTTCGCGCTGGCCACGGCGACGGCGGTGCTCGACGCGCTGAAGCCGCGCGTGCCAGAGTCCGATTTCCCGGCCGTGGTCGGGCGCATCTCGTTTTTCGTCAATGCCGGCATCCGCTTCGTGACCGAGATGTGCAAGATGCGCACCTTCGTCGATCTCTGGGATGAAATCTGCCGTGACCGCTACGGCGTGGAAGACCCCAAGTTCCGCCGTTTCCGCTACGGCGTGCAGGTCAACTCGCTGGGCCTGACCGAACAGCAGCCCGAAAACAACGTCTACCGCATCCTCATCGAGATGCTCGCGGTGACGCTATCCAAGAAAGCACGTGCGCGCGCGGTGCAGTTGCCCGCCTGGAACGAGGCGCTCGGCCTGCCCCGTCCCTGGGACCAGCAATGGTCACTGCGGATGCAGCAAATCCTGGCCTACGAGACCGACCTCCTGGAATACGGCGACCTGTTCGACGGCAACCCGGCGATCACCGCCAAGGTCGAGGCGCTGAAGGACGGCGCGCGGGCGGAACTGGCTCACATCGACGCCATGGGCGGCGCCGTCGAGGCGATCGAATACATGAAATCCCGCCTTGTCGAAGCCAATTCGGACCGCATTGGGCGCATCGAACAGGGCGAGACCGTCGTCGTCGGTGTCAACCGTTACGAAGCGGGCGAACCTTCGCCCCTGACCTCCGGTGCCGAAGCCATCATGACGGTCGACGCCGAGGCAGAGGCCGACCAGATCGCCCGCCTCCGCGCCTGGCGCGAAGCCCGCGACGAAGGTGCCGTTCAGGCGGCTCTGGAGGCGCTTCGGGCGGCCTGCGCCTCGGGCGAGAACGTAATGCCCGCCTCCATCGCCGCGGCCCGGGCCGGCGCGACCACCGGCGAATGGGGCGAGGTTGTGCGCAGCGTCTTCGGACAGTTCCGCGCGCCCACCGGGGTTTCCCGCGCACCCTCAAACCGCACCGAGGGGCTGGATGACATCCGCAGCGCCGTCGATGCCGTCTCGGCGCGCCTTGGCACCCGCCTGAAGTTCCTTGTGGGCAAGCCCGGCCTCGACGGCCATTCGAACGGCGCCGAACAGATCGCCGCCCGCGCCCGCGACGCCGGCATGGACATCACCTATGAAGGCATCCGCCTGACCCCTTCCGAAATCGTCGCTGCCGCGAAGGAGAAAGGCGCCCATGTCGTCGGTCTCTCGATCCTCTCGGGCAGCCACCTGCCATTGATCGAGGAAACCCTGGCCGAAATGGCGGTGGCGGGCCTCGGCGAAGTCCCCCTCGTCGTCGGCGGCATCATCCCCGAGGACGACGCCAACCGACTTCGCGCCATGGGCGTGGCAAGGGTTTATACGCCGAAGGATTTCGAACTGAACCGGATCATGTTCGACATCGTCGCGCTGGCCGATCCCGCGGCAGTGGCAGCGGAATAGCGGCCGCCCCGGTTATCCGAGTTCCACCCCGATAAGTTCGGAGGCTTCGGAAAGAAACGTCTCGCGCTCCTTGAACAGCCAGTCGCGAAAACCGCGCATGGCGGGCGTCAGCGAACGGCCGGCGGACCAGACGAGGCAGTAGGGATAGGTATAGCTCGTGTAAAGCCGGGGCCCGAGCGGTGCGACCAGACGACCCGACCGAAGCTCGGCAAAACTCGAGACCAGCCCGCAAAGCACAAGCCCGTGACCCGACAGGGCCGCCCGCGTTCCAGCAACGCGATTGGGTGGAGTCGAGTCGTCGCGCCGGATGCCATGGCGTTCGAGTAGCTCTGCCCAGCCGACGATCGCAGGATCGCCGGATGTCGGAGCATAGCGAAACAGAGGAACACCACTCAGGTCGCAGGTCATCTCATTTAGCCCGTGCCGCTCGGCAAATTCCGCAGTGCAAAGCGGCAGGAAGCCTCCCAGAAACAGGTGTTCGCGCTTGAGTTCCGCTCTGCCGTCCGGCCCGACCCTAATCGCGATGTCCGCCTCTCCGCGGACCAGGTCCACGAACCTGTCGCCAAGATCGAACTCGACTTCCAC
>JBFFFS010000148.1:0-7170 GCA_041557855.1 Roseobacter sp. | reverse complement strand
TCTTCCCAACTGAAAGATCTATACAACCCTAAGGCCTTCATCGATCACGCGGCATGGCTAGATCAGGCTTGCGCCCATTGTCTAAGATTCCCCACTGCTGCCTCCCGTAGGAGTCTGGGCCGTGTCTCAGTCCCAGTGTGGCTGATCGTCCTCTAAAACCAGCTATAGATCGTAGACTTGGTAGGCCATTACCCCACCAACTATCTAATCTAACGCGGGCCGATCCTTCTCCGATAAATCTTTCCCCCGAAGGGCGTATGCGGTATTACTCTCAGTTTCCCGAGGCTATTCCGCAGAGAAGGGCACGTTCCCACGCGTTACTCACCCGTCCGCCGCTCACCCGAAGGTGCGCTCGACTTGCATGTGTTAGGCCTGCCGCCAGCGTTCGTTCTGAGCCAGGATCAAACTCTCAAGTTGAAAAGCTCTTACGAGCTTATCCTTGACGTTCGAACCTCTGCACATCGTCCTACAAGCATTACTGTAACTTGCAGGACAGTCTCTGTTTGTTGTGCTTCAGCTACAAAGTAGCCAGAAGCCGTACAAACAGTGAAGCTGACACTCCATCATCGGGCGAACCCTAAGAGCGCGATATACAGACGTTGATCCATCGAATGAACCAAACCGCCCACATATCTCTTCAGATATTCATTAATTTCAAAGAGCGTAGAGACAAAAGTGACAGTGTGCGCCCTAACTTCTTTGGCGCGCCCCGCCTCGATTACCTCTGGTTTTTGTCTTGCGTCTCGTTGCGGTCCGTCCCGTTTCCGGTGTGTCCCGCCCGTCTGGCGCCCCTTTAGTGCATCTCAGCGCCGCCGGTGAGGGGGGTTCTACGGTTAGTGACGGGGACCCGCAACCCCTTTTTTTATCAAAAGGCCATTTTTTTGCACTTTTCTTTAACTTCATTTTTTTTCAATAGGTTATATGAGTATTTTTTTGAGCCCTTCGCCATTTCCGTCCTTCGAAATTGTTTACCATACGTAAGAACCAGCCCGTGAATCGCTAGATATTGCGGTATCCACAGCATTATCCCCAAGAGTCGCCGACTCCTTTGACGTAGGATGTCCGATTCAGCTGGTGAATCGCATGAATCCGCCCCTGCGACTCGGCCAAGAGTCGGGCGGCGACCAGCGTTTCAGCCTGATGCGACCGTAAAAAGGGGGGATAGTCCCGCGACTCAGCCTCTGAAGCGATTCACAAAGCGCCTAATCGCCAGGCTTTTACCGTTCAGGCTGTCTGATTCCTGCGCACACTGGGGAGCCGCAACGCAAGCAGCCCTAGAATCACGCCCAGATAAATGAGCGGTTCGATCTGAAACCCCTTCGCAAGCATCACGAAGTGCAAACCGCCAAGAACCGCCGCCGCATAGACCAGCTTGTGCAAACTGCGCCACTTCCGCCCCAACTGGCGCACCGACCAGTTGTTGGATGTAATCGCCAGCGGCAACATCAGTACGAAAGCAGCCATGCCAATGGTGATGTAGGGCCGCTTAATAATGTCCGCCCACATCTCCGATACGATCTGAACATCCAGGATCGCCCACACCAGCAGGTGGCAAACTATATAATAGAAGGTCAGCAGACCAATTGCGCGGCGGAACTTCATCAGGTTCAGCCCGAGATACCGGCGCAATGGCGTCACCGCCAATCCGGCGATCAGAAACTGCAGCCCAATTTCGCCCAGTTCGTGTTCCAACGCCTTGATCGGCTCAACGCCCAGTCCGCCCGTCAGGCCGAGGAAGAAGAGCCAGGGCGCCGGCAGCATGCCCACTGTATATATAAGCCACACGGGCAAGCGTCTGAGCGTCTGGTTCAACGGGTCGATGAATTGCATATCCGCACCCTCCCCGCGCCTACGTTATATATACAGTGTTACCAAGCACCTCGTCCCGCCGGATCAGTGGTACTTCTCCAGGTCCATGCCGGCATAAAGGCTGGCCACTTCTTCTTCGTAGCCGTTGAACATCCGCGTCGGCTCTTTCTTGGCGAAAAGCCCGCCACCAACGCGCGTTTCATAAGCCTGGCTCCAGCGCGGGTGATCCACGTTTGGATTCACATTACTATAGAAGCCGTATTCATCCGCCGAGTACTTGTTCCAGGCTGTCGGGGGCTGCTTTTCCACGAGACTGATGCGCACCACCGATTTGATGGATTTATATCCGTATTTCCACGGCACGACGAGCCGCAAGGGGGCGCCGTTCTGATTGGGAATGTTCTTACCATAAAGTCCGGTCGCCATGATTGTCAGCGGGTGCATGGCTTCATCGAGCCGCAGCCCTTCCACATACGGCCAGTCGATGACATTGTAGCTCAGCCCTGGCATCTCCGACGGGCGGGCCAGAGTTTCGAAGGCCACGTATTTCGCGCGGCTCTGAACGCCCGCGAGATTCAGGAGGTCGGCAAGCTCGAAACCGTTCCACGGCACCACCATCGCCCAGCGTTCCACGCAGCGCAGCCGGTAGATGCGCTCCTCCACGGTCATCTTCGCCATGATGTCTTCGAAGGCATAGTTGCCGGGTTTGTCCACGAGGCCATCGATCTTAACTGTCCAGGGCGACGTCGTCATGCGCCCGGCATAGCGGGCCGGGTCGCCCTTGTCGGTGCCAAACTCGTAAAAGTTATTATAAGAGGTGATCTCTTCCCAAGTATTGGGCTCGAGCTTTTCCTGCGCGGCCCGCGCTGTCCCACCCACGGCAGCCAAGCCCAGGCTAGCGGCCCCCGCGCCGATCATCTGACGGCGGTTGAGATAGACGGAGCGGTCCGTCACGTCGCAGTCTTTCAGATTGTTCTTCCAGCGGAATGCCATGGATATCTCCTCGCGTGCACTTCTTATAAGTCATTTAGAGGTTTCGACGCTCACGTCCAAACGAAACTGGCTCACAATAAGGACAGCGGATTGTAACTTTCAGCCACGGCTGGGCAGCTTGAGCAATCCCAGCAGTTCAGCCATGTCCCCGAATACCGCGTCGCAAAGAGGCGCCAGCCTTGCTGAATCCGTTACGGCTGCATAGCCAAAACACACCATACCGGCGGCCTGTGCAGCCCTTGCACCGGTTGGGCTATCCTCGATCACAACGCAAGCAGCAGAATCGACACCTGCCAACGCGGCCGCTCTCAGGTAGACATCAGGGGCCGGTTTCGGCTGCGCAACATCCTCGCGCGACACGACGCGCCCGGCAAACCGTTTGGCAAGACCGGTGCGCGACAATGTAATCTCCATCTTGCGGTGCGGCCCGTTGGACCCCACGGCATAAAGGATGCCGTTTGCATCGAGCGCGTCCAGAACCTCCACCACACCGGTGACCGGCTCCACCTTCATGTCCAGTACATCGAAGATATCGGCGTATATCTCGTCGATCCAGTTGGGCGGTAACGCGGCGCCCATCTCTCGCGCCTTTCTTTCCACGCCCATGACCGTACCGCCGAGAAAGAACTCATCGAGCTGCGCGCGGCTCACCGGCAGCCCGTGACGCGCAAGATTGGCGCAAAGGACATCGGCGGTCAGTGCTTCGCTGTCGACCAGTACGCCATCGCAATCGAACAGCACCATTTTCGGAGGCATTTTCATCTTTGCCGTTGTGCCGCGTCACCCGCATCGCGTCAACGCGTATCGACCTGTTCAGCACTGGCAAAAACATGGCTATTCGCGCGGCTCTTCTGACTTTTTTGTGACTTGAAATACACCGATCGCAGGGCTTAGGCGGCACGGTTTTCCAGTCAAACCCTCCTCACCAAAATTTTAAGGTGAACCATCCTTTACCCCGCACCGTTTCACCGACGATGCCAACGAGGCATTTCGCAACCAAATCAAGGAGACCAACATGTTTCGTCGTAGTTTTATCAGCCTGACAACTGCCGCCACTCTTGCAGGTGCAAGCGCGTTCGCCGGCGGCCACAGCAAGGATATCGTGGACACCGCCGTCGCGGCAGGCTCGTTCAACACATTGGCCACCGCGCTCGAGGCGGCAGGTCTTGTGGAGACCCTGAAAGGCGAAGGCCCCTTTACCGTCTTCGCGCCGACCGATGAGGCCTTTGCGGCCCTGCCCGAGGGCACCGTGGAAACGCTTCTGAAGCCTGAAAATAAAGACCAGCTGGTGGACGTTCTGACCTACCATGTTGTACCCGGCAAAGTGATGTCCACCGACCTGAGCGATGGCATGACAGCCGCGACCGTCGAGGGCAGCGAGATCACCGTCGATCTGAGCGATGGCGTGATGATCAGCGGCGCAACTGTCACCTCCGCTGACATCGAAGCAGACAACGGGGTGATCCACGTAATCGACACCGTGATCCTGCCGCCCGAGGCCTAAGATCGGTTTGACCGCCAAGGCGGAGCGGGTGTGCCCTGCTCCGCCGTCTTCTTGTGGCTGGCGGCAGCTTCGCGGGGGGGCTCGGTAACAATAATTAATGTGGCAATCCGCGACCCGCGTCGCAAAAATAAAGGGGCCCGAAGGCCCCTTTTTGTCAATTTGACTGTGCTTTTCAGTGAACGACAGCGTCGTCCGGCTTCGGCCTGTTGGTTGAGGCCACCCGGTCTCCGATGATAAGGCCATCGGCACCGGCGCTGACGTGGATAGTATCGCCATCCTTCGCGTCACCGGCCAGCAGCATCTCGGCCAGCGGATCCTGCAGCGCCCGCTGGATTACTCGCTTCAGCGGCCTTGCGCCGAACACCGGATCATACCCCTCGTCCGCCAGCCATTTGCGGGCGCCATCATCAAGATCAAGCGTGATCTTGCGCGCCGCCAGCCGCTTGAGAAGGCGTGCCAGCTGGATATCGACGATATCGGCCATATCTCCGCGGGCCAGACGGTCGAAGATGATCGTCTCGTCCAGACGGTTGAGGAACTCGGGCCGGAAATGTGCCCGCACCGCATCCATCACGTCGCGTTTGGCCGCGGAGGAATCCGCGCCGTCCGGCAACTGGCTGAGCGCCTGTGCCCCGAGGTTTGAGGTCAGCACGATCATTGTCTGCTTGAAATCAACCCTGTGACCCTGACCATCTGTCAGCACGCCGTCATCGAGCACCTGCAACAGCACGTTGAACACGTCCGGGTGCGCTTTCTCGACCTCGTCGAACAGCACGACCTGATACGGACGCCGGCGCACTGCTTCCGTCAGCACACCCCCTTCGTCGTAGCCAACGTAGCCCGGAGGCGCACCGATCAGACGCGCGACGCTGTGCTTCTCCATGAACTCTGACATATCGATGCGAACCATCGCATTGTCGTCGTCAAAGAGGAACTCGGCCACGGCCTTCGTCAGCTCGGTCTTACCAACACCGGTCGGCCCGAGGAACAGGAACGAGCCCAGCGGGCGGTTCTCGTCGTTGAGCCCGGCACGCGCGCGGCGTACCGCGTTGGCTACCGCCTTGACGGCCGTGTTCTGACCGATGACGCGCTTGTGCAACTGATCTTCCATGCGCAAGAGCTTTTCCCGCTCCCCTTCGAGCATCTTGCCGGCGGGGATGCCGGTCCAGCGTTCCACCACCGAAGCGATCTGTTCAGGGCGTACGGCCTCTTCGACCATTACGTCCCCGTCGCCACGGCCTTCGGCTTCCTCCAGCTTCTTCTCAAGCTGGGGAATGACGCCATAGGACAGCTCACCGGCCTTTGCCAGGTTGCCTTCGCGCTTGGCGATTTCCAGTTCCGCACGGGCGTGATCGAGCTGTTCCTTGAGATCGCGCGCACCAGCCATCTTGTCCCGCTCGGCCTGCCATTTCGCCGTCATCGCATCGCTGCGCTCCAGCAGTTCGGCAAGCTCTTTCTCGAGCGTCTCAAGACGGTCCTTGCTGGCCGCGTCGTCTTCCAGCCGCAGGGCTTCGGCCTCGATCTGCATTTGCAGAACCTGCCTGTCGATCGCATCGAGTTCCTCGGGCTTGCTGTCCACTTCCATACGCAGACGCGAGGCCGCCTCGTCGACAAGGTCGATGGCCTTGTCCGGCAGGAACCGGTCGGTGATGTAGCGATGGCTCAGCGTCGCTGCCGCAACGAGGGCGCTGTCCGAGATGCGTACACCGTGGTGCAACTCGTACTTCTCCTTGATGCCCCGCAGGATCGACACCGTATCTTCGACCGTCGGTTCCAGCACCATCACCGGCTGGAATCGCCGCGCAAGTGCCGCATCCTTCTCCACGTACTTGCGGTATTCATCGAGCGTCGTGGCCCCAACGCAGTGCAGTTCGCCCCGTGCCAGTGCCGGTTTGATGAGGTTCGCCGCGTCCATGGCGCCATCGGTCTTACCGGCGCCGACCAGAGTATGCATCTCGTCGATGAAGAGGATCACCTCGCCAGCAGCCTCGGTCACCTCGGTCAGAACCGCCTTAAGCCGCTCCTCGAATTCGCCGCGGTACTTCGCACCGGCGATCAGCGCGCCCATGTCGAGCGCCAGCAGCTTCTTGTTGCGCAGGGATTCGGGCACGTCGCCATTGACGATGCGCAAAGCAAGCCCTTCCGCAATCGCGGTCTTGCCCACACCGGGATCACCGATCAGCACCGGGTTGTTCTTGGTGCGGCGGCTGAGCACCTGCATGGTGCGCCTGATTTCTTCGTCGCGGCCAATGATCGGATCGATCTTGCCCGCCTGCGCGCGCTCGGTCAGATCCATGGCGTATTTCTTGAGCGCGTCATAGCCTTCTTCCGCCGTTGCGGTATCGGCTGTCCGGCCCTTGCGCACATTATTGATGGCGCCATTCAGAGCCTGCGCGGTCACCTTGCCGGCCTCAAGTGCCGCCTGTGCGCCAGATTTGACCATGCAAAGCGCCATTAGAATACGCTCGACCGGAACGAAACTGTCCCCGGCCTTCTTGGCGATTGCCTCGGCCTCGGCGAGAACCTTGGCAGTGGTTCCGTCCACATAAACCTGTGCCGCGTCACCCGTTACTTTCGGCATCTTGCTCAATGCCACGTCCAGCGTTTGCACCACCTGCGCAGGTTGACCTCCAGCTGCGGCAATTAGATTGCTTGCCAGACCCTGGTCGTCATCCATCAATGCCTTGAGCAGGTGTTCGGGTGCCAGCCGCTGATGGCTGTCACGTGTCGCGATTGTCTGCGCGGCCTGAATAAATCCGCGCGACCGCTCCGTGAACTTCGATAAGTCCATGGTTTTCTCCTTTTATAAAGCGCCCCTTCGCGTTGCGCCCGGCTTGGCGGCACGGCAACGGCTTGGGCCTCAT
>JBFFFS010000147.1:0-7174 GCA_041557855.1 Roseobacter sp. | reverse complement strand
GCGATCACGCAGAATATGACCATGAAAGTCGATTTGAAAAACAGGCTGTTGATTGGATTATTCTTACTGATTTGGCCTTTTGGGATCGACATAGCCATACCTCTTGCGACCGGACGTTCCCCGTCCGGCGTGGTGGTCGTATGCCCTTTCCTACTGTGGACTTCTTACGGTCCGCTTAACGCGCATACAATCGCGCCTGCGCCCTGCAGAATTCCAAAAAAATCCTATTAAAACGGTTTTTTGGGGGAGTACAGTGGTACCCGCGGCCGGACTCGAACCGGCACGGCATTCCTGCCTGGGGATTTTAAGTCCCCTGTGTCTACCATTCCACCACGCGGGCCCGTTGCGCACCATAAACGAGACCTCGCTGGTGTAAACGGGCTCAGATGTCTTTTCCTCGCGGCGCCAAGGGACCGCCATCCAGCATCATGTATCGCTCAGACAGCCAAGGGTTGATATCAAGTGCCTCGATCAGTTGCAGCCGCGCTTCATCCAAGCGGTTCAGTCCCAGAAGGGTCAGTGCCCGGCCCGACAGTGCCCCCACGTGTTCAGGAGAACGCGCCAGCGCCACATCCAGATCGACCAGCGCCTTTTCGTAGTCCTCCGACAGAAAATAGACGAAGGCGCGCTGATTGTACCCCTCCGCATAGTCGGGACAGTATTCGATCAGTCGCGTGAACTCGTCCACGGCCCCCAGGAAGTCGTAACTGACCCGGCGGCGCATTCCCCGGTCCAGCACATCCTGCGCGGTCTCGTCGGGTGCGGTAAGCCACAGTTCCCACATCCGCGCCGAAACATCGCGCGCCGCCATCTCATTCGGCGCCGCGCGGACCTCTTCGATGAGCGCCTCCATCTCATCCGATATGTCGGGGGTCGCAGGGCACTCCGCAAAAGCGGGCGCAGCGACGAGCAACAAGATTGCAAGGCAATGTCTCATGAGTTGTAAGGTGGCATTGCCGATGGTCGCGTCAAGCAGAATCGGCCAGCATGGTCTCCTTGACGGCCTCCATGGCGACATAGGTCGAGGTACCCGCTACATAGGGCAAGGCCGAGATCGTCTCGCCGAGGAAACGACGGTAATCCGCCATGGCGCGGGTGCGCACCTTGAGAAGATAGTCGAAATTGCCGGCGATCATATGTGCCTGTTCGATCTCGGGCACGCGCGCCACGGCGGCGTTGAAAGCTGAAAGCGCCGCCTCCCGCGTATCGTTGAGGCGCACCTCGACAAAGGCAACGTGGTCCAGCCCCAGTTGGATCGGGTCCAACAAAGCGCGGTATCCGATGATCACGCCGCTTTCCTCGAGACGCCGCAACCTTGCCTGGGTCGGAGATTTTGACAATCCGATGCGCTTGGACAGATCGGTGATACTGATGCGCCCGTCTTCCGCGAGCACGTTGAGAATCGAGCGGTCGAAGCGGTCGAGCACGGCATGATCGTTTCGACCGTCGTTTCTGCTAAAATCCATCATTTTGTCTCGCATATTATTATTTTCGGGAAATATGCCTTAGCTTTCTCTGGTATTCCAGAAAATAATCTTTGGAGAGGTAATATGGCACGAGATCTGCAATTTTCTTCGCTTCAGCATCGCATCGATGCGAAAACCTATGCTGACGCTGACGCCGTCATAGCAGAGCTTGTCGCCACCGCAGATTTGTCCGAGCAGGACCGGCAAAAAATCTGCGCGGAGGCGGCGGCGTTGGTGCGCGACATCCGTTCTACCACGGCACCGGGCATGATGGAGGTCTTTCTCGCAGAATACGGGCTATCGACCGACGAAGGGGTGGCACTGATGTGTCTGGCCGAGGCGTTGTTGCGTGTTCCCGACGCCGACACCATAGACGATCTGATCGAAGACAAGATCGCGCCCTCGAACTGGGGCCGCCACCTGGGGCATTCGACATCGAGCCTCGTAAACGCCTCCACATGGGCCCTGATGCTGACGGGCCGGGTGCTCGACGATGAACAGCCCGGGCCGGTGCGGCATCTGCGCGCCGCCATCAAGCGCCTCGGCGAGCCCGTCATCCGCACTGCCGTGAGCCGGGCGATGAAAGAGATGGGGCGTCAGTTCGTTCTTGGAGAAAACATCAACTCCGCCATGGAGCGTGCTGCGAACATGGAGAAAAAAGGGTTTACATACTCCTATGATATGCTTGGAGAGGCCGCGCGCACCGAAGCGGATGCCAAACAGTACCATCTGAGTTACAGCCGCGCCATTTCTGCCATTGCAACGGCCTGCACGGATGATGACATCCGCAAGAACCCGGGAATCTCCGTCAAACTGTCGGCGCTGCACCCTCGTTATGAAGTGGCGCAGGAAGAGGCGGTCATGAACGAACTGGTGCCCCGTCTGCGCGCATTGGCCTTGCTGGCCAAATCCGCGGGCATGGGACTGAACGTCGATGCCGAGGAAGCCGACAGGCTTGCCCTGTCGATGGAAGTGATCGATCGTGTCATGTCCGAACCCGCTCTCGCGGACTGGGAAGGCTTCGGAATTGTCGTGCAGGCATTCGGTCCGCGCGCCGGCACGGTGATCGATGCGCTTTACGAGATGGCGCAACGCCATGACCGCAAGATCATGATCCGCCTGGTCAAGGGCGCCTATTGGGATACGGAGATCAAGCGTGCACAAGTCGAAGGGATCGACGGATTTCCGGTTTTCACGCAGAAGGCCGCGACCGATGTGTCCTATATCTGCAACGCGAAAAAACTGCTTGGCCTGACGGACCGCATCTATCCGCAATTCGCCACCCACAACGCGCATACCGTTGCCGCCATCCTGCATATGGCCGACGATCCCGAAGCCTACGAGTTCCAGCGCCTGCACGGCATGGGGGAGACGCTACACAAGCTGGTACTGGATCGTAACAAGACGCGCTGCCGCATTTACGCGCCGGTTGGCGCACATCGCGACCTGCTGGCCTATTTGGTGCGGCGACTGCTGGAAAACGGTGCGAACTCCAGCTTCGTGAACCAGATCGTCGACGAGGCCGTCCCGCCCGAAGTCGTGGCGGCAGACCCCTTCGAGGCGATCAAGACACCGCCAAATCACAGCATCGCCCGCGGACCTGATCTTTTCCGGCCTTTGCGTGCCAACGCCATCGGCTTTGATCTGACGCACACCCAGACGCTGGCGGCCATCGACGCCGCTCGCAGCCCCTTCAAAACCGAAACTTGGCAGGCCGCCCCCCTGCTGGCCGAGAAGCCGCAAGCGGAGGGTGCTGCCCCACAGGACGTACAGAACCCGGCAAACCCGTCGGACGTGCCCGGGCAGGTGCGGCCCGCCACGCAGGCCGATGTCGCCTCGGCCTTCGCGCATGCCCAAGTCTGGGACGCCACCCTCGACGAACGCCGTGCAATCCTTCTGAAAGCAACTGATCTGATGGAGCAGAACCATGGCGTGCTTTTTACGATGCTGGCGCGCGAGGCCGGCAAGAGCCTGCCTGACTGTGTGGCGGAACTGCGCGAAGCCGTCGATTTCCTGAGATATTACGCCGCCCAATCCACCAACACGCCACCTGCCGGCGTTTTCACTTGCATCTCACCATGGAACTTCCCTCTGGCCATCTTCACCGGGCAGGTCAGCGCGGCGCTTGCCGCCGGAAACGCAGTGCTCGCCAAACCAGCGGAGCAGACACCGCTCATCGCGCATATGGCAGTTTCCCTGATGCATGATGCGGGCGTTCCCCGCACAGCCCTGCAACTGTTGCCGGGCGGCGGCGATGTCGGGGCGATGGTGACATCGGACCCGCGCGTCAATGGGGTGGCCTTTACGGGCTCCACAGCGACGGCATTGAAAATTCGGGCGGCCATGGCTGAGAACTGCGCGCCCGGCACGCCGCTGATCGCGGAAACTGGCGGGCTGAACGCGATGATCGTCGACAGCACCGCCCTGCCCGAACAAGCCGTGCAGGCGGTCATCGAAAGCGCCTTTCAATCTGCCGGACAACGCTGTTCGGCACTGCGCTGCCTCTACGTGCAGGAAGATATCGCAGAGGATTTTACCAAGATGCTGGTGGGCGCGATGAAGGCGCTGCGCATGGGTGACCCTTGGCAGCTTGCGACCGACGTGGGCCCTGTCATCGACGAGACCGCGCGCAAGGGGATAGCGGATCACGTGGCACAAGCCCGCGCCGAAGGCCGCGTCGTCGCTGAACTGACCACACCGGCCGATGGCACTTTTATTGCCCCGACATTAATCCGCGTGTCCGGGATCTCCGATCTTGAACGCGAGATTTTTGGTCCGGTATTGCATCTCGCCACCTTCAAGGCGCGTGATCTCGACCGCGTGATCGACGCCATCAACGCCACCGGCTACGGGCTGACCTTTGGGTTGCACACGCGCATCGACGACCGCGTACAGCATGTCTCTGAACGTATCGAGGCGGGCAACATCTACATCAACCGCAACCAGATCGGGGCCATTGTCGGCAGTCAGCCCTTTGGCGGCGAGGGGCTTTCCGGGACGGGCCCAAAGGCAGGCGGCCCCAATTACCTGCCGCGCTTTTCCGACCCCGACCGGCAATCGACCGAAGGATCCTGGAAGGATGCCATGACCGAACTGCCCGCCCTGCCCGCCGCGCATACCCATAGCCTGCAAAACGCGCTGAGCCTGCCGGGACCGACGGGCGAATCCAACCGCCTCAGCACCCTGCCCCGACCAGCCCTGCTCTGCATGGGTCCAGGTCCGAAAACGGCAGCGGCACAGGCCCGGGCCGTAACGTCCCTTGGTGGCGTCGCAGTAATGGCCTCCGGTCAGATCAGCCCCGATGCCCTGACCAAAGGTCCGGCCTACGGCGGTGTGCTGTGGTGGGGAGATGAGGATACAGGACGCGCCATCGAACAGGCGCTGGCACGCCGCGACGGGCCGATTATTCCGCTGATCCCGGGTTTGCCCGACACCGCGCGCGCGCTGGCCGAACGGCATGTCTGTGTCGATACCACGGCCTCCGGCGGAAACGCGGCCTTGCTTGGCGCTGTTGCATAAGCGCGAAGCGCTTTTAGATTGGCAGATGCCGCGCCGGCTCACCTATGCCGGGGCGGCTTGACCTTTGCGCAACCACTGAGCCTGAGCCCATGTTTCCGATCCGAGATCACAACCCCTCGGGGCGCACGCCCTACGTGACCTATCTGCTTATGGCCGCCAATATCCTGATCTTTTTCAGCTATGCAGGGTTTATGCAGGACATACGGGCCATCAACGGCTTCTGGCTGGACTGGGGCATGATCCCGGCGCGCATCAGTGATGGGCAAGGCTATTATACGCTCTTCACGTCCATGTTTCTGCATGGCGGCCTGATGCACCTCGCAGGCAACATGCTGTTTTTATGGATATTTGGGGACAACATAGAAGATTTTCTTGGACACGCGAAGTTTCTGGCCTTCTACCTGGCGAGCGGTCTTTTGGCTGCGCTGACACAATATGGGTTCGAGCCCTACTCCACCGTACCAACCGTGGGAGCCTCCGGCGCCATCGCCGGGATCATGGGCGGATATCTTTTGCTGTTTCCCAAGGCGAAGGTAGATATTCTCATCATCATCGTGGTGATTTTCAGAATTCTTCCTATCCCCGCCTGGATACTGCTGATGGTCTGGTTTGCAATGCAGTTCGTCGGCGGCGTCGGGGCGGATCTCGAAGCCGGCGGGGTCGCCTACTGGGCTCACGCGGGCGGCTTCGTGGCTGGTCTGATTCTCATCACGCCAGCCTGGCTGCGCGTTGGCGGTCGGGCATTCTGGCGGCGTACCGAAGGCCACCCGCCACATCCGCAGGCACGCTACCGAATCTCTGCGAGCCGTATTCCCAAGGTGACCCGCCGTTAACCTTCCTTCTGCGCATGCCCCGACAAGTGGGTAACGGGCAAACACCACGCTGACTGATCAGGTCAGCCCCGCACCAGCTTGCACAGCGGCGCAAAAAGCGCTTCGTTCGCGCAGATGATGGTGCCGTCTTCTACGATGTTGCCGCTTGGGTCGATCGCTTCGGCAAGACCACCGGCTTCCCGGACAATCACGAGACCCGCTGCCACGTCCCACGCGTTGAGCCGCCGCTCCCAGAAACCATCGTAGCGGCCTGCCGCCACATAGGCCACATCCAGCGCCGCAGCGCCGAAGCGGCACACGCCCGCGCAGCCCGGCAAGACGCGACCCAGTTCACGCAGAGTATCCGGCAGATCGGGACGCCCACCGAAAGGCAACCCGGTGGAAAAGACGCTCTCGATCATCCGTGTCCGGCCCGAGACCCGCAAACGGCTTTCATTCATCCATGCGCCTGCACCCTTTTCGGCAAAGAACATCTCGTCCTTGGCCGGATCGAACACGACACCGGCCACGATCTGGCCCTTGTGCTCCAGCGCGATCGACACGGCCCAATGGGGCAGCCCATGCAGGAAATTGGTGGTCCCGTCGAGGGGATCGACGATCCAGCGCCGGGTCGGGTCCTGCCCCTCCTCCCCGCCGCCTTCTTCGGCGAGCCATCCATAGGTGGGGCGTGCGCCCATCAGGTCTTCCTTCAGGATTTTTTCCGCTGTGATGTCGGCACGGCTGACAAAATCCCCTGCACCCTTGGCGGAGACCTGCAGGTTCTCCACTTCACGGAAGTCCTTGACGAGCGACCGGCCTGCGCGGCGGGCGGCTTTTATCATGATGTTGAGGTTTGCGCTGCCAACCATTTGTGCGGCTCCTTCATGGATCAGGCTGCGCGTATAGTGGGACATCGCGGGCTTGCCAAGGGGTCAGACGCTACGCCGGCGGCCACGATCGCCGCGACGGGCTCGGTTCAGGTGTCCGAAGCCGCCCAGCTTTTCACTCCGCCCGGCATTTCGGGGCGAAAATAGGCGATCAACCGGCCCTCCGGCCCGGCACAGGCACCGTCCTGCCAGGGAGCAACCCCATGCAGTGCCAACCGATGCACGAGAATTGCGCCCCCCGGAGGGGCGTGCACCACATGCCGCTTGCAGGTTTCAAAGACCTCGCGCCGCGCAGCCTGGTAGATGTCCGTGACGTCCAGCGCCGCGGCCTTGTCCGGCGCGACGGACTTGAATGCCTCGGCAAAGGCCGCCTGCATGACGCGGTGGCTGCCCTCCCAGACCACCAGCGGCGCGGCTTGCGCGTCGGCATCACTGAGTGGCAGGCCCAGAATGAAGGCATGAGGTTCGCGTACGAAACGCCTCTTGGGCG
>JBFFFS010000146.1:0-7237 GCA_041557855.1 Roseobacter sp. | reverse complement strand
TGGTAGAGAACTCAATTGGCGCGCGGCAATCAAGGGGCCGTCTTTCGGAGCAACCCCCGTCAATCGGCAAGGCAGGCTTATCGCGACCGCGCCCGCCACCGATCGAAAGGAGGCGGGTCATGGTGTTCCGCCCCATCGGGACGAGCGGCTTTCAGACGCCCGTAGAAGCCTGAGAAGGTTATTTTTCGCTCAGCGCCTTAAGCTCTTTTTCCAACGCTCTGGCGCTGCTTGCGCGCGACTTCGTCAACCCGGCCACCAGCGCATAGGACGCGGGTGTCAAGAACAGGGTGAAGACCGCCGCTAGGCCGAGGCCGCCGACAATCACCCAGCCAATCGCTTCGCGTGCCTCCGCGCCCGGGCCACTGCCGAGGATCAAGGGTAAACCGGACATGACCGTGCAGATCAGCGTCATTGCGATGGGCCGGAGCCGGGCTTGCGCCGCCTCGAATGCGGCGTCGATCACCGGCTTGCCCGCATCCCGCAGCTGATCGGCGAATTCGACCAGCAAAATCCCGTTTTTCGCCATTATCCCGATCAGCATCAACACGCCGATCTGGCTGTAGATGTTGACGGTCGTGCCGGTCAGCAGCATGGCATAAATTGCCGCGCAGACGCCGAATGGGACGGTCAGCATTACCACGATGGCGCTCGTCAGGCTTTCGAATTGCGCGAGCAGCACGAGGAAGACCACCAGCAAGGCAATCACGTAGGTCGCTATGAGGGCCGAGGAGGTTTCGTCCAGAGATGCCGCTTCGCCCAGAAAAATCAGCCCGATCCCGTCCGGAAGCTTTTCCAGGGAAAGCGCGCGGACGTCGTCGATCACCTCGCGCAGGGTAAACTGAGGCGATACGGAAGCGTCGATTTCGATGGCGCGGCGCTGCGCGTGGCGGTCGAGTTCGGCGGCCACGCCCTTTTCCTCCAGCGTCACGATCTGGCTGAGCGGTACAAGCTCACCAAGCTCCGAGCGCACGTAGAGGTTCATAAGGTCCATCGGATCGCGCACGGCACCGGCCGCCGACTGCAATAGGACCGGCACCACCTGATCGTCGATGGTCAGTTCGCCTATCTCGTCCTCGTCCACAAGCGCGCGTAAGGTGGTCGAGAGCGTGGACATGGGGACGCGCAGGTCGGAGGCGCGTGACCGGTCCACGCCGATACTGAGCTGCGGTTGCGTTGCCTGGTACTGGACGCGCACGCCTGAGAGCCCCTCGAGCGTTTCAAGTTCACGGGCGAAATCATCTGCCGCCTCAGCGATGTCGGGATAGTTCGGCCCGGTCAGCGCGATGCTCAGGCCACCGCTGGAACTGCCGCGCAATCCAAGGCTGTTGCCGCCGCGAATACGACTCTGCGCGCCGGGGATCATGGCCAGATCGCCGCGTATTTCCGCTTCGATGTCGGCCTGGGAAACTTCGCGCTCCTCCCATGGGGCGAGGCGCACACCGATGCTTCCCCGGTTTAAGTCGTAGCGCCCGGTGATCGAATACAGGCCTCGGGCCACCCCGGCATCGACATATGGTTGCAGGATTTCTTCCACCTGAATGACCTGTCGGTCGGTATAATCCAGACCGGTCCCGTCCGGCCCCTGCAACCAGACGGAGACGCGTCCTCTGTCTTCTGGGGGAACCAGCTCTTCTCCCAGTTCGTCATAGACGAAAAACGCGCCGCCGGCGAGCAGGCAGGCCCCGACAAGCGTGACGAGCGGAGCCCGGATCATTGGCCGGACGAGCGCGCCGTAAAGGCGGGCCAGCGCGGTGCCGGGCGCCTGGAAGATGCCGCCTTCCTGTCCCAGCGGATCGCCCAGCGAGGCGAGCATCGGGCACATCGTCAGCGCCACGAAGGAGGAGATTATCACCGTCAGGGCCAGCACGAAGCCGAATTCGGTGAACAGCCGGCCCGCATCGCCCGGCAGGAAGCTGATGGGCACGAAGACCGCGATAAGGGTCAGCGTGGTTGCCACGACCGCAAAGAAAACCTGACCCGATCCGATCACCGCGGCGGCCTTCGGGCCGATGCCCTCCTGTCTGCGGCGCTGGATGTTCTCGGTCACCACTATGGCGTCGTCCACCACCAGCCCGGTTGCCAGAACCAGAGCCAGCAATGTGATGAGATTGAGCGAAAACCCCATCAGCCAGATGCCGGCAACCGACCCGATCAGGGCGATGGGAATAGTCACTGCCGGGATCAGCGTGGACCGCAGCCGTCCAAAGAAGACCCACATCGTGGCGATGACGATTACCAGTGCCAGCGCCAGCGTCTTGACGACTTCGGCGGTCGAGCCCTTGATGAACACCGCGTCATCGCTGGTGATCTCGAAGCCGAGGCCGGGGAAGCGAAGTTTCAGGCGCTCCACCGCGCGGGCGATCTGTTCGGATATTCTAACCGTGTTCGATTGGGCTTGGCGCACTAAGCCGAGGCTGACGACCATGCGACCGTCGAGGCGTGCGACGCTTTCAGGCGAGGCGAGGCCGAAATAGACGGCGGCGACGTCACCGAGCCGCACGTCATCGCGCAGGACCAAATCCTCGATCCGTTCCGGGCTGGACACGGTGGCATCGGCACGCACCAGCACTTCGAGGGCGCCGGAGCCAAAACTGCCGACAGGGACATCGAACTGCGCCGCGCGCAGTACATCGGCCACTTCTCCGATGGACAACTCGAAGGCGGCGAGGCGGTCCGGCTTGACCTCGACACGCAGAACCCGCTGGCGATCACCGAAAAGAACAACTTCGGCGACACCGTCCACCGCCGTGAATTCCGTTGCGATGGCGTCTTCGACCAGCCGGGTCAGCGCGTCGATGGGACGCTCGTTGCTCCAGACCGCGATGTCCATGATCGGGTTGGCGTCCTGCTCCGATTTCACCACGAAAAGGTCCTCGACCCCTCCAGGGAGCCTGTTTTCCACGCGCGAGACGGCCTCGCGCACATCGTTGGAGGCATTTGCAAGGTTGCGGTCGGGACTGAATTCTACCCGCATACGGAAATTTCCCTCTTCCGAGGAGGTGCGTACGGACCTGACTCCCGCGACCCGGGCGACCGCCCCCTCGACCAAAGAGGCGACTTCGGCATCGACGGTGGTTGGGGAGGCACCCGGGTAGTTCGCGCGCACCGATACGATCGGGCGGTCCACATCGGGCAGTTCCCGCACCTCGACACCCCACCTGGCGCCTATCCCTGCTATCACGATCAGCAGGCTGAAAACGGCTGCGAGATAGGGACGGCGGACGCTGAGATCGCTGATGCCCTGGCCGCCGATCTTCATGAGCTTGGCTCCGGTGCGGGGTTCAGCACCTGCACTGAAGCGCCGCCGCGCAGTCTTTGGGTCCCTTCAACGACGATCTGGTCACCTTCCGCGATCGGCCCGTCCACGATCACCGAGCCTGCACGCCGCCGGACCAGGCGCAGCGGGACCCGTTCCGCCTGTCCATCCGTCACGCGCCAGACGTGAAGCCCGTCCTGAGAGAACTGAAGCGCAAGTTCCGGCACGGCGGGATAGGTTTTACCGGGCAGATCCAGACGCAATGCAAAAGAGGTTCCCGGCCGCAGCAGGTCGCCGGTATTGTTGATGGACGCGCGGACCCGCGCAGTGCGCGTCGCGGCATTGACGCGGCTGTCGATGGCGCTGATCATCCCGTCAAAGCTGCGATCTTCGACGGACGGCGTTGTCGCCTGAATGCCCAGTCCGACTTTTACCCGTCCCAACAGCGCCTCGGGCAGATCGAACTCCACCAGAATGCTGCTGCGATCGTCGAGGCTGGCGATGGGCTCGTCCGTAACGACCCGGTCCCCGATCTCGATAGAGGCAAGGCCGGTGATGCCATCGAAGGGCGCACGCAATACACGATTGTCCAGATCTTCGCGGGCGCGCTCCAGTTCGATCTCGGCCACCTTGTAATCGGTTTCGGCCTGCTCGAGCCGGGCCGTCGCGGCTGCTCCCCGATCCTGCAAGCTGCGGTATCGGTTGCGTTCCTCGGTGGCGCGCTCGAAACGGGCTTCGGCGAGCGAGACTGCCAGTCGCGCGTCGGTGTCCTTGAGACGCATCAGGACGTCGCCCTCCGCAAACCTGTTGCCCGGTGCGATGTCGAGCGAGATAACCTCGCCGCTGGAGGGGGCGCGCAGCGTGATGGACCTCGCGGCGAAGCCCGTGCCGATCGCCGAAAACCGCCGGTCATCCTGAAACATCTCCGCCCGTGCAACAATGACAGGCGTTCCCTTTGAGCGCGCGCGGCGCTCTTTGCCGCTCTCTTGTGCTGCAGTCGATCCCGTCCACAGCGCCGAAACTTCCGCGCGGTAGTGCCATGCGGATGCGGCTCCAGCAATCAGCACTGCACAAACCGCTAACTGCTTCCAAACCGACGTGCTTTTCATCTTGAAAATCCTATCAATCACAATCGTTAAATAGCGTGAATTTTCGCCACGTCATCTGGTCAAAAATGCGATGAGGCTCGCGCTGAAGGAAACGGGAGCGGGCAGACAAGCAACAACGAAATGAAGCGGGAATTATACTCCTGCTATTTGCTCATTTCGGCGGTCAGTCGCGGTCATAGACGCAGCGAAAGCCGATATAAACGGCATAAAAGGTGGCTGGCTTCCACTGCATCCCGTCTGCGCGTGTCTTTGACGGTCCGTACCACCAGCTGCCGCCGGCGGTCAGAGCATCCTCGCCCCTGCGGTCTGACAGCCATTCCCAGACGTTGCCACCCATGTCATAAAGCCCGTTCACACCTTGGCGGGTGGAACCCACTGGCATGTGTCGCTTGCGGTTGTTGTTCATCCCAGCGGCTTTGTTTCCGACCGGATATTCGTAAGTCGTCCCGGTCGTGAATCCGTCAGTCGGTGCCGGTCTGCGTTCGGTGTAGGCTGCGGCTTTCCACTCGGCCAGCGTGGGTAAACGGCCGTTACGGTCCGAGCAATAATCCCGCGCCTCGGCCCAACTGACATGAACGGCGGGCTCCTGAGCCGATGCATCAGCGCCATAGGGCGTGCGGAATGTCCAGCCCGAACGCCGCTCCCAGCCCGCGCCCCATTCGAACCCGCCCCCTTCGGTTTCGGCGGCAGTCATGACGTCACGGCGTGCCGCGTAGGCCGCGAATTCTGCTACCGTCACTTCAGTGGGATCGATCGAGAACGCCCCCATGTCCACCGGTTCCGCCCGGAGCGATCCGGAGCCTAGGAGTGTGGTACAACAGAAGACGGAAAACACCTGTAACAAAAGGGGTTTTCGGTGCTGCATTGGTGATGAGCCGTTGCCAGGATCATGTTTCATGCGGAGGGAGGTATTTTCCTCTCCCGCATTGTCAATCGGAGAAGGGGCGTGGGCGAAGCCCACAGGAAGGCCCTTGATCGCGGAAACCTGAGTCCCACTTCAATCAGAACACCGGTCCTCACGCGAAAGGGAAGCTTATGCAACGACGTACACTGCTGTTCGGGGCCACCGCTGCGCTTGGTATGCCCGGGGTCTGCTCCGTGCGCAGAGTGCTACCCTGAAGGCGGAGATCGCGCGCCTGCCTCAGCTTCATTCCATACAAGTCAAACGCGGCGACGATGTTGTTTTTGCCGCGGCGCCGCGGGGTGCGGGCCTCGATCGGCTCGCAAATATCAAATCCTGCTCGAAAAGCATTGTTGCGCTGCTTCTCGGTGCGGCACTTGATCGAGGGGAGGTTCCATCGGTGCAGGCCTCGCTGGCAGAGGTCGCACCCGGCATTTTGCCCGCAGATGCGACCGAAGGCGCCGCGCGTATCACCCTGGAAGACCTCGTGACGCTGCGCGCCGGCCTGGAGCGGACGTCCGGCCCGAATTACGGGTCGTGGATCGCGTCGCGCAACTGGGTCGCGGATGCGCTCAGGCGTCCGATGGTTGCGCGTCCGGGTGGAAGGATGCTTTATTCGACCGGTTCGACCCATGTTCTCGGAGCGGCTCTTTCGGAGGCTACGGGTAAGTCGTTGCTGTCACAGGCCCGCGACCGTCTCGGGGATCCGCTGGGTATTGAAATCCCAGCCTGGACGAGAGACCCGCAGGGGTACTACCTTGGCGGAAATGAAATGGCCTTGCGCCCGATTGCGATGCTGAAGATCGCCACGTTGATGCGGGACGGCGGGCGCTATGAGGGCAGGCAGGTCATCCCGGAGCACTGGATTGATGTCTCGATGCAGCCACGAGCGCGATCACCATGGTCCGGCATGTCCTATGGATACGGCTGGTTTCTCACTTCCTCGGGCTTTGTGCTCGGGCGTGGATATGGCGGGCAGGTCATCGCCGCTAACCCGTCCCGGGGCCTCGCTGTCGCCATCACTTCCGATCCCAAGAAGCCGGCGCGATCGGCTGGTTATTTCGGCGATCTGATGCGCCTTCTGGAGGGGCCGGTCATGCAATTCGCATGAGTTGTAGCGCGCAACTGCAGCTTAATGAGCCGATGAGGCCTATCCGCGCGCCTCACGAAATTGTTTCCACATGCATCTGTCGGGGGGCTGCCGATCCTTGGGCTTTTCGATGCAAAGGGCTTAGTTCGGAAAGTCTGAACACGCGCGACCGGAGATGTCCGAATGTCACACAGTCTGCTCACCCGCCGAACCCTTATAGCCGCTTCTGGGGCGTCGCTTGCGACCTTTGCACCGGGGTTGTCCTCGTTTGCTCTTGCTTCGGTAGCCCCGACACCGTCGATGAGAGGCGGCTCGAACAACTATCTCGCGGGCGCGCCGATTGTCGAGCGCATCGGCGGTGGCGGTTTCTGGATGTCGGGCACGGTGCGTCGTGCCGGCGACGGGATGCCGCTGGCCGGGCAGCGCATCCAGATCTGGGCGCATACCACTGAAGGTCATGAAAGAGACCCCCACAGCCATGGTGCTACCCTGACCGATGAGAACGGCGTGTTCCGTTTGGAGATGCCGCAGATCGTGCCGGCCTTCGGGCAGGCACATGGACATCTTGCCTATGACAGTGGCGAGTTCGAGACGGTTTTCCTGCGGCCAGTCATGCCCCGCGCGAGCGACACGAGTCTCGAGGCGCATTTTGTGCTGAAACCGGTCTGAACGGGCGCCCGGGACATGTCAGACAGATGATACGGGCGTATCTGATCTGGGCGGCTGTCCTTCTGATCACGTGTACCGCGCTGGTGGCTGCCGCGTTCAGCCCGTTTCTGGCCTGGCGCGGTCCCATCTACATTGCGGCAGGTTTTGCCGGTGTCGTTGGAATGGCGTTGATGCTCTTCCAGCCGATGCTGGCCGCAGGGGACCTGCCGGGA
>JBFFFS010000145.1:0-7275 GCA_041557855.1 Roseobacter sp. | reverse complement strand
GACCGCTTCGCGCTGACCGAGGGCGTCAGCCTGCAGGAAGGCGGCGTGCAGCAGGACGCGCTGGCTCGGCGCGCCTCCGATCACCTGCCAGTCTGGGCGGATCTGACGCTCCCCTCTCCGGCCTCTACTTACTGAAGAGCACCGGCAACTTGGCATCTTTCAGCAGCGAATAGGTCGCGGCCCCGATCACGAAATCGTAGGCTTTCGAGTGGCCGAACGCCCCGGTGACCAGCAAATCCGCACCCTTTTCCAGCGCGACTTCGTTCATAACCCCGGCAATGCTCCGCCCTGCAAAACCGCGGTACTCCAGCGAAGGTTTCAACCCGTGACGCGCCAGCGTTTCCGACAGGTCTATGCCCACGGCGTCCTGCAACTCGTCCATCGCGGAGGCACCCACACGCAGCACCGTGACATCCGCGCCATCCTCGGCCAACTGCAGCATGTCGTGCGCTGCGCGCGCCGCTTCACGGGTGTTACTCCATCCCAGCAGAATATTATTACCAACCGGCGGGCCATCATATCCCAGCGGTACGACAATCACCGGCCGTCCGCTCTGACGTATCACCGAGGCCTGTGCATGTCGCTGGTCAGGGCGGTCGGCATCCTTGTCCTCATGCGCCATGATCACCAGATCAGCGCTGCGCGCACTCTCCACCATCCGCTCATTGGCGGACATTGCTTCCGCCCGCAGGAGTCGGAACTCGGATGCGAAATCCTCCGGCTTGGTATAACGGTCAAAGACTTTCTCGATCGCCAGCGCCTCCTGGCTCTGGCTTTGGTTGAAGGCCTCGAAGGCGGGCTCCGGGATATGCATCGCAATGCCGGGATAGACCGCCAGTGCCTCGATGGTGTGCAGGCCGACCAGATGCGCGTTATGACGGCGCGCCAGCGGCACCGCCACTTTCATCAGCGTTTCCGCATGCTGCGGTGTGGTCAGGCATACGACGATTGTTTTCAGGCTCATTGCGTTCTCCCTTGCGGATGTGCCAGCACCGGAGGCGCCGTTTCATTCATGGGTAGCAACCTCACGTATCCGCCGCATTGATCCCGATCAAACAGCACTGACAGTCAATTTCCCCATCACCCCGGATTTCATCAATGTACCCATGCTATCAACTTTTTACCCCGCCACCTCCATCGGAATTGCCCGGTCGCATCAAAGCGTCATGATGCCGGCGCGTATGATATTGCGACTGCGCTCTCCACACCAGCAGACCAGCAAAGGGCGACCCGGGCCGCGCAGCACGGCCCGGACCAAATCGGTGTCAGGCAGCGGCCATCGTCAACGCCGGGCAGGCAGGCCGCCGGGGGGCGAGGCTCTCACCGACGGCAGCCGCGACAAGCCGCGCTGTCGCAGCTGACAAAGTCCAGCCAAGGTGACCGTGACCGGTGTTATAGAATACGCCCGGCGCGCGGCCCCGGCCCACCCTTGGCAGCATCGACGGCATCATCGGCCGCAGACCCGCCCAGGGTGTGACATTCTCTGTGCAGATACCCGGAAAATAACGTTCGCACCAATCGATCAGAGGCTTGATCCGATCAGCACGGATGTCGCGGTTGGCGCCATTGAACTCGGCGGTACCTGCAATGCGGAAACGGTTTTCGCCAAAGCGGGATGCCACGATCTTGGCCCGGTCGTCCAGCATGCTGACCCAAGGCGCGGCGGCGCGGCTTTCCGCATCCTCGAGCGGAACGGTGACCGAATAACCCTTGACCGGGTAGATGTTGACCCGGTCGCCCAACTGGCGGGCAAAATCACGGCTCTGAACACCGGCGCTGACGACGACGGCGTCATAAATTTCTTCACGGCCGTTTTCAGTCACCCGCACCACGCCGTTCTGAGGTGTCAGGTCCTCGACCCGTGCCCCGAAACGCAGCGTCGCACCGCGACGGATACAGGCTTTGGCAAGACCCATGGTGAACTTGTGGATATCACCCGAACTGTCGGAAGGCGTGTGGAAACCGCCAACAAAATCACCGGTCAGCGCCGGTTCGATCTCGCGCATCTCCTCCGGGCTCACCTCGCGCCGATCCAGGCCACCCTGCGCAAGCAGCGCATTGACACGGCGACCATGCGCCATGTCCTTGGCGTTCGAATAAAAATGCAGGATGCCGCGTTTTTCCAGATCGAAGTCGATACCTTCCCGATCCGCCATCTCGAACAGAACCGCGCGGGCCGCAATCGCCAGCTTCACGGTTTCAACAGTGTTGCGTTTGTAGTTCGGGATATTGCCGAGAAACTCCGCCATCCAGCGCATCTTGTGCAGCGTCGGGGCCGGATTGACGAGCAGCGGCGCATCGGCGTGCAGCATCCATTTCAACCCCTTCAGCACGGTACCCCACTGCGTCCAGACTTCGGCATTTGACGCCGATAGTTGTCCTCCGTTGGCAAAACTGGTCTCCATCGCTGCATAGCGATGACGGTCATAGACCGTGACTTCGCAGCCCTGATCGAGCAGTTCGTAAGCGGTGGTCAGACCGGTAACACCGGCCCCGATGACAGCAACTTTCTTCGACATATCTCACACTCCAGACGCATGGCGGAACCTGCCGCCGATGCCCCCTCCGTCCATGAACCTGAGAGTTTCGCCACGTTGCCGCGGTTTTCTCCTACGGTGGCCCGCATCGCGAGCGCTTTCCGGAGTGTTTCAGCCATACCGGTCCTTGGACCTGAGAGTTTCCGGGGCGGTTGCTCCTTCGGCGGCGGTTGCCCGCCTTCTCCCGGTATCGCTGTATCTGACCCGCGCATAGGACTCTTGGCTGAGTCGCGCAAGAAAATTCTTTCCGGCTTACCATCAGAAATGGAAACAGATGCCGGAACCGCTCAGGAAGCGCTGAAACAGGCCGCGCTTGCCCATCTGCGTACCGCCCACGGACGGGAAAGCTGCATGCATTCCCGCGCGACGACTCCGGATACCGCACCCCTCCCCAATTCCATCAATATCTCCCCAAGCGTGAACTTAAATCTCGAGGCATTTCCTTCCCGCTCATCCCCCTTTCACATTGCCCAGTAAACTCCGGGGGAGCGCGCAGCGCGGGGGCAGCGCCCCCTGCCCGGTTAACGCGGGCACTCCCCCATTGCACGGCACACGATGAGAACATATACAGAACATATGACTCGCCAGACCCTTGAACAAAAACTCGCGATCCTCTCCGATGCCGCCAAATATGATGCGTCCTGCGCGTCCTCCGGCACGGCGAAGCGCGATTCACGCGCAGGCAAAAGCCTCGGCTCCAGCGAAGGTTCGGGCATTTGTCACGCCTATGCTCCCGACGGGCGCTGCATCTCGCTGCTCAAGATCCTGATGACCAATTTCTGCATCTACGATTGCAGCTACTGCATCAACCGCGTCTCCTCCAATGTACCCCGCGCGCGCTTCTCGGTGGAGGAAGTCGTCCGGCTCACCATCGAATTCTACCGCCGCAACTATATCGAGGGGTTGTTCCTGAGCTCCGGAATCATTCGCTCACCTGATGCCACCATGTCCGACATGGTGCAGATCGCACGCCGGCTGCGTCAGCAGGAGAACTTCCGCGGTTATATCCACCTGAAGACGATTCCCGATGCCGCGGCCGAACTGATCGAGGAAGCTGGCCTGCTCGCCGATCGCCTCTCGATCAATGTGGAACTGCCAACCGACGCCGCCGTGAAGCAACACGCACCGGAAAAGAGCCCTGCACAGATTCGCCGTGCCATGGCCGATGTCCGCCAGCGCAAGGAGGCGGCCCGCGACCGCTCTCATAGCGGTAAACGCCCACCTCGTTTCGCCCCCGCCGGTCAGTCCACGCAGATGATCATCGGTGCAGACGGCTCTACCGACGCCACGGTACTCGGCCAGTCCACGCGGCTTTATTCCAACTACAGGCTCAAAAGGGTCTATTATTCCGCCTTCTCCCCGATCCCTGACGCCTCCGCCCGGCTGCCACTCATCAGCCCGCCCCTGCAACGTGAGCACAGGCTCTATCAGGCCGACTGGCTCCTGCGCTTTTACGGCTTCGACGTTGCCGAGATCACCGGCCACCATCCCGACGGCAACCTGGATCTCGACATCGATCCAAAGCTGGCGTGGGCACTGGCGCACCGCGCGCAATTCCCTGTCGATGTGAACCGCGGTCAACGCGAAATGCTGCTGCGGGTGCCCGGCTTCGGCACCAAAACCGTCTCGCGAATCCTTGCCACCCGACGTCATTGCACGCTGCGCTACGACGACCTCGCCCGCATGGGGGCGCAGATGAAGAAGGCCCGAGCCTTTATCACTGCCAAGGACTGGAGCCCTAGCGATCTCACCGACAGCGCCGGGCTGCGCGCCCGTTTCGCCCCGCCCCCAGAACAGCTGAACCTCTTCTAGATGCCTCATGTCACCTTACCCAGAATCGGCACCGCGTCTGCCTGGCGCGACGCTGCGCGCGGGTTCCTCGCCGCCGGTGTGCCGCCCGAAGAAATCACCTGGGGCGACACCACAACCGCACCCGGCCTGTTCGACGATCCCGCCCCTGCACCTCGCGCGGCTCGGATCACCGTGCCACGAAGCTTCATTACAATGGCCGACACCGTTGTCTGGCACAGCGATCCGGAACGTTTCGCCCGGCTCTATGCTTTCCTTTGGCGGCTGCATCGCACGCCGCATCTGATGACCGATCGCGGCGATGCAGAGCTTGCCCGGCTGCGAAAGATGGAAAAAAATGTGCGCCGCTGCCAGCACAAGATGAAGGCTTTCGTACGCTTCCGCGAGATCGGCCAGCCGGGCGATCCGCGCCGCAGTTTCGCAGCCTGGTTCGAGCCGACACACCACACAACAGAGCCTACCGCGGCATTTTTTGCCCGCCGCTTCGGCGATATGAACTGGCGCATTCTGACCCCCGACATCTCTGCTGTCTTCGAGAACGGCCAGCTGCATTTTGAACGCGATCATCCACGACCTGATCTGCCCGATGATGCCTCGGAGCTACTCTGGATCACCTACTTTCGCAGCATCTTCAATCCGGCCCGGCTGAAAGTGCAGGCAATGCAGTCCGAGATGCCAAAAAAATACTGGAAGAACCTACCCGAGGCCGCCGCGATCCCCGACTTGATCTCTGGAGCTGAAAGCCGCGCCCGCGCCATGGCGCTTGCCGCTCCCACAAGCCCGCCCAAACGAACAGCCGCCATCAAGGCGCAACAAGCGGGGCTGAAATCTTCATGGGATAATGGCTGAACGCGGCCTTCATCGGGGATGGAGACCGCAACTGTAGAGAGGCGAGATGCACCCGTTAAAAATTTGCGGGTTTCGATTTCTCCGTCGCTTCACAAACCTGAGTGCCGCAAGGGCACCAACGAGCAATGGCAGACTCGCCGGTACAGGCACCGCAGGTGTTGCGCTCACTGTACCGGAAGAAACATTTCTGAATGAAGAGACGGAGAAATCCGCCGGAGTGGCGGAGCCAAGGGGCGATCTGTAGGTATAATCTGCTCCAAGATTGCTCGAAGCAGACTGAATATGATGAAAGAGTTTTCAAGTGCTCATGCCACTACGGCCTCCAAGCTATCCGGTTACATTGGCCAGCCTTTTACGCACGCTCAGGCCACTGTTATGCGGGGCCTCGCAGGTGCTCCGCCACGTTTGGCTCATAGCGTGGCACCGTCTTGCAATCGGCCCAACAATTCAAATCGCACCGCCCTGCTGGCGCGGTCCTTTTTGTTCTGAAGACAGGACGGCCGCCGCCTTCAAACCGAAGCCTGGAAGATGACTTTTCCAATTGTCCGCTGGCTCGGCCGCAAAAGGCGCACCAACGGCCGTGCTGGACACCTTCGCGGCTTTCCTGATGTTTTCGATAGCGGAGATGGCCGCAACTTTAACGGTCAACCTCGCACTCACCGCGTAACCCGCATTTGGTCCGGCCTCGGCAATCGTCCCCAGCCGCCGCGTTTGACGTTGACAGCGTCCATCGGATTTTCGCCGGGGCAAACATTGTCAGCCAAAGCGCCAGCCTTGACGGTCTCGCGCGTCACCGGCGCTCCGGCAGCGATCATGTCGGCGATGCGGCGGGCAAGTTGCGGCGCGGCGACGCTGGTGCCACTCATCCAAACGACGGAGCCTGACCGGCTGCCCGCCGCGAGAACCCCCGGCAAAGTCAACGAGTCCTCGGAGGTCATCAGCACGTCAGGCTTGCGCAGCGCCGGGTCTTCGGGCGGCACGTTCGGCCCACCGGCCGAGTAACGCGCAATCTTGCAGGTCCGCGCCACGTAGCCACCCGAAACATAGACAGAGGGGCCCGTCGCCACCGCGTTCAACAAGCTTTGACGAGTCACCGGGCATGTACTCTGCGCGAGAGTCTCATCGTCCCTGACTTCGATGCCCTGACGATCATACCGGATATAATCTTCGTGTAGAAAATATGATTGCCGCCCCCGCCTGGGATAGCCGTAAACCGAGTCGTCGCGTTGCACCCACACATTGATTTCGCCATCCATTTCATTATTCGCCTGCTCGAAACGCAGGTGCCAGCGGCCCGAAGGTGCGACAGCATCAACGCTGGGCTGAAAGCTGTCGGTCGGCTTCACGCGAACCTTCAGCATTGCCCGGCCCGATACCGACCATATGGTTTCGGCAAAAGCGATGTCTCGGCCCGAGGTATCTTTCCAAACGGCGAAGCCATCGGAGTTGGCCCAGGGGTTAACCACATCGCTGATCGTTTTGGCTGTACCGTCGGGCGACGTGACGGTAAGACGCAAACGCTCGTTGCCGCCGTCATCGGGCAACCAGACTTCGAAGTAGCTGTCGGTATGGTCGTTGGGCAGCACCATCCAGTCGAACTCTACCGGGCCATCCGAGACCGAGAAATTCGCGTGACACCGGCTTTGGTGCTCATTTCCAGCAGGCAGAACGAACTTCACCCCTGCCTCCTCCTCCGGAGCACCATCGCGCATCCAAAGATCGATCTCGCTGAAGATGTCATCGACAAAGGATTGCCCGTCATGGGCGCCCGCGAGATAACCGACACTCGCATTTATGACAATCGGTCGAGGTTTTATCCCGGCATCAAAGAGCGCGCGAGCGGCGATGACGATATAGGCGCTGCTCAGAAAAAGGTAGATGTCGAGAAGACTCCCCGAAGTATCCTCGATCACGTCCGCGGGAAGGTTGACAGCAAAGAGCGGTCGATCGTTCCGGTCGTCCCCGGGAGGGTAGCCTGAAGCAAGATCCAGAACATGGGTGCCGTGCGCGCGCCGCCATGCTGCAGTCTTGTGATTCATATCGCGGTAATCGATGAGACCGGTTACACGATATATCTGTT
>JBFFFS010000144.1:0-7323 GCA_041557855.1 Roseobacter sp. | reverse complement strand
CGCACCTCGTCCATCAGGCGGCTTTCGAATGATCCACCGCCCAAGATCTGGTTGAGAACGATGGCGGTAAAGTAATCGGGATCGTCCTGCTTGATACCTTTCTGCGCAAAGCGCGCAACCGATTGCGGCGTCTCGAAAGGAACCACCGTGACGCCACCGGAGAAATCGACCGATGCCGCCGGCGGCATAGGCGCGCCGGTTTCAGGCAATCCGCCCAGCAGGTCATCCAGCAACTTCGCAAGCGCCTCCTCGGTGATGTCACCCACGACCCCAATGTAGATACGATCGCGGGCCAGAACATTCGTATGAGCCTCCACCAGGTCATCGCGTGTCAGCGCCGAAACGCTATCGGCGGTCCCGCTCAGAGAGCTGGCATAGGGGTGGTCGCCGAAAACGATCCGATCCATGGCGCGGCTGGCAAGCTCATCTGGATCCTTTGCATCAGCGGCGATGCCAGTCAGCACCTGCGCGCGGACACGCGCAATCGCTTCTTCGTCAAAGCGCGGCTCCTGTATCGCAAGACGCAACAATTCAGTCGCTTCGTCGCGGTTCTCAGTGAGAAAGCGGGCGGAGATGGACAGTGAATCGTCATCGACGTCGAAACTGAAAGAAGCGGCAAGACTTTCGACCGCGCGCGCAAAGGCCCGCGCATCGAGCTCCCCCGCTCCTTCTTCCAGAAGCCCTGTCATCAGGTTGACGGCTCCACGCTTGGAAGGAGCGTCAAGCGATGCGCCGCCGCGAAAACGTATTTCAAGCGCCGTGAAGGGGATCGAGTGGTCCTCCACCAGCCACGCGGTCAGGCCGCCGGGAGTTTTGACTTCCTTGATGTCGACTTCGGCAGCGACGGGAAAGGCCATGACGACAGCGACAACGGCCGCCCAGAACATCCTTATCATTGTGTTACCTCCTCGCGCATGATCCACCCGGTGACCGAGGCGCGACGGTCCAGCACATCCCGCGCCGCCTGCATGATGTCCTCTTCTGTGACTGCCTGCAGCACATCAGGCCATGCCTGTACGTCCTCGACCGTCAGGCCGGACGTCAGTGCCTGGCCGTAGCGGTTGCCGATGCGGTCCACGTCGTCGCGGGCATATATCTGATCGGCCTTGATCTGGAACTTGATCCGCGCCAACTGCTCGCTGTCGATTCCCGTCTCAAAGAATTTCTGCAAAGCTTGGTCCATGGCGTCCTCCGCTTCTTGGAGCGAGACACCTTCGCGCGGCACCACGATGACGTTGAAAGTCGTGTCATCGAGCGATACCGGGCGATAGAATGAGGCCGAATAGGTAGCGATCTGCGCCTTGAACTGAAGCTCGTCCGCAAGGAAAGAGGTCGTGCCACCTCCGAGAATTTCACTGAGAAAAACAAGCGCCGCTGCAGTCTCCTGATCCCCCGGATCCCGTTCCGGTGCAAGGTAAGAGCGCCGGACATAAGGCTGGGCCACCCGGGCATCGCGGTAGATCAGGCGCCGTTCGGCCGTTTGCGCCGGCTCTTGCGTACGAAGGCGTTCTGGCAGGTCGGGATTTGCCGGGATCGCACCATAGTGTTTTTCTGCCAGTTCCCGTACTTCGGCGGGAGTAACATCCCCCGTGACCACAAGTATCGCGTTGTTGGGAGAATAGTAGATCTCGTAAAAACCAAGCGCATCTTCCATGTCGAGGGTCTGCATTTCGTGCATCCATCCGATGATCGGCACCCCGTAACGATGGTTAAGATATTGCGCCGCGTTAAGCTGCTCTCCGAAAAGGGCGCCGGGATTGTTTTCCGTGCGCTGGTTGCGCTCCTCGATGATCACGTCGCGCTCGGTTTTGATGTTTTCTTCGGTCAGGCGGATGTTCTTCATCCGATCGGCTTCCATCTCCATCATCAGACCCAGCCGATCGGAAGCGACGCGCTGATAATAGGCTGTGTAATCGTAGGAAGTGAACGCATTGTCACGACCGCCGTTACGCGCAACGGTGGCGGAGAATTCACCCGCTTCCAGCTTGTCGGTCGCCTTGAACAGAAGATGTTCGAGAAAATGCGCAACCCCGGAAGAACCCTTCGGCTCATCCGCCGATCCCGCGCGATACCAGATCATGTGTTGAACCACCGGCGCGCGGTCGTCTTCCACTACGACCACCTGCATGCCGTTCTCGAGTTCGAAGGTCGTCACATTGTCTTCCTGAGCGGCGGCGAGGCCGGGCAGGCATGCAAGTATGGCTGCAAATGCAGTCCATCGGATCATCGGCTGTTCCTCCGTTAGGATACTTGGCTTTGTGCCATAGGTGTGGTGCTGCACGCGCGGTTCAAGTCACCCTGTCATGAATGTGAGGTCACAGGCTGACTTGAACGATTATTGGCGGGGTGGGTAGCTGGGAGTGTCCGCCCCGGCACGCCGCCACGCGTCCGCTGTTCTGCGCGCGTCGAGGGCCAGGTCGCTGTAGGCCTCGTTGTAGCGATCCTCAGGGAATAGCCGGTACTGCGTAAAGCGCGATTTCTTGCGGCGGAACTCGGCATCTTCAGCGGCAAGCTCGCCGCGAATATCCTGCGTCACGCCATATCGGCTGGCCGCTGTGACCAACGCACCGTCAGAGGCCGGAATAGGAGCGGTTTCGCTTGTCGGACGCCCGCCGAGCGACACGATCATTTCCTGCTGCGGATCGATATCCGTGCGATTCCCGCCTCCCGGGGTTGGCGCGGGCAGGGCCGAAAAGTCGCCGGGCATCGTCAGTTCGGCCTTGGGGTCGACGATGAATTCGTCCGGCCCGGTCGAGTTGGACTGGATTTCACGCAGGCCCTTGTTGGCGCAGGCGCTCAGTGCCATCGTCGTCAGGATCAGGGCCACAAAAGGGCGCATGTAAACTCTCCATCGCGGTTACCAGAGTGATACGCCACGCAAGCAGGCAATGTCACTGGCCTTTTTTCCTATCATGTTTGCTGTCTGGGGCAAAGAACACCAGTCCTATCGCGCCAGCGAAGATGAATACATCGGCAAGATTGAACACGAAAGGGTTGTTGATACCACAACAGGACATGTTGAGAAAATCCAGAACATATCCGTAAAGCAGCCGGTCCAGCACATTTGCCATCGCACCACCTATCAGAAACCCTGCAGAGAGGCTGGCCAGATGGCTCATCTGCGTACGCCAGGCCCAGATCAGCACAGCAGCCGAGATGACCGTGGCCAGCCCGATCAGTGCCCAGCGGCTGGCTTCTGTCCCTTCATCAAACAGGCCGAAGTTGATGCCCCGGTTCTCACCATAGCGGAAGTTGAGCAGCGGCGGCAGCACGTCGATGGCGCGCACCTGCTCGAGTGCCATGACATGAATTACCAGATACTTGCTGAGCTGATCGACGATAAATGCGACGACCGCCGCCCCTGTCAGCCATCGCATGCGCCCTGCTCCCTCAATGACGGAAATGCCGCATACCGGTAAAGACCATGGCAAGCCCGGCCTCATCCGCAGCCGCGATCACCTCCTCATCGCGCATCGATCCGCCGGGCTGGATCAGCGCCGTCGCTCCCGCTTCGGCGGCGGTCAGCAACCCGTCCGCGAAAGGAAAGAAAGCGTCCGAGGCCACGACCGATCCTTGTGTCAGCGGCGCTGGCAGTCCCATCGCCTCCGCCATGTCCTGTGCCTTGCGCGCCGCGATCCGGGTGCTGTCAACGCGGCTCATCTGGCCTGCGCCGACGCCAACCGTCGCACCGTCCTTGACGTAAATGATCGCGTTGGATTTGACGTGTTTTGCCACCGTCCATGCAAAGAGCATATCGGCCATTTCCTGCTCGGATGGTGCGCGCTTGGTGACTACCCTGAGATCGCTCATGGTGATGCGACCCACATCCTTGTCCTGTACCAGATACCCGCCTGAAACCTGGCGGACCGCCAGTGCCGCAGCCGTCGGATCAGCGAGACCTTCCGTCGTCAGCAGGCGCAGGTTTTTCTTTGCTGCAAAAACCTCGCGTGCGGCGGCATCGGCACCCGGCGCAATGACCACCTCGGTGAAAATACCTGTAATCTCCTCCGCAGTCGCCGCATCCAGTGGCTGGTTCAACGCGATGATACCGCCGAAAGCCGAGGTCCGGTCGCAGTCGAAGGCACGAATGTAGGCCTCCTTCAGGGTCTCGCCCCGCGCCACACCGCAGGGATTTGCGTGTTTGATGATCGCGCAGGCCGGCCCCTGCGCCGGGTCGAATTCGCTTACCAGTTCAAAAGCCGCGTCGGTGTCGTTGATATTGTTGTAACTCAGTTCTTTGCCCTGATGCTGAAGGGCTGTAGCCACGCCGGGCCGCCCGGAGCCATCGGTGTAGAATGCTGCTTTCTGATGCGGGTTTTCACCATACCGCAATGTCTGGGCAAGAGTGCCGCCGACGGTACGGCGGCGCGGCGTCTCGCCCATCTGCGCGGCCATCCATGTGCTGACAGCCGTATCGTAGGCGGCGGTACGCGCATAAGCCGTCTGGGCAAGCCGCTGGCGCAGGGCATAGGGGGTTTGACCGTCATTTTCCTTCAGAGCATCGATTACGGCGCCATAATCCTCCACGTCTACGACCACGGTGACGAAACCATGATTCTTCGCGGCAGAGCGGATCATGGCCGGGCCGCCGATGTCGATGTTCTCGATCACCTCGTCATAGGCCGCACCCTTGGCGACCGTCTCTTCAAACGGATAAAGATTGACGACCACGAGATCGATCGCGCCGATGTCGTGCTCTGTCATGGAGGCAACATGCGCCTCGTTGTCCCGCAGCGCCAGCAGGCCGCCATGAACGACGGGATGCAGCGTTTTCACCCGCCCATCCATCATCTCGGGGAACCCGGTCACTTCGGCCACGTCTTTCACATCCAGCCCGGCAGCGCGCAACGCCTTCGCAGTACCCCCGGTGGACAGCAGTTCCACACCATGCGCCGCGAGCGCCTGCCCCAGCTCGACCAGTCCGGTCTTGTCGGAAACGGAAAGAAGCGCGCGGCGCAGCGGGGCGAGATCGGTCATGGCAATGGTCCTCAGACGGCTATTCAGTCAGGTCAAACGCGTCTTCGCTGACATCCCGCACACCAATGGCAGTTTCCTGCGCCTTGGACAGCGACCAGCGAACACGGGTGGCGTATGACATAGCCCGACCCGAAAGGACAATCTGATTTGCTGCACGCGGCTTCAATCGGCCGTATTCGAGGTAAACAGATGGGCGAAGGCGCATGTTTTGCCCACCATCATGGCGGAAAACCCATATCTCGCCGCTCTTCAATGCCATGGAGATGGCAGCACCGCCCAAATCGATGGTCGCATCGACGTCCGGATGCAGGTGAAACCGGATGTCGAAGGAGATACCTTCGAGCTTGGTAGCGTCCAGCGCCAGATCGAACCGCCGCTTTTCAGAATCGGACAGGGCCAGAAGCATATCTTCGCCGGCAATCCCACGACCGTCGAAAGTCATCTCGATCGTGCGCGCATGGGTCAGCCCGTGGGTCTGAATAAACCCGTCGTGCCCCCCCTGAAACTGAAAGCCGTCGCTGGCATGACCGATCTCGATCGGCACATGGCGCGGGCCTTCAATCAACTCCTCACGCCCGGTGCTGCGGTCGACCGGTCCCAGTCGCGCACTGGAATATCCGTCGAGAGAAAGCGTCGAATGTGACGGCGTTGCACGCCCTGCTCTTCGCCAGTCCGGCCCGAACGAGCGGCCAGACCCGCAATTGACGATCAAGGGACGCCTGCCCGAAGTCAGTTCGAACGCGAGGGTGGAGGCATGCGCATTGAACGACGCGCGGCCTTTGGGCGGCACGCTCGCATCGATAATCACACTGGTGCGACCAGCCGACAGCCGCGCGAACCCCATGGAAAGGCCATCGGGCTGTCGCGTCTTCACGCGCGCCTGGGAGAGCGCATGATCGAGCCAACCCTCCTGTCCTCGCCCGCCGCCATGAAACCGCGCGAGACCACCGTCGCTGTGACGGAGGGTGCGCAGCGTCGGCGCAATGCGGTCGATCGCGTCGAGATGTTCGGCCGGCGGTGTATATCCGCTTTCCGACAGGGCGGCAGCAGCCCATGTCAGCAGGGTGAAAACCTCCAGCAATTCCTCGGGGTTGCGCGTCGGCAGCCCCCCTTGGTCATTGATCTGCGTCCGGCATTCATGGGCCAGCGCCTTCACTGCGGGAAGTGCGACCTGCTGCATGCCTTCCAGCGACAATCCGGCGTAGATGAGACCGGTCAGGGCTTCAAATCGCGGTAAACCCGCAGCCGCCCCATGCCATCGACGGGACAGGAACTTCGTCTGACGGTACAAACTGCCGTAAAACGCATCACTGTCCGACTGGTCGCTTGCACGCAAAAGGAAAATCGCGTGGTTGATCCAGCGGATCAGCCGCCTGCCGGTCAGGTCCGGTGTCCATCCTGGCCCGCGCCCCCGCCCGTAGCGCTCGATCCAGCTCCAAAGCCATTTTTGCGCGGCGGTTCGAGCCGCCAAATCACCGACTGCGGCCAGATCGTCCAGCCACGCGAAGCCGTTCAACTCCTGCTCGAAATCCGCGTTAGGCGGTGGCAAATCCCAGATATCGGCGTCCTGTTGTTCCAGCAGATGACCGGCGAAAAGAAAATTTCCCGCCAAAAGCTGCCGCCCGCGCGCGAAGCTTCCAATCGTCCGCGGTTCCGGAGATGAAACGAATCCCACCGCCCGCGCCTTCATCCGCCCCGCTTTGGCGCCATGCCAGCGGTTCAGGAAATGCACCTTTCGGGCAGCAAAACTTGAGCTGTGGGACATTCTTTTCTCTGCCTGGGGACGCTCTGACGGCGCTTTTCAGGACTTTAACCTGCCACCGGAGACGAGTCACCGATCTTTTCGCCCCTTACGGCCAATTTGAGCCGGCCGATGTCATTCGGCTTTGGTCAGACAGGCAATGTAGAAGCCATCCATCCCGCCCAAATCGGGCCAATAGTCCGGCCGCAGCCTGAGACCGCCTTCCGCGGTGATCCAAGACGGTTCCACACCGGGAACTTGCAACGCCTCCGGCACCGTTTGCATATCGGCATGCCGTTCCAATGCCTCGTCGATCTGAACTTCGCCTTCGTCCGGCAACAGCGAGCAGGTGCAAAAAACCATCCGGCCACCGGGTTTCAGCAAGGTCCAGGCATGATCGATCAGCTCGGACTGCAACTCGATCAACTCCATGAATTCAGAGCCGTCCTTGGCATGTGGCAAATCAGGGTGGCGGCGAATTGTGCCCGTGGCCGAGCAGGGCGCATCAAGCAGAATCCCATCATAAGATCCTGTCACAGCGCGCGCATCCTGCACCGCGAGGGTGGCAGTCAAACCGGTGCGTGCAAGATTTTCGGCGACGCGCT
>JBFFFS010000143.1:0-7323 GCA_041557855.1 Roseobacter sp. | reverse complement strand
GCGGGCATTGATGCTTGAACAGCATGTGGATCGCGCGTCTGCCAACATGTCCTTGGACACAGGACGCGGTGATACCCGGGGCGCGCCCAGGGCCGCACCTCTTGATGCAGGCGATTTCCCGGAGCCTGTGCTCGAAGCTGCACCTGTGGCTGCGTCGGGCGATCTTCCCGGCTTGCCTGAAATTGATGGCCTTGGTGTTGATGCGGCTGCAGATGGCATCCCCGACTTGCCGGACCTCGCAGAACCGTTGGATTTTCCTGATCTTGGCGACCCGCCGAATCTGCCCGATTTGCCGGATCTGCCAGACCTGACAGACACGGATGCCGGCCTGTCCGAGCTTGGCGATCTGCCCAAGCTCAATATTGCCTGATACGTCCCCGTTTAGAGCCGCGCGAAAGCCTGCAGCATTGGCCGCATGCTGCTCAGATCATACCCGCCGGCGCCAGCGGCGGCGATAATATCGTCAGCGGGCATCTCGCGGGCAGCGCCCAAAGCCCATGCGATCGTCGAACGTGTACCGGAGGCGCAGTAGGCCAGCACCTTTCCGTCGCACCCTTCAATCAGGTCACGGTTGCGCGCGATGATTTCAGGGGTCATGGTCTGGTGGGTGAGCGGCTGGCAGACATAGTCCAGACCCGCCGCAAGCGCGGCCCTTTCCATCGCCGCCGACTGATGGCTGGGCGGTACTTCCATGTCGGGACGGTTACACAACACCCGCTTAATCCCGGCCTCGGCAATCGCCGTCATGTCTTCGGGAGAAATCTGCGGAGCAGCAAAGAAGCGGGGGGTGATTTGGCGCATATCCATGCTCAAGGGTTAGGACACCCGCTGGCGGCTGTCCAGATGCTGTTCAGTGAGGATCATGGGCGCCATTTCTACGAGCCTCACTGGCGTGGGCGATTCCGGGGTGTTGATTAAGAAGCGGGCAAATATTCCACCCGCTTGCGCGGATGATAGTCCGGGGTCGCGATACGCGCAGGCTCAGAAGTCAGGTAGGGCGCCGGCACAGTGCGCACCGGGGGGTCCAAGAAACAAACGTCGTCGCGGCGGAGCCACGGTGTAGCAAACGATTACTTCAAAAAGATTCCGAGGATCACCAGCATCAAGCCGATGACGGAAACAAACAGCGACCCGAGGTTAAGCGGCAAGGCTTTTTGAAGCTTTGCTTTCAACGCTTCATCGGGCAATTGCGCCTTACGCGCACGGGCCACGAAGACGATGCACCATATCAGGCCCAATAGCCCGATCAGCGACAACAGCGCGCCGCCCCATATCAGCAGATCGAACAATCCCATCGTGTCATTTGTGTCCATGGCGCGCTCGCTATCCAATGGTTCGGTGATTTGCAAGAAAAAGCGATCTCATTGCGTGAAGGTCAGCGATAGGCTGAAGCGATGCAAGTCACCGGTAAGGCCCTTTGGCGCGCGGTCGAAACGACCCGCCTGCGAAACTGCGCGCAGCGCTGCCCTGTCCAATACCGCGCTGCCGGAGGACCGGGTAAGGCGCAGGTTTTGCAAGCTGCCATTCGATGCGATTTGCAGGGCGAGGCTCGCAGTGCCTGTCGCCCTCGCATTTGCGGGATAGCGCATGTTCCGGCGCACCTTGGCGTAGATCGCGGCCCCCCATTGCGCCCGCAGGGCATCGCTACGCGCCACATCCGCCGCATTCAGCGTCGAAGTATCCGCGCGGTCTGCAGGTGCTCGGCGGACGCCACCGCCAGCAGCCTTTTCGGTCTGCGCAGGCGCCGCCGGCGTGGCGCGGGCCAATGTCGGCGGTGGCGTGGGGCGCGCCTTGGGCCGGGTGACCGTTGGTGCGGGTGGCGCGGCAGAGGTGGTGTCGATCTGCGGCACCGTGGGAGCCTGCGGCGTCGGCATGGGCGGAACAAGCAATGGAAGCGCCGTCGGCACGGGAATTGCTGGCGATATACTATCGACGGCAACACGGGCCGCGTCCTCTGCGGCGGGCGCGTCCATTGCGGCCGCAAGTGTCTGTTCCGCGACCGGCGGGCGTTGCCAGGCTGCGGCCAGAGCTGTGTGTTCTACGCTGGCGGTCGCAATCGTGATTGGGCCGTTCCCGCCCCCGTCCGAACCGGACGCGCCGCTGAAGGTCGGCGACACTGCCCAGAGAGACAAATGCGCTCCGGCGGCCAAGCTGGTGAAAATGAGACCTTCGAGAAACCGCATCAGCGCACTCCCGTCACGAGACGGGTCTCGCGCACACCGGCGGCCGCGAGCTTGGGCAGCAGGGCCGCGAGCGTGGCCGCACTCAGCATGGCGTCGGCCTCTATGAAAAGCGGTTCGTTTTGTGATCGCGCGGCGATCGCATTCAGTGCCGCTTTCCCCTCGACGCCGTTGTAGAACAGAACGCCGTCGGATGAGATGAACAGTCTATCGCTCCGCTCTGCCGCCGCTTCCGCATCGCTCAGCGGCACTGAAACATCAAACGGCTCCGGAGGGGCGATCTGCGCGGTCATCAGGAAGAAGATGAGCAACAGGAATACGACGTTGATCATCGGCACGATGTTCTCGCCGGAACGGCGGCGCGGGCGGAAGGGAGCGAAATCCATCATTGCCCCGGCACCACCACGATGCGCGATAAACCGGATGCAGAAAGACGATCGATGACATCGATCATTCTTTGCAGATCGACGCCGCTGCGCGGTTGTACCAACACCGCCTGATCGCGGGTCTGCATCAATGTCGCCAACCTGTCGGGCAGTTGTTCCAGCGTCACCGAGATGCCGTTCAGCGACAGCCCCTCCGGGTCGATCACCACCAGTCGCGGCGGACCTTCATAAGGTGCCACGCTGCCTGCTGTCGACAAGGGCAGGGTGACATCCACGCCAAAGCGGGCAGCGAGCATGAAAAAGACCAGCAGGAGAAAAACCACGTCGATCATCGGGGTCAGGCTGGGCCGTCTCGCGGCACGGCGGGGAGCGAAAGCGAACATCTGCCTAGCCCGCCCCCGGTCCGCGAAGGAATACACGCGTTGCAATGTCTTCCATGTCAGCCTGCATCCGGTCGCAAAGGCTCTCGAACCAGACCAGTGCCACGCCCGCCGGAATCGCCACCGCCATACCGGCTGCAGTGGTCAGCAAGGCCTCCCAGATACCGCCCGCCAGGGCTGCGGGATCGGCGCGGCTGCCGGCCTCCTGTAACGCCTGAAACGCGCCTATCATGCCGAGCACAGTGCCCAGCAGCCCCAGAAGCGGTGCAATGGTCGCAATCAGTTCCAGCGCCCGCAGGCCGCTGCGCGCATCGGTCAAATCGGCGCGAGCGTGGCGGGTGGTCTCTTCGCGCGCCTGCGCATCTGTCAACGCAGGGTCGAGTTTGCAGCGCATGGCCTGCCTGGCAAGGCGCGCCCTCAGGCTGCGCCGCCCTTCGAGTTGAGAAAGCGCCTTGCCTGCGCTACCGGCTTCCCATTGCGCCAACGCGGCGCGGGTTGCTGCGCCTGACCACGCGCCATCCAGCAGCATGCGCCATAGTTTCCATAGAACCAGCGCAAGCGTCAGCACGGAAAGCGCCGCGATCAGCCAGAGCGTCGGGCCGCCGCGGCTCAGAAACTCGGCCAGATCAGGTGGAAGCATAGGCTGCGGTCTCCTCGGATGGCCATAGGGCGGCTTCGATCGCGTCGAGCCCGCTGGTAAGGGCGGCGGGACCCGGTTGCAGGATCAGTGGTGACTTTATCTCGTGGATGCGCCCCTGGGCAACGGCTGGGACGGAGGCCCAACCCTCCCGGGCAGCGATGATTTCAGGCCGTACCTTCTTGCCGCACCACGATGCGAGAATGACATCGGGGGCAGCATCAATGATCTGCTGCGGCTCTAGTATCCGCGCCTTTGCACCCTGCGCATGACGCAGATGCGCAAAAACATCCTCGCCACCGGCGATTTCGATGAGTTCAGAAACCCAGGCAATGCCGGAAATCGGTGGATCGTCCCATTCCTCGAAATAGACGCGGGGTCGATTGGGGCGAGGGGTCATGCGCAGCAGTTCCATACGGCGCGCATAGCCTTCGCAAAGTGCATGCGCACGTCCCGCAGTCCCCGTCAGTGCGCCGAGCGTGCGGATCATGTCCAAAATACCGGCGACGCGGCGCTGGTTGAAGGCATGAACGGCAATTCCAGCTCGGATCAGGTCCGCTGCGATATCGGCCTGCAGGTCGGAGAAGGTGAGTACCAGATCGGGCTGCAAATCCAGAATTTTCGGCACATCTGCGGAAGTGAAAGCGCCAACGCGCGGTTTCTCCCGGCGCACGCGCGGCGGGCGCACCGCATAGCCCGTGACCCCGACGATGCGGTGTTCCTGCCCCAGCAGATACAGGGTCTCGACAGTCTCTTCCGTCAGGCACACGATGCGTTGCGGCAGATGGCTCATAACGTCTCCTTGCGGCGTACGGTGGCCATCCATTCTTGCGCACCGGCCGTAACGGCGGCGCAAACCGCTTTGCCGACAGCTTCGCCGAGCGCGGTGTGTTTGCCTGCGTAGCCGGTCGGGCCGTCAGGTGCCGCCACGGCGATGCAGTCGGTCCCTGTTCCGGTGGCGCGTCCGGTGGGCAGGTCGAGACCAGCGCTCATCACCGCCTGCGTACGCGCTTCGGCCACAAGGCTCAGCGCCTCGATCCGCGCGGCATCCGTAAGGCCGAAACCGGTCAGCACGAGGATGTTGATCGTGCCCCAGTCATGCGCGCTGCGATCCATTCGGCTGCCAATAGCTTCGGCATTCGACAGACCTACCGTTGCAATGCAACGCAGGCTGACATCCTCGATGCTGAGCGTGATGTCCTTGTACGCACGCACGTCCCGCGAGGTGAGAAAGGCAACGGCATCGGGCGTGCCGCGCGCGGCAAGCTCGGCATCGAGCCAAGCCCTCACATCCAAATCGGCAGGTAGATCGGCATTGCGAACCTCACGCCAGACGATCTCGCGGGTGGTCGTGAAGCCGGGGCGGTTGAGCGCCCAGCTGAGCACACGCACGGGGGCCTCCGTCCGTACGGACAGCCAAGGGCGCTCGAGGGTCAGGCGCGCGGTCACAACACCTCCAGCGGCTGGAAGACCGGTCCGTTGTCGGTCTGGGTAAAATGGGCGGAGACGCCAAAGACGCGGGCGAGATTGTCGGCAGTCAAAACCTGCGCCGGGGTGCCTTCGGCTACAAGACGTCCCCGGTGCATCATTACCAAACGGGTGCAGTGGCGTGCGGCAAGCCCCAGGTCATGCAGCGAAACCAACACGGCGCGCCCGCTCCGGGCGAGATCCGCAAAGACGCGCATGGTGGCAATCTGCCCCGCAGGATCCAGTCCGGCAATCGGTTCATCCGCCATCAGCAGCGGAGCCTGCTGCGCCAGCGTGCGCGCGATCAGAACGCGGGCCTGCTCCCCGCCCGAAAGGGCAGTGGCGGTGCGGTCGCGCAGTTCGGTCAAGGCCATTTTTTCCAGCGCCACCTCGACAGCTTCCCGGTCCTGCGGGCGCAGACGGCTGCCGCGCGGCAGATGCGGAATTCGGCCGAGCGCGACTAGGGTTTCCACGCTCACGGGCCATGCGATTTCCCGGTTCTGGGGCATCCACGCACAGAGGCGCGCGCGTTCCGCCGCCGGGCTGGCGCTCAACGAGCAGTCGCCCTCATGGGCCACGAGACCGAGGGTGGCGCGCATCAGCGTGGTCTTGCCGGCGCCGTTCGGCCCGATCAGCCCGACGCATTCCCCCTCCCTGATCGACAGGCTCACGCCGTCCACAACGGGGCGGCGGTCGCGGTGCACGGTCATGTTGTCCAACGTGAGCAGGGTCATCGCATTTCCCCGCGCGTCTTGTAGATAAGGTGCAGGAAAAGCGGCGCGCCCACGAGCGCCATCAGTACGCCGAGTTTGAGATCACGCTCGGGCAGCAGCACCCGCACGGCAATATCCGCCGCCAAAACCATAGCCGCTCCGCCCAGGGCCGAGGCCCAGAGCAGGCGCGATGGTTTGCCCTCGACGAACGGGCGCAGCACATGTGGCACCACCAGCCCGACAAAGCCGATAGCGCCGGCGACCGCCGTGGCGGCCCCGACGCAAGCCGCCGTTCCGACAACCAGACGCCAGCGCAGACTGGGCAGTGACACGCCCAGTCCGGCGGCCGCGTCTTCACCCAGCGTAAGTGCGTCAAGACCCCGTCCGAGGCTGGCAAGCAGCGCCCATCCCAGTAAGATGAACGGCAGCGCGATCCAGACATGGGTGAAAGACCGGTCCGTCAGCGCCCCCATCATCCAGAAGACGATCTCTGCGGCGGCGAAGGGGTTGGGTGAAAGGTTCAGCACCAGTGAGGTCAGTGCGGCAGCAAGCGCCGACAGGGCGATGCCTGCCAGGATCAGTGTCAGCGACGACCCGCGCGGCCCTGCCAGCAGCAGGATCAGCCCCACAGAAATGAGCGCTGCCGTGAGCGCCGAGAGCGGTAGCGCCAAGGCAAAGGCACCAGCCAATCCGGTCTGTAACGCCAGGACCGCTCCAAGGGCTGCTGACGCGGACACCCCGATCAGCCCGGGTTCGGCCAGAGGGTTGCGTAAATAGCCCTGCATCGCCGCCCCCGCAAGGCCAAGAGAGGCGCCGACCATCGCGGCCAGCAAAGCGCGGGGCAGGCGAATCTCGCGCATCACCACGGACATAGGTGTGCCCGTGTCCTGCAACAGCGCCTGAAGGCTGGCCAGTGCCGAAACCGGCGTGCGTCCGGTAACCAGCGAAACCACGAAGAGCAGGCCGCAAAGCGATGCGAGAACCGCTGCCAGCTTCATCTTGCAAGCTCCATTCTCAGGCGCAGGTCCCGCATGTCGGCCACCGCGCGCAGGACCTGCGGCGTGCCGCAAATCCAGTCGCGGTCGGTGATCTCTCCGGCCATCAGCGTATCGGGCAGCGCATGCAGAGCCGGATGGTCAAGATTATCCTCCGCGCGGGCCTGACCGGGGTAATCACGCCCTTGAATGATCACGTCAGGGGCCAGCAGCACCAGATCTTCCAATCCGAGGCGACCGACCGAGGACAGGCCCGCCTCGGCCGCCACATTGTCGAAGCCCGCGACGCGCAGAATGTCTCCAGCCAGTGTCGCATCCCCTGATGAATAGCTGTTTACATAGGTGATCGCTGCACGAATGCGGGGGGTGGTCGAGGCGTCTGACAAGGCGGCAAGGTCTTGTTCGAACCGCGCGATCATCTTGGCGGCCTCTGTGCGCCTGCCGAGAGCTGTACCCATGCGGGCAATCCGGTCAGGCACGTCGGCCAGCGAATTGGCTGGCGCGAACTGCACGACCTCGATACCAAGGTTCCGCAGCATGTTGATGGTGGCGGGGGCGGTGAAGG
>JBFFFS010000142.1:0-7395 GCA_041557855.1 Roseobacter sp. | reverse complement strand
GCGTGCAGGTGGCTGGGACTGATCGTAAGGCGGACTTAGCTGTCACTGCTGAAAAGGCCGCGCCAAAGCTGCGCGGTCTTTTTTTTGAGGGCATGGTTCTCGTAGCTATTCGATTGGTTTGCGGCCGGTGACGACAAACCGCGGCGAGATCGCGAGATAACTGCCCGCCTCGAGTGCTCTTTCCACCTCCTGCAGCACCCTGTCGATGCGCTCCTGGACCAACCTGCCACTCCGGGCCGCATAGCGCGCCATGTTTCGGATCATTCCAAGGAGGCGTCCGTCAATGTCCGGTTCGGCGTGCAACTCGATCCTGATGTCATCGAATCCGGCTGCGTCAAAACAATGCCGTAGGCGGCGGCCCATGTCCGCGTGCCGGCAGGCCATGGCTGCGGCGCTCACGAAGGCGTGCCAGAGGCCGGGGTCGATCGGATGCACCACCATCATGTGCCAATCGCCTTCGATGGCATCTCCGATGCCGCCGGGGCGCAGCACACGGTGGACGTCGCGCAGCGCCGCGTAGGGGTCATCGAGATACATCAGTGTATTGCGCGCCGTAACACGGTCCATACTACGGTCAGCCAGTGGAGTCGTCTGCGCATCTACATGCAGGCAGGTCAAGCGATTGGCGAGGCCAGCGCGGGCCGGATTGGCCTGCGCTTCGGCCAGAAGATCAGCGTTGATGTCAAGCGCGTGAACATGACCCGCAGGACCAACGCGTCGCGCCAGTTCAACGGCGATGCGCCCGGGGCCGCATCCAATGTCCGCAATCTGCAGTCCGGCAGTAATCTCCAACGGTTCATAGAGCGCGTCCGTTGAGCTGTCCCAAGCAAATCCCTGACGGTATCCCGCCAGCCTTTCAGGTTCGATGTGACGCCAGTGCGCCTTGTAAAAGGGATCGTCCTGCATGGTTTGCCATCCGTTTCGCCGCTGTCGGGCCATGCTAACACGTCGAGGATCAGGGTCGCAAAGCGTGGCGCGTGCGCGTCCGGACGTCAGCTTTCGGCGGCCTCGCGGGCGGTTAGGCTCAGGTTGACATCGACGCCGAAGCCAAGGCTTTTTTCATCCTTCTGCCCGTCGCCGATCGCATAATTGCGTCGGTCGAGTTTGGTGCTGGCGGACATGGTGGCAATGTCGCCCGCAATCTCGAGCTTGAAGGGGAAGGAGACCGGCATCGACTGATCCTTTATCGTCAGCGTTCCTATCGTGGCATAACCATCGGCGCTCCGAATGATTTCGGCGGTGTAGGTCGCGGTGGGGAAGGCCCCGGCATTGAAGAAATCCGCGCCGAGGGCCTGACTGGTGACCGATCCCAAAGTCAGTGACCCGATGGAAATGGTGACATCGACTGACCCGGCCTTGCCGCTTTTCACGCGATCATCGAAACTGATTGCGGCGGTCCAGTCGTCGAACTGGCCCCGCAGGTCCGATCCCATCTGGCGCACGACGATCTCGATCTGACCTTCCTGCACCACCCAGTCCGATTGCACATCTGCGAGAGCCGCAGCCTGCACGGTCTCGCCATCTCGTTCATAAAAACCCAGGGAAGCGCCCACCCCAAGTGCCACCGCCCAGAGGCCAAGGGCGCTGACGAGCGGTGCCAGCACGCGGTGTCGCGCGGTCATCGGCGGCAGGATCGGCGTGCCAGGCAGCATTCGGCGCAGTGTATGGTCGCGGTCGATCAGATGATGTTTGAGCGCACCTGCCGCATGCAGCAAAATCGAGATCGCGAGCACCCACTCGAAGACGATATGCAGCCCGGCAGTCAGCGCGGCGAGGCTTTCGGATTTCGGCACCATCGGCAGAGTCTGCCCGAATGGCCACCAGATTGGTGCGAACCCCTCGGTGGAGGCGTGATCTACCCAGCCCGACAAGGGCACCAGCACCAGCGAGCCATAAAGCAGCCAGTGCACGGTTTCCGACGCCAGGCTTTCAAGTTTGCGTTCCGGGTGCAAAAGCGCGGGTTTCGGCTGGCTCAGCGCCCAGAGGATGCGGGCCAGCGCCACGAAAAACATGGTGACGCCAAGCGTTTTGTGCAGCGAGAAAAACCACGCCTTCCGTGCCAACTGCTCCGACGTTTCGTAGGGGAGGTCGTTTGCGTAAATCCCCAAGGGGATCAGTGTCACGACCAGCAGGGCGGTAAGCCAGTGAAAGGTCTTGGTGACGCTGCCATAGTGGCGCTGGGTATTCGTTAAGGTCATCGCGCATCTCCATGCGGTCTAATACTGGTATTAGAGTAGTTGCGCGCGTTGTCATCACAACCTGCCTGTGCGCACAGAACTTGCGCATTGATGTAAGTTTGTGCAATTTTGCATGAGGTATTGAAAACGGACCGGAAGCGTTGCCCTTGACGCAGCGCCACGGTAAGTCTGAAAGAAACAAAGACTGACAAGGCATCGTGAGGGGGGCAGGTCATGAGCATTGCATTCGTTTTTCCGGGACAGGGCGCGCAGACTATCGGCATGGGCAAGGCGCTGGCCGAGGCCTATCCGGCTTCGCAGGCTGTTTTCGACGAGGTCGATGACGCTCTGAATGAAAGCCTCAGCGCGCTGATCTGGGACGGCGATATCGAAACGCTGACGCTCACGCAGAACGCGCAGCCGGCGCTCATGGCGACCTCGATGGCAGCGGTGCGAGCCCTGGAAGCGGAAGGTGTGACCCTGGAGCGGGCTGCCTTCGTCTCCGGGCATTCGCTTGGTGAATATTCCGCTCTGGCGGCGGCGGGCACTTTTTCGGTCGCGGATGCCGCGCGTCTGTTGCGGACGCGCGGTGTGGCGATGCAAGAAGCGGTCCCGGTCGGGCAGGGGGCGATGGCTGCGGTACTGGGGCTCGATTTCCATACGGTGACGCAGGTCGCCGAAGAGGCCGCGCAAGGGCAGGTCTGCCAGGTGGCAAACGAAAACGATCCGGCGCAAAACGTGGTTTCTGGCGACAAGGACGCGGTGGAGCGCGCGACCGTGCTGGCCAAGCAGGCTGGAGCCAAGCGGGCGCTGCTTTTGCCGGTGTCGGCCCCCTTCCACTGCGCGTTGATGGCCCCGGCGGCGGAAAAGATGGCCGAAGCGTTGAGCACGGTGACGATGAACGCGCCGACCGTGCCCGTGGTCTCGAACGTGCTGGCCGAGGCGGTAAGCGATCCGGCGCAGATCCGCGATCTGCTCGTCCGCCAGGTCACGGGCCAGGTGCGGTGGAAAACCTCTGTGGAGTGGATGGCAGCGCAGGGTGTGGATGCCTTCTGGGAGATCGGCGCGGGCAAGGCGCTCAGCGGCATGATCCGTCGCATTGTCAAGGATGCCGAGACGCGCAATGTCGCGGCCCCGGAAGATGTAACCGCGGCCAGAGAGGCTTGAGAGGAACGACACATGTTTGATTTGACTGGAAAAAATGCGCTGGTAACCGGTGCTTCCGGCGGGATCGGTGCTGAAATCGCTCGCGCGCTTCATGCGGCTGGTGCGACTGTGGGGCTATCGGGCACCCGTGTGGACCCGCTGCAGGCGCTGGCCTCGGAACTGGGAGAGCGGGCTCATGTGCTGCCGTGTAATCTGAGCGACATGGCTGCCGTCGAGGCATTGCCGAAACAGGCGGCCGACGCGATGGGATCGGTTGATATTCTGGTTAACAATGCCGGGATCACCCGCGACAACCTCTTCATGCGCATGTCCGACGAGGAGTGGCAATCGGTGATCGACGTGAACCTCACCGCGACCTTCAAGCTCTGCAAGGGCGTGATGCGCGGCATGATGAAGGCGCGCTGGGGCCGGATCGTCAACATCTCCAGCGTGGTGGGCGCGACCGGCAATCCCGGCCAGGCTAACTATGCGGCCTCGAAGGCAGGTATGGTCGGCATGTCGAAAAGCCTCGCCTATGAGGTTGCCTCGCGTGGCATTACCGTGAACGCAGTGGCCCCCGGCTTCATCGAAACCGCGATGACCGACAAGCTGACAGATGATCAGAAAGCCGGAATCATGGGCCAGATTCCGGCGGGCCGCATGGGGAGCCCGGAAGAGATCGCTGCCGGCGTGGTCTATCTGGCCAGCCCGGAAGCCGCCTACGTCACCGGTACAACCTTGCATGTAAACGGCGGTATGGCCATGATATGAACCAAAGCTGCATCTCTTTTGATCAGCACGCACAATGCGTTTGCCATCGGTGCTGCTTATGTTAAAGGGGGGCGCAGTTTCACGGAGGCAGCCTTGGCGGCAGCCACGGAATCCCCGTTACCGGTATGCAAAAAGCAACCGGTGCCGGACAGAGCCGCCCCCTCGGGGGCAAACGCTTTCCACTTCGCCGCGTGCGGGGGGCGAGTAACCGAAGGGGGCCATGTGGCCCAAACGAATGAGGGACTATTATGAGCGACATCGAAGATCGTGTAAGGAAGATCGTTGTAGAACACCTGAGCGTCGAAGAGGACAAGGTGGTCGAGAGCGCATCGTTTATTGATGACCTGGGCGCGGACAGCCTCGACACGGTCGAGCTGGTGATGGCATTCGAAGAAGAGTTCGGCATCGAAATTCCAGATGACGCCGCCGAAACCATCCAGACGTTCGGCGACGCGGTGAAGTTCATCAAAGAAGCGTCCTGATCGCGTATCGGCGATCTCGCCGGTTGATTTGTTCAAATAGGTGCCTCTCCTTCGCGGAGAGGCGCCTTTTTTTGTGCCTGGCGCGCTGAAGGGTTGAAAACTCTGCCGGACCTGCGTCATTCTTGTTTCAGAGGACGCAAAGTCCCGCACCGCGAGCAGAGGCAGAACAGATGTCGCGTACGATTCCGACGATTAACACCCAGCGTTTGACCCTGAGGGGAATGCGGGCCGAGGATTTCAAGAGATTTGCCGAGATTTGGGCGATGGAAGAGGTCGTGGCGCATATCGATGGCAAACCCTGGCCGCGCAGCAAGGCCTGGGCGGCATTTCTGCGCAACGCCGGTCACTGGCAGATCACCGGCTTCGGACAATGGGCGATTCAACGCCATCGCGCCCCTGACATTTCCGGACAGGTGGGTTTTTTCTATGCAAAACGCGATCTTGGCGATGATTTTGACGCGTATCCCGAAGCCGGATGGGTGCTGACGCCGGACGCGCAAGGACAGGGGTTGGGGCTGGAGGCAGTGCGGGCCGCGCATGACTGGTTCGACCGGGTGGTGACTGGCAGGCTTGTCTGCATGATCGATCCGGCGCATACACCCTCGCTGAAAATGGCGGATGCCATGGGATATGTCGCGATGCGCGATGCCGAGTATCACGGCAGCCCGGTCCGCTTGATGGCGCGCAAGGGTCCGCCGCAATAGCAAGATGAAGATAGTGCTGCGTTCGACGGCACTTGCACAGAATGAGCGCCTCACGGTATGGGAGGTGCACCATTTGAAGGGGGATCACCATGCGCAGAGTAGTTGTCACCGGTCTTGGCCTTGTCACACCTTTGGCCGATGGGGTCGAAGCCAGCTGGTCGAGACTGCTCGATGGCCAGTCGGGTGCCGGTCCGATTACCGGATTTGACGCCAGCAAACTGGTAACTCAATACGCCTGTGAGGTGCCCTTGGGCGATGGCTCGGACGGCAGCTTCAACGCGGATGCCTACATGGAGCCCAAAGAGCAACGCAAGGTCGACACCTTTATCCTCTTCGGCATGGCTGCGGCGCAACAGGCAGTGGAGGATTCAGGCTGGATGCCTGAAGATACCGAGAGCCTCGAGCGGACCGGTGTTTTGATCGGCTCCGGTATCGGCGGGCTGAATTCGATTGCCAACACCGCAATCATGATGGCCGAGAAAGGTCCGCGCCGGGTGTCACCTTTCTTTGTTCCGGGCGCACTCATCAACCTTATCTCGGGGCAGGTGAGTATCCGATACGGCTTCAAAGGCCCCAACCACTCGGTGGTTACGGCCTGTTCGACGGGCGCGCACGCAATTGGAGACGCGAGCCGCCTGATCCAGCACGGCGACGCCGACGTGATGATTGCGGGCGGTGCCGAGGCAGCGATCTGCGAGATCGGTATTGCCGGTTTCAATGCCTGCAAGGCGCTCAGCACCAAGCGCGGTGATGATCCCAAGAGCGCGAGCCGCCCCTATGACGCCGATCGCGACGGGTTTGTCATGGGCGAAGGCGCAGGTGTCGTGGTGTTGGAAGAGTACGAACACGCCAAGGCTCGTGGCGCCAAAATCTATGCCGAGGTGCTGGGCTATGGCTTGTCGGGCGATGCCTATCACATCACGGCACCTTCTTCGGATGGTGAGGGCGGCGAGCGCTCCATGCGCAATGCGCTGCGGAACGCGGGACTGGAGCCTGCAGACGTGGATTACATCAATGCTCATGGAACTTCGACGATGGCCGACACCATCGAGCTGGGCGCAGTTGAGCGACTGATGGGCGACCACGCGGGAAATGTCACCATGTCCTCCACCAAGTCGGCGACCGGACACCTGCTTGGGGCAGCCGGTGCGATCGAGGCGATTTTCTCCATTCTTGCGATTCGAGATCAGGTGGCACCGCCGACCATCAACCTGGACAATCCCGCAGTCGAAACGCCCATCGATCTGGCGCCCAATGCCAAGCGTGAGCGCAAAATCGATGTTGCTTTGTCGAACTCCTTCGGTTTCGGCGGCACCAACGCCAGCGTCATTTTCGGAAAACCGCGCTGATGTGGCGGCACATCGCCTCCAATGCCGTCACCCTTCTGATCGTGCTGCTGTTTCTCGGCGGCGGGGTGATCCTGTGGGGCAAGAGCCAATACGAGGCCGTCGGTCCCTTGCAGACGGCCTATTGCGTCGAGGTACCCAGTGGGACCAACATGCGCCGGGTCAGCCAGACGCTTGAAGAAGAAGGGGTTGTCAGTTCGGGGGCGATCCTGCGCATCGGCGCGGAATACACCGATAAATCGAGTCAATTGAAAGCCGGCAGCTACCTGGTGCCCGAAGGCGTGTCGATGGCGGACGTCGTGGAAATCATCACGCGCGGCGGTGCAAGTACCTGCGGTACGGAAGTCATCTACCGGGTCGGCGTGAACAGCGTCAACGTGCAGCTGCGCGAGCTTGATCCGCAGACAAACCGGTTCCTCGAAAAAGCCTCCTTCGACCCCGGTGAGGAAGAAGCGCCGGAGATATACCTCGATCGCAGGGACACGACCGGAACCCGGTTTCGTGTCGCCTTGGCCGAAGGGGTGACGTCCTGGCAGATCGTCGAAGGCCTCAAGGCCGTCGATGTGCTGGAGGGGGATGTCGACGAGATCCCGCCGGAAGGCGCGCTTGCGCCTGACAGCTACGAAGTGCAGCCTGGCGACACGCGTAACGAAGTTCTGGCGCGCATGCGGGCAGCGCAGGAGGCGCGGGTCGCGGATGTCTGGGCGAACAGGGCGGAAGATCTGCCGATCGAAACTCCCGAGGAGTTGCTGATCCTTGCGTCGATCAT
>JBFFFS010000141.1:0-7437 GCA_041557855.1 Roseobacter sp. | reverse complement strand
GCAGCGACGGGCAATTCGTTTTTGCCAGGTGGGGGCGGCCGGTGGCGCCGATCGTCTTTGGCGTGGAAGAGGAAACGCTCAGCGTTGTCAAAGGGGCGCTCGAGGCGGTCATGGTGCTTTCGGGGCACAAGATGGCCGAGACGGACCCGGAGCTTGGCAGCAACCTGATGGTCTTTTTCTTCCGTGACTGGGATGAACTGCCGGAAGTGCCGGGTTTGGATCGGCTGATCCCGGAACTGGACACATTGCTGGGCCGCCTGAAGGCCGCCGAAGCAAATCAGTACCGCATTTTCCATTTTGACGCGGAGGGCGCGATCAAGGCGTGCTTCGTCTTTTTGCGGATGGACGCGCAACTGAGCGCGCTGCCGGCAGAAACCCTGGCGCTGAGCCAGGTGGTGCAATCGGTGCTACTGTGGTCCGATGCGGCTTTTAGCGCGCGGTCGCCGCTGGCGGTTGCCGAGGGGCGGACGATCCTCAGGCCCGAGATCGCATCGCTGATCCGGGCAGCCTATGACCCGGTTTTGCCCGCTCATTCCTCCGACGCCAGTCTAGCCCTGCGTCTTTCCGCGCGGATAGGGCAGCTCCAATGATCGCCATCGCCGGCCACAGGAGATCGACAGGATGAGCCATCGTTTTGCGATCCGCGTGTTCTACGAGGACACGGACATGGCGGGCATCGTCTATTATGCCAACTACCTGCGTTACATCGAGCGGGCGCGCAGCGACTGGGTGCGCCAGATCGGCATTGACCAACTGGCGATGAAGGAGGAAAGGGTCGTCTTTGCGGTGCGTCGCGTCGAAGCCGATTACATAGCACCGGCGCAGTTCGACGACGTGCTCGACGTTCGCACGGTGTTGACGCAGCGCAGCGCGGCCCGGATGGTCATGCGCCAGCAGATCTGGCGTGGGGAGAGCCTGATCTTCGCAGCTGATGTGACGATTGTTTGCATCGCCGCCAGCGGAAAGCCCGCGCGCTTGCCAGCAAAACTCCGCGCATTGCCGCTTTCTGATCCGGAATAACACCATAGTGATAGCTTTCACGCTATTGCTGGTCTAAAGTCTGACGTAATGGAGGCCGAGCAAAATCGGCCCCGAGCGAATTGAGCAAAGAGCAGGCACATGGAAACAGACGCGCTGGCATTGGCGAGTGAGATCGATTTCTCGTTTTTCGGGCTATTCGCCCGCGCCACCCTTCTCGTAAAAATTGTGATGATAATGCTGATCGTGGCCTCTTTCTGGTCGTGGTCCATAATCGTCATCAAGTTGATTCAATACCGCAGCGCCCGCGCGGAAGCTGTGGCTTTCGATCAGGCATTCTGGTCGGGAGAGCCGCTGGACGCTCTGTTTGAGACTATCGGCCCCGCGCCCTCGGGCAGTTCGGAAAAGATATTTGCCGCCGGGATGATGGAGTGGCAACGCTCGCACAGGGACGACGGCGGATTGATTGCAGGTGCCACCTCGCGGATTGACCGGTCGATGGACGTGGCGATCAACAAGGAGGCGGAGTATCTGCGCAATGGCCTCACTGTTCTGGCCACGGTCGGATCTTCGGCGCCTTTCATCGGTCTGTTCGGTACCGTGATCGGCATCATGAACGCCTTCATCGAGATCGCGGAACAGCAAAATACCAACTTGGCAGTGGTCGCCCCGGGGATTGCCGAGGCCCTGTTGGCCACGGGACTTGGACTGCTGGCCGCAATCCCTGCTGTCATTTTTTACAATAAGCTGAGTTCGGACGCCGATCACATCCTGCATGGCTACGAATCCTTTGCTGACGAGTTCGCCACCATCCTCAGCCGACAACTGGACAGTTGAAGCATGGGGGCGGGAGTCATTCAAAACGTGGGCGGTAGCACCAAGAGGCGGCGGCGCACGACGCGGACGCAGCCAATGGCCGAAATCAACGTCACGCCTTTCGTTGATGTCATGCTGGTGCTGCTTATCATCTTCATGGTCGCTGCGCCGTTGCTGACTGTGGGCGTGCCTGTGGATTTGCCGAAAACTGCCGCCGGTGCCTTGCCTGCCGACCAGGAAGAGCCGCTGACGGTGACAATCACGGCAGAAGGCGCAATCCAGATACAGACGACGGAAACCGCAGGCAACGAATTGATCCCGAAGCTGCGGGCCATCGCGGCGGAACGCACCTCGGACCGCGTCTTTCTGCGCGCGGATGGCAGCGTGCCCTATGCGCGCGTCATGGAGGTGATGGGGGCGCTGAACGCCGGCGGCTTCGGTAACATCGGGCTGGTCACCGACATTGGCGGTCCGACACTTGACGGGCGCGATGCCTCCGGCGGGGCGGATCGGTAGGACGCGGTGCATACCGGGCATTATATCTCTGGTGCAGGACATCTGGCTTTGCTGGCCTGGCTGGCCTTTGGCGACGTCTTCTCGGCAGAGCCCTTGCCGTTCGAGGCCACAGATGTCTCCGTGGTCACAGGGGCGGAATACGCGGCACTCATGGCCGCAAGCCAGCCGCCGCAGTCGGTGACTGAAGTTGCTCAGCCGGCAAGCCCCGAGGTTGCTCCCGATGCACCGGACATGCAGTCGCAAAGCGATCCGCTCACCGAGATCGAAACGCCTGATGCCGCGGTGACACCGGAAGCGGAGGCCCCGCCAGATGTTTCGCAGATCACCCCTCTGCCGCCGCCCGCGGATATTTCGGATCAGGCGCCCGTGCTCGATGCGCCGCCGTCCGAGATCGCAGTGGAAGTGCCCGAGGTCAGCGACCGGCCCGTGCCGGAGGCCGTGGAACGCGTGGCCCCCGAGGCGGTAGCGCAACCTGACCCTGAAGCCTTGCCAGTCCCAGTCGAGCAGGAAGTCGTGGCGCCGGATGCCAGCGGTGAGACGGTGCAGGAGCCGGCCCAGGCAACCGCACCGGAAGCGGCCGCCACCGAGATCGTCACCGAAGCCGAAAAACCCGCTGCGGCCCCCGAGCGCTCGATCCGGCCGCCAGCCCGCCGGCCCGAAGCGCCGGTGCGTACAGCCCAGCCTGCGCCGCAGCCGGATCCTACTCCGTCAGAAACACCGCCCGCGCCCGCCCCCTCCACGAGCGACGCGGTGAATTCGGCGTTGGCCGAGGCCCTGTCCGGCAGCGCGCAGAACGCACCCGTGCCTCAGGGCCCGCCGCTTTCCGCCGGCGAAAAGGAATCGCTGCGCGTGGCGGTTTCGAGTTGTTGGAATGTTGGCTCGCTGTCCACCGACGCGCTTGGTGTTACGGTTGTGGTGACGGTCCAGATGTCGCAGGATGGCAAGCCGGTGGTACCTTCGATCCGGATGGCGTCTTATTCCGGCGGGTCGGAAAGCGCTGCGCGGCAGGCCTTTGAGGCAGCCCGACGGGCAATCGTTCGCTGCGGCGCACGCGGATACGATTTGCCGGTTGAGAAATATGGCCAGTGGCGCGACATTGAGATGACCTTCAACCCCGAAAGGATGCGGGTGAAATGAGATTAAAGGCAATCATCATCGGCGTGGCGCTTCTACTGGCGCCGGGGATCGTCCCTTATGCGCAGGCACAAAGCAATGGCCCGTTGAGGATCGAAATCACCGAAGGCGTCATCGAACCCTTGCCTTTCGCTCTCCCGGTGTTTCAGGCCGAGAATGTCGAAGCGGGCGCGCTGGCGGGCCAGATCAGCCAGGTGGTGGCCGCCGATCTGACAGGCACCGGCTTGTTCCGCGAGATTGCGCCGGCAGCCTTCATCAGCAACGTGACCAATTTCAATGCCCCGGTGCAATTAGCGGACTGGAAGGCGATCAACGCACAGGCGCTGATCACCGGTGCCGTCGCGGTGCAGGGAAACCAGATCACGGTCAAGTTCCGCCTCTATGACGTCTTTTCGGACTCGGAGATGGGTAATGGTTTGCAATTCACGGGTACATCCGATGGCTGGCGTCGCATGGCGCATAAGGTGGCCGATGCCGTCTATAGCCGGATCACCGGTGAGGGCGGATATTTCGACAGCCGCGTGGTCTATGTGTCCGAGACGGGTACCAAGGATGCGCGCCAGAAGCGGCTGGCGATCATGGACTATGACGGCGCAAATGTGCGCTACCTGACGGACAGCGGTGCGATCGTACTGGCCCCTCGCTTTTCGCCGGACGGGCGGCGCGTGCTCTACACCAGTTACGAGAGCGGCTTTCCCCGCATATACGTGCTGGATATCGGTTCGGTTAACCATCGTGTTCTGGAAAGCCAGGAAGGCACGATGAGCTTTGCGCCGCGTTTTGCGCCCAATGGGCAGACAATCGTGTATTCTCTGGCCCAGGGAGGCAATACCGACATTTATGCGATGAACATCGGCGGCGGGGCAGTGTCGCGGCTGACATCCGCGCCATCGATCGAAACCGCGCCCAGCTTTTCGCCCGATGGCAGCCAGATCGTATTCGAGAGCGACCGCTCGGGTTCCCAGCAGCTCTACATCATGCCGGCGGGCGGCGGAGAGGCGCGGCGGATTTCCTTCGGGCCGGGGCGCTACGGAACGCCGGTCTGGTCCCCTCGCGGCGATCTCATTGCCTTCACCAAGCAAAACAGCGGCCGCTTTCACATCGGGGTCATGCGCACTGACGGCTCGGAAGAGCGCTTGCTGACCGCCTCTTTCCTCGACGAGGGGCCGACATGGGCGCCCAACGGGCGGGTCATCATGTTCACGAGGGAAACTCAGGGCGCGAGCGGGCGGTCCTCGCTTTACTCGGTGGATATCACTGGCCGCAACCTCCGTCCGGTGCGCACTCCCGAAGGTGGATCGGATCCTTCATGGTCGCCCCTGCAGCCCTGAATAGGCTTCGTTCCCCGTTTCCAAGGGACAAGCGCTATGGTAAAACGAGCCCAACAATAAACTTAAATTGACCCAAACGAGGCAACGAGCATGAAACTGACAAGAATTATTCTCCTCATGGTAGCGGCGCTTGCGCTGGCAGCCTGTACGAATCCGGGGCGCTTCGGCGCCGACGGCAGCGGTGCCGGCGGCATTGGCGGTAGCGGTCCGATCGTACCGGGTAGCGCCAATGATCCGACCTCCACGGCCTACTTCAATCAGACGATCGGTGACCGCGTTCTCTTTGCGGTAGACCAGTCCACCATACCAGAAGAGGGTCGCATCACGCTGGACGGACAGGCCGACTGGCTGCTGACCAATTCCGATTTCACCGCCGTGATCGAAGGGCACGCGGACGAACAGGGCACGCGGGAATACAACGTGGCTCTGGGTGCTCGTCGCGCCAATGCGGTCCGGGAATACCTGATCTCGCGCGGGGTCGCCGGAAACCGGCTGCGCACCGTCAGCTACGGCAAGGAACGCCCCATCGAGATTTGCAGCAACGAAGCCTGCTATGCCAAGAACCGTCGCGCGGTCACGGTCCTCGCAGGCGGTCTGACCGGGTGATCTGATGCGATTTGTTGCCGCCTTTGTGCTAGTGCTGTCTTTTTGCCCTGCAGCGGTTTCCGCGCAGGATGACCAGACTCTTGCGGATATCCGACAGGAGCTTACCGTTCTTCATGTCGAGGTGCAGCGCCTGCGGCGCGAGCTGTCGACCACGGGCGGAGCATCGGTGCAGACCGGCGGCGACAGCGTGCTGGATCGTATCGCGGTGATGGAAAGCGAGCTTCAGCGGCTTACCTCCAAGACTGAGGAGTTGGAATTCCGCATCAACCGGATCGTCGAGGATGGCACTAACCGGATTGGCGATCTGGAATTCCGCCTTGTCGAACTGGAAGGTGGGGACATCAGTGCGTTGGGAGAGACGACCACCTTGGGCGGCGATACCGGCGTTCCGATGACGACGGGCAGCGCCCCTGCGGCGGGCTCGGGCGGGAGCTTGTCCGGCACGGGGGGGGGTATCGGCAGCGACGGGACCCAACTTGCCGTGGGCGAGGAAGATGATTTCAAGCGCGCGCAGGCGGCCCTCGCTGAAGGTCGCTATGAGGAAGCTGCCGAGCAGTTTGCGACTTTCTCCGTCACCTATCCGGGAGGTCCCCTGGCCGCCGGCGCCGATCTGGGACGCGGCGAGGCGTTGGAGGAACTGGGCGACACCAAGGAAGCAGCCCGGGCATACCTGAGCAGCTTCAGTGTCGATCCGCAGGGGCCGCTGGCTCCCGAAGCGCTTTTCCGGCTGGGACGCAGCCTTGGCGAATTGGGGCAGGTGCAGGAAGCCTGCGTGACGTTAAGCGAAGTCGCCATTCGGTTCCCGTCCGATCCTGCAGTCGCGCAGGCAGCCGAGGCGCGGCGGGCGTTGTCCTGTTCCTGATGTGATGGCGCGTGATCCCGCAGCGGAGATTGAACGCGCACTCCTGCACGATCCACCCGCAGCTCTTGGCGTTGCCGTATCTGGCGGCGGCGACTCGCTTGCTCTCTTGCTTGTGTTGCATGAGGTCGCCGGGAGACACGGCATCTCGCTGCGCGCGGTAACGGTAGATCACGGGCTACGCGCCGAAGCGGCGGCGGAGGCGCAGTTCGTCAATGAGACCTGCGTCCGGCTGAATATCTCGCATGACGTGGTCCGGTGGACCGACTGGGACGGGCAGGGCAACCTGCAGGATCAGGCGCGACGTGCGCGGTACCGGCTGATCGCTGACTGGGCGCGGGCGCATGACATTTCTCATGTCGCTCTGGGTCACACCCTCGACGATCAGGCGGAAACGGTGGTGATGCGGCTCGCGCGCGGTTCGGGCGTGGACGGGTTGAGCGGGATGTCAATGCGTTGGCAAAGTAGGGGGATCACATGGCTGCGCCCCATGCTTGCAGTTGAACGTCGGCACCTGCGGGATTTTCTTACCAGCCGCAATCAGCGCTGGGTCGATGACCCATCAAATGACGACCCGCGCTTTGACCGGGTCAAGGCTCGTCAGGCGTTGGCGCATCTGGCGCCCTTGGGGATCAGCGCCGAGGCTCTCGGGCAGGTGGCGCAGAACATGGCTTCGGCGCGGCGCGCGCTGCACTGGCAAGTATCGCAGGCAGCACGGGACATCGTGCGTGTGCATGCCGGGAGCCTTCGCTTTGACTGGGACCGACTGGAGATGCTGCCCGGGGAAATCCGCCGTCGCATTCTGTTGCGTGGATTGGCGTGGCTCAGCGGCTCCGATTATCCACCTCGCCGGCAGTCGCTTGACGCGGCGGTGGATGCTCTGCGCCAAACCCGGTCGGCAACCCTCGATGGATGCCTCATGCGGCGCAAAGGTGCAGACCTCTGGATCGGGCGCGAGCCGCGCACTGTGCAGGATCTGCGCGTGCCGTTAGGGGGGCTCTGGGACGGGCGCTGGCGTTTGACGGGCGGGGTGCCGCCTGATAACGCACACATCGGTGCCGTGGGAGAAGATGGATTGGCGCTGTGCCCCCAGTGGCGTGATCTTGGTCTGCCGCGCGAGATCCTGATGGTGACCCCGGCGCTCTGGGTCCACGACAATCTGATCTCCGCACCTCTGGTAAAATCGGATGACACATG
>JBFFFS010000140.1:0-7505 GCA_041557855.1 Roseobacter sp. | reverse complement strand
TCCGCCTCTGGAAAGCTGAATTCACCAAGCCGTAGGAGACGCAAACGCCAATTAGTGCAGAAAATTTCCAATCATGCTTGACCTTCCAATCGTTGGAACCTTTATTTCGGCTTGTGAGCACTGATTCGAAGACGAGAGGAATAAGCTATGAATGCTCACACAGACACCACTCGGCTAACGGCCGAGACGATACAAATTCCGATCGAAGGCATGACCTGTGCCTCTTGCGTGGGCCGGGTCGAGAAGGCCTTGCTGGCGGTGCCGGGCGCATTGTCCGCGAGCGTGAATCTCGCGACAGAGAGTGCCGAGGTCCAGGTCTCAGACCCTTCTGTCCGGACTGACCTGATCCTTGCGGTCGAGGCTACGGGCTACTCCGTTCCTGGTAATATAACCGAACTTTCCATCGATGGCATGACCTGCGCATCTTGCGTCGGCCGGGTCGAGCGCGCGCTTCAGGCCGTTCCTGGTGTCACTTCTGCCAACGTGAACCTCGCTACGGAGCAGGCGACGGTGGAGGGCACCGCCGATGTCGCCGCACTGATCGCCGCCTTGGCCGAGACCGGCTACACCGCGCGTGAAGTCGCGCAAGATTCCGGCCAGGACGAGGCCAAAGCTGCTCGCAAGGATGCCGAGCTGGCGCTTCTGAAGCGTGATCTCGGGCTGGCGGCCGCCTTCGCCTTGCCGGTCTTCGTGCTGGAGATGGGCAGCCATGTCATCCCCGGGATGCATGCGCTGATCGGCTCGACGATCGGGCACGGAACGAGCTGGCTTCTGCAGTTCGCGCTGACTACGTTCGTGCTCGCCGTGCCGGGGATGCGTTTCTACACCAAGGGCATTCCAGCGCTCCTGCGCGGCGCACCCGACATGAACAGCCTCGTCGCAGTCGGTACGCTCGCTGCCTATCTCTATTCCGTCGTGGCAACCTTCGCGCCGGGCATGCTGCCCGAGGGCACAGTCAACGTCTACTACGAGGCCGCAGCGGTGATCGTCACGCTCATCCTGCTGGGCCGGTATCTGGAGGCGCGCGCCAAAGGTCGCACATCCGAGGCCATCAAGCGGCTGGTCGGACTTCAAGCCAAGACCGCACGCGTGCGCCGCGATGGATCAGTTGTGGAAATCCCGGTGGCCGAGGTCGCTCCTGGTGACATCGTCGAGGTGCGTCCTGGTGACCGCCTGCCGGTCGATGGCGAAGTCGTCGAGGGCGAGAGCTATGTCGACGAGTCGATGATCACTGGTGAGCCAGTCCCGGTTGCAAAGAGTGCCGGCGCGGAGGTTGTCGGTGGCACCATTAACCAGAACGGGGCGCTGACCTTCCGCGCAACCGCGGTGGGCGGCGACACGATGCTGTCGCAGATCATCCGCATGGTGGAGGCGGCGCAGGGCTCCAAGCTACCGATCCAGGCGCTGGTCGACCGCGTGACCATGTGGTTCGTCCCGGCGGTGATGACGCTGGCGGCGCTGACCTTCGGCGTCTGGCTGATCTGGGGGCCCGATCCGGCCCTGACCTTCGGCCTCGTCAATGCGGTCGCGGTTCTGATTATCGCATGCCCCTGTGCCATGGGCCTTGCGACACCGACCTCGATCATGGTGGGTACGGGCCGGGGGGCCGAGATGGGCGTTCTGTTCCGTAAGGGCGAGGCGCTGCAGCTTCTGAAGGAGACCCGCGTGGTCGCGCTCGACAAGACCGGGACGCTGACCGAGGGCAAGCCTGCTCTGACCGATCTCGACCTTGCCGAAGGCTTCGACCGCGCCGAGGTTCTGGCCCGCGTGGCTGCCGTCGAGGCACGCTCCGAACACCCGATTGCCCGGGCGATCGTCGAGGCGGCAGAGGCTGAGGGGCTCGAACGTCCAGCCATCGAGGACTTCGCCTCGGTGACGGGCTACGGCGTGGAAGCCACCGTCGGCGGTCAGCGCGTCCAGATCGGGGCCGACCGCTTCATGCAGAAACTGGGCCTCGACGCCGGGGCCTTCGCCGAGACGGCGGAGCGCTTGGGCGACGAGGGAAAGTCACCGCTTTACGCCGCCATCGACGGCAGGCTCGCCGCCATCATCGCCGTAGCCGACCCGATCAAGGCATCGACTCCCGAGGCCATCGCCGCCCTGCATGCCCTCGGCCTGAAGGTCGCGATGATCACCGGCGACAACGCCCGCACGGCACAGGCCATCGCCCGGCGGCTCGGCATCGACGAGGTCGTGGCCGAGGTCCTGCCCGACGGCAAGGTCGACGCCGTGAAGCGCCTGAAGGCCCTGGGCCGGCTGGCCTACGTGGGCGACGGCATTAACGACGCGCCGGCGCTGGCCGAGGCCGATGTGGGCCTTGCCATCGGCACCGGCACGGATGTGGCCATCGAGGCGGCAGACGTGGTGCTAATGTCGGGCAGCCTCAAGGGCATCCCCAACGCGATCGCGCTTAGCCAGGCGACCATCGGGAACATCCGGCAGAACCTGTTCTGGGCCTTCGCCTACAACACGGCGCTGATCCCGGTGGCGGCAGGTGTCCTCTATCCGGCCTTCGGCATCCTGTTGTCGCCGGTCTTCGCCGCCGGGGCCATGGCGCTCTCGAGCGTGTTCGTCCTCGGGAACGCGCTGCGGCTCAAGCGCTTCGCGGTGCCGTCGCAAGCAGATGCACCGGGCGATCGCGCGGCTGCGGCACCAGCTTCTGTTCCGGCGGAATGACCACATGCGCCCTGGGCCGTCCGTAGCCCGGGGCACGTCTAACACCCAAGCAAGGACACGCGCCATGCAACTCCAAAACAGCATGACCGCCGAGGTCATCATCTACACCACCCCGACCTGTCCCGACTGCCGCCAACTCAAGTCGTGGCTTCAACAGGCGGGCGTCGCGTTCGAGGAACGCGATCTAAGCGATCCCGAGATCATGGAAGAGGCGAAAGCGCGCTACGGCGTGCGTGTCGCACTGATCACCGTGATCGGAGACTGGTTCACCTACGGAACCTTCGCCGACCAGAAACTGAGGATCGAGGACACCCTTAAAATGCACGAGGAGGCACGGACATGAACATCGGTGAAGCGGCTAAACTCTCTGGCGTCTCGGCGAAGATGATCCGGTACTACGAACAGACTGGCCTGATCCCACCTGCCCATCGCACCGAGTCCGGCTACCGCGATTACAGCGAGAGGGATGTTCACCTCCTGAGCTTCGTGCGCCGCGCCCGTGATCTGGGTTTTTCGGTCGAGGTGATCGGCGAGTTGCTAGAACTCTGGACAGATGACGCACGTCGCAGTGCGGATGTCAGGCAACTCGCACAGGGCCACCTGGGCAACCTGCGCCGCAAAATCGAAGAACTCGAAGCCATGTCGAAAACGCTTGAGACGCTGATCGACTCCTGCAGCGGCGATCACCGACCGGATTGCCCAATCATCGCCGATCTGGAGAAGAGTGATGATCAGGACGCATCGCGGCCCCCAAGGCCCCGGCAAGGCGCTGTCGGTCAGGCAAAGGCGTTACCCAGATAACTCGAGCATGCCGTACCTACTGACTGCGGCAATATTGGAAAATCCAAAATCCAAAAGAAAGACTCCGACATGGAACATGGACAGTCAGGACACTTGCCCAGCGGAGGTCGGGCGCTCACAATCTCTGCTTGGTTGACCGGTATCTACTTCGTCGTTGAGCTCGGAATCGGCTTATGGACCGGCTCCATCGCCGTGATCTCCGACGCGTTTCACACGTTCTCTGCGGTTGGCGGCGTCCTTGTTGCCATTCTGGCGGCCCGGATCGCCAGTCGTCCCGCCGACAAGGAACGCAGCTTCGGCTGGTACCGTGCTGAGATTGTCGGAGCGGCCATCAACGGTGCGTTCCTTCTAGCTATGGCATTATTTGTGATCGGGATGGCCGCTATGCGACTATCCGCTCCGATCGACCTACCTACGGGTCCAATGCTCTGGGCCGCGGCAGGCGGCCTGGTGACCGAGTTCATCTCGCTTGGATTGATTTGGAAAGACGGGAAAAGCGATCTGAACACGCGCGGGGCTGTGTGGCATATCATTCAGACGTTCGTCGGCAGTCTGCTCATCATCATTACGGCGCTTGTTATCCGTTTCACCGGCTTCCTGCTGATCGATCCGCTGCTTGGTATGGCGTTTGGGTTTGTTCTCGTTTGGGCAAGCTGGGGAATCCTGAAGGAGTCGATTCATATGCTCATGGAGGGAACGCCGAAGGATGTGGACCTTCAAGAGGTGACCTCTGCGCTTGAGAAACTCGAGGGCATCCGCGACGTGCATCATGTTCACGCCTGGGTGCTGACCAGCGGCAGGCATGTATTCTCCGGTCACGTAAGGATGGAATCCGGGCATGAGTCAGGAGAGGTCTTGCAGGCGGCGCACGACCTGTTGCGGGACGAGTTCGGTTTTCTTCTTGTTACCCTGCAGGTCGAAGACCGTTGCCTCGATGAGACGGGTGCCGAGGACATCGACATCACGCGAGGTCACACCGAGGGGCACGTCGCATGAAAATTGCCATAGTCCTTTATCCCGGCATTACCGCACTTGATGCGATCGGACCCTATGAGGTGCTGAAGATGCTTCCCGGCGCCGAGCTTCGCTTTGTGGCTCATGCGCCGGGTCCTGTGCCAACGGACCGTGGCATTCTTGTCGTTGGCGCGACACACAGCTTTGATGAAACGCCCGACCCCGACTTGGTAATTGTACCTGGCTCAGAGTCCCAGACCGGTGTGGCTGCAGCTGATGGCGCTCTTTCGGATTGGCTGCGTAAAGTTCACAGACGCACAAGGTACACAACCTCGGTCTGCTCAGGTGCTGTGATTCTGGCTGCTTCGGGCTTGTTGAAAGGACAGCCCGTCACGACGCATTGGGCGGCCATGGATGTTGTGAAGCGCCTTGGCGCTACGCCATGCCCGGCCGAACGGATTGTCCGGGCGGGCAAAATCTGGACTGCAGCTGGCGTGTCAGCGGGTATAGACTTGGCCTTTGCGCTAGCCGAAGAGATTGCAGGCCGCGAAAAAGCCGAGCGCATTCAGTTGATGCTCGAATATGACCCTCAACCGCCGCAGGATGCGGGTCATATGGACAAGGCGGCTGCTGCCATCGCCGCAGCCGCCCGCACAGAAATGGCTCACCTTTCCCGCAATCCGATGAATGCTGTCGCAGTCGGCAAAATCGTATGGCGTCAGGCTCTAGCCATGGCCCGCACGTCAATCGGAAATAGGAACGTCGCCCGATAAAGCAGGCGACGGTTTCTAACGCCGTATCGCAATTTGAAGAACGCTGCCCGCCCGTATCGTCGCAAAGATTGGGTCTCCGGAGCTGCTGTTAATTGATGGCATTGCGACCCAAGCTGTTATCAAATCTTGTTTGCAGACTAATGGCTACCTGATTGCAGGTTTCGTTCTAGCCGGGCTCCGGGATACACTTCTCATGGACCGTGGCGAAAAAGCAGAACTCGGTTTCCGTGCCATCTGAAATCCCCCTCTCATGACCAGTGTAGTGGCACGGTTTTAGGGGGCTAGGACAAAGGCACAATGACAAAAGCGCCGCCTTCGGACAGATTGGTAATTTGAGTTACACAATTTCCGTGCGAGCATTTAGCTCAATTGACCGCTTTAAGTGAGACTAGGGAAAATAGAATGAATGGCGCTCAGTCATTAGTAAAAACTTTTTTGAACAATGGCGTGGATACAGTCTTCGCAAATCCTGGCACCTCGGAGATGCATTTCGTCGCTGCCCTAGATCAGCACTCGGAGATGAATTGCATTCTTTGCTTGTTCGAAGGCGGCACAACGGGCGCGGCAGACGGATATTTTCGCATGAAGCGAGATGTTGCAGGCACCCTCCTGCATCTAGCGCCGGGTTTTGGAAATGCATTTGCCAATCTGCACAACGCCCGCAAAGCGGGGTCAGGGATCGTAAATGTCGTCGGAGATCACGCAACGCATCATCTCCGCTATGAAAGCCCGTTAAAGGGAGACATAGTCGGCATCAGCCACGCGGTCAGCCACTGGACACGCGTGTCTTCCAGTGCCGCTGACGTTGCAATGGATGGTGCGGCTGCTGTTCAAGCGGCCCGCGCGCGAAACGGTCAGGTCGCAACACTTGTCCTTCCAGCCGACACCGCTTGGAAACAAGCAGACGCAGCGGCGAAACCTTTGGAAATTAAAGAAAACCTTTATCGGCCATCACCAAGCGACATCGAGGCCGCGGCTGTCCGCCTTACGACACCGCACGCTGCGCTTATGATCGGCGGATCAGCGCTGTTTGGACCGCAGCGTGAACTGGCTGGCAAAATTGCATCCGCGACGGGGTGCCGGTTGTTGGCCGATACATTGATACCGCGAATTTCCAAAGGCGCAGGAACAGCAAAGCTGGACCAACTGGTCTATCCCATAACGCCCAAGATCGCTCAGCTGGAAGCAACGTCTTCAATCACTCTGCTCGGCACAGATAGGCCAGTCGCCTTTTTTGCTTATCCCGGCAAACCCAGTGTGCCCGAACCTCCGCATTGCCCCATTACGGATTTGTGTACGCCTACAGATGATATCGAGTGGACGTTGCAAGCGCTCGCCGACGCGGTCGGGGTCACAAGTAAAACGGTTTCAGATAACTATCCGCTCGATCTGCCGGACATTCCCAGCGGTCAACTGACTCTCGAAAAAGTCGGTTTGGCATTGGCCGCGCTGATCCCGGAAGACGCGATCGTCTGCAATGAATCCGTGACGTCCGGGTTTCACGTCATTCCACCGACAGCCACCGCTCGACCGCATGATCTGTTGGCCGGCACCGGCGGCGCGATTGGGTTGTGTTTGCCTTGCGCAACGGGTGCGGCCACTGCCTGCCCGGACCGAAAGGTTATAGCCCTGACCGGCGACGGGTCGGCCATGTACACTCTACAATCACTGTGGACCATGGCGCGCGAAAATCTGGACGTAACCGTTATTGTATTTGCGAACCGCGGTTATCAAATTCTGCGCGATGAATTGGCGAATGTGGGCGTAAAGAGTTTCGGTCAGAATGCTCAGGCCATGTTTGACGTGGAAAACCCGATGTTGGACTGGGTGTCTTTAGCGAAAGGTCACGGGGTTCCGGGCACACGTGCAGATGATATCGACAGCTTTGCAAAGGCACTTTCCGCCGGACTCTCCAGCGGTGGACCATCCCTGATCGAAGTTGTCTGCCCGCCGCCAGCATGAATTAGGCACCGCGAACCCCTGAGAACAGAAAACATTATGCAAACCAAATTCGTGGAACTCGGCCCTGATGCAGCAACTGGTTCAGAGATTTGGCGGTGCCCGCAATTCGCTAGGTTTTATCACCGTTCGGCTTGGCTCTGAGCGATGCAGCAGACTGGTTGAATAGGACCGTATTGTTGTCGGCCCGGTGCTGCCCCCTGTTCTGTTGTGACTTGTGCAGATCAATGGCACGCTGCACAGCCGGGCGTTCCTTTATCCGCGCACGCCACCCGGTCACGCGAGGGAAAGCCTCGAGTGAGCCATGGCCGATTGCGATGCATTTGCAGCTGCGAGCTCTGC
>JBFFFS010000139.1:0-7515 GCA_041557855.1 Roseobacter sp. | reverse complement strand
CCAAGGTTAGGGTCGGGCGTTCGAATCGCCTCGCCCGCTCCATTTGGGACCCAATAGAAACAAACGGCCGCGACACTGATCGCGGCCGTTGTTTTTTGTCAGGGACCAGGCACGCCTGACCGCGGGATCAGTTGTCGTGCACTACCCCGGCAGGCCCGTGTTTGAGGATATGCCACTGCCCGAAACTGTCCTTGAGGTCGAGCTTTATCGCCGCAGTACTGGTCGTCGAGGCATTGCCTCTTTCCGCAAAGGTGAATTCGATGCCCCCCGGGATATCAATTCTCACGCGGTGCTCTCCGCCCCCGTGCGGGGCCTGGATCGGACGCCCCGTGGAGGTCAATACGTCGCCAATCTGAACCTGCGCAGTGCGCTTTTCGATATCCGCGGTATAGCTGACCGGTTGGTAAAGCGTGTCGTGAACCGTATCGCACATGGCGCGATAAACCCACCAATGCGTTGCCTCCTCTTCGGTCTCTTCACCCTGCAGAATCTTTTCCAGCGCCGCGCGTTGTGCCTCAGTGGCGGATGGATCGACAATCACTTGCATCTCCCCCTTGCCCTCGAAAATCGCGCCCGGCCAGGAATAGAGCAATGCAGCCTTTGTCCCGGTCAAATCGACGTCGCCGAAATGACCTTTGGTGATCTCGATTACTTCGAACCCGCGACAATCGCCATGCGTGGGCCGCTCCTCGAACTGGCAGGGACATGAGTACCCGCAATTGCAGTTTCCATAGGTAGGCCCTTCTACATACCAATCCACGTGAGCCATTCTGATCTCCTTTATCTATATGAAAAAATTATTGAACTCTGATGCTCCACCTTCATCGCATCACAGGCCCGACACCAGAACCCAAAGCCCGGAGAGCACCAGCAAAACACCGGTGACCCTGGCAAAGGCGCGCGGGTAAGGCACGATTTTTTCCGCCAGCACATAAAGCGCCAGTCCGACGATCCAGTAGAGGTTCATGATGCCGCCCACGAACAACAGGGCCATCAGAGCCCAGCAGCAGCCAAAACAGTAATAGCCATGCTTCATGCCCATCCGGAGCGCGCCCCACCGGCCCTTCCTGCGGTGTTCCGAGAGAAACTGCGCGGGCGAACTACACTGCTTGAGGCAGGCAGCTTTGAGGCTTGAGAACTGGAACAGCCCCGCGGCCAGAAGCACGATTCCCGCCGCGACCCTGGAGTTTAGCGTCATCATCGGTCCGTCCGTCACACCGAGCCGCTCCGTTGCCCATTGGAGCGATGCCGCAAGCATGCTGAATTCTCCCCAGACCACCAAGTAGCCGGTCAGAAACAGCAGACTGAGCTGCGTTGCATGATCTCTCTCCGACCCATGCCGCTTCAAAGCCGTATAGAGCAGCAGCGTCGGTGCGGCGCTTGGCGTCATCATCGCGATCATCATGATCCACCACATCACCAGAATCAGAAGCGCGTATTGCCATGTCCATTCGGGCGAGGTGCCCATCGGCATCGGCTCGCCGATGGGTCCGGCCATACGGGCCATTTCGAGCGCTGACATGTTCATGCCGACGCCCTGTAACGTGTAGATCCCTGCCAGCAGGACGATTAGCGACACCGAGAACAGAACGATCCAGGTGTCGCGCGCCATGACCCGTTCGACGGGCCCGCGTGTAGTCGCCATCGTCAGCCGTTCCCTATCAGGCCGCGACGCGTCCGTTGCCCGTCAGATGCAGGTTGGCAAGATGCGCATGGGTGCCGGTGTTCTTGGTTAGATCGAGATCTCCACCCGGCGTGCGGCTTTGCCCCTTTGCCATTTCCGCAAAGCCGAACTCGAAGCCATGCGGCAGAGCGATGCCGATACGATGCGGCTCACCGCTCACGATATTGGGGATCGGCTCCACATCCACTTCCACGACGCCTTCCGCCACGCCCTTGGCTGTGCGCTCATCCATGTTGAGCTCGAGCGAAACAGGCGCATAGATCGTTTCATGGCGATTGGGACTCATGGCGCCGAAGACAAACCACATGGTAGCCATTTCTTCGGTGTCCTGCCCGGTCATGATCGCCTCCAGAGCAGCGCGCTGATCCGCATCCGCCTTGGGATCGATGATAAGTTGCATGTGGCCATTGCCCTCGTGGATGGCGCTTGGCCATTTATAGACCGCCGCCGCCGTCAATCCATCCAGCTTGGTGTCGCCGTAATGTCCTTTATGAATCTTGTAGAACACCGCCGCCTCGCAGGTGCCATCGGTGGGTAAAACCCCAAACTGGCAAGGACACCCAAAGTTGCAATTGCAATTGGCGATTTCTTCCGCCTCGATTTCCCAATCAATCATTGGTCACTTCTCCTGTCTTCGGACGCAGCCGAATCTGGCCACGCTATTCTTCGCTCGGAGGTGGAAATGGTTACTGCGCCCATTTAAATTGGCGCCTCTGCCTCTAATCAATGAGGGCAGCCTAGCAGACAACAGTCACACTGTCTGCATAGAAAACCCCGTCGTCGGACAGCTGCGAATGAGGGTGTGCAGCCCCGGAAATCAGCGGTGCTTTCGCAGTCTTATCAGGCGTTTTTCTGAGGCTCGATCTCGTGATCCTGCGCGGGCTCATCCAGCGTCGACCATGTCGCATCGCGCGGCGGCGATGGCGGCGTCGCGCAGGCGCGTTTGTGTATGTTGACCTTGGCGATGAAGTTGGCCGAGATCGGCGCGGTCACGAAGAGGAAGGCGAGGATCAGCAGCTCATGCATCGACCCGTCGCGGAATGTGTAGGCATTGCAGACCGAGGCCAGCAGGAAAGACCCGATCCCGACAGTGCCCGCCTTGGTCGGCGCGTGCAGGCGCGTCATGGAATCGTTCAGTTTCAGCAGACCGATGGCCGCGACGAATGTGAAGATCGCGCCGACCAGGAGAAAGAAAATCGTGGCATAAGCGCCCAGAACCTGCAGTGTCATTCGATGATATCCCCCCGCAGAACGAAGCGCGCCAGCGCCACGGTCGAGACGAAGCCGAGCATGGCGATGATCAGCGTGACCTCGAAATAAATGCTGGTGCCCTGCCAGACCCCCAGCAGGATGATGAGGCCGATGGCATTTATGACCATGGTATCCAGCGCGAGGATACGGTCGCCGGGCCCCGGTCCGATCCAAAGGCGCACCATCGCCATGATCTGGCTGATTGCCAGCGTGATGAAAGCCAGGACCAGGGTCATGTTGAGCAAGTCGGTCGCGAAACTCATTCGAAGATCTCCTTCAGTCGGCGTTCATAGCGATCCTTGATGTCATCGCGCACGGCGTCCGCGTCCTCGGCATCCAGCGCATGCACCAGCAGGCTGTGGCCCTCGTTGGACAGATCAGCTGAAACGGTGCCCGGTGTCAGGGTGATGGTCCCCGCGAGCACCGTGATCGCTTCGGGCTGTCGCAGATCAAGCGGAATCACCACCCATTTGGGCCGCAGGCTCTCGTTCGAGCGCGTCAGAACGATCCAGGCGACCTGGATATTGGCGACGATGATATCCCAGACGACCAGCAGGCAGTAGGACAGCATCTTGCCCATGCGGATGGCCTGTGGCCGGTCCGGCCACCATTTGGCTGTCATCCTCGGAATGATAATCCCCAGAATCAGGCCGAAGACGACCATGCCCGACGTGACCTCGTTTTGCAGGATGACCCAGACAAGCGTCAGCAGGATGGTCAGAATCGGGTGCGGGAAAAGCCAGTGCATAAATCTGGTCATGTCAGTGCCCTTCCTCTTTCTTGGCGCCATGGTCGTCGGCCTTGGCACCATGATCGCCAGCCTTGGCGCCTTTCCCGGCAACTTGATCGTCCGACTTGGCCTTGTCGTAGGGCCGCGTCAGCTTGCCCGGCGTGCCCAGTACCTTTTCGATATACGGTTGGGGTGCAAATAGCTGCGCGGCGGTGGTCGTCATGTAGCGGTGCATCGGCCCGGCAAAGACCGTATGCGCGATCAGCAGCGCCACCAGCCCGCCAACTGCCGTGTAGGACAGCACCGTGGGCGGCGCCGGCATCGGGTCGTCATCGCTGCGCGGTACCGTCTTTGCTTTCCAGAACAGGATGCTGCCAGCCCGCGAGAAGCCGACCACATTCACGAGGCTGGAGACAAGGACCACCGCGAAGACCCAGACCATCGCATCGGTCGGGAAGGCCGCGTTCAGCACCAGCAGCTTGCCAAGGAAGCCGGAGAGTGGCGGCAGACCGGCCATGGCGATCGCCCCGACGAAGAACAGCGCCGATGTCATCACCGCTCCGGCGATGACCGGCCTCGGTTGCAGCAGCAAATCAGCGCGCCCTGCCCGCACCATGTCCGAGATGAGGAACAGCGCGGCAGCCGCGAGTGTCGAATGGATGATGTAATAAAGAGCTGCGGCAATGCCCGCGGGCGTGAAAAGCGAGATCGTCACCATCACCATGCCCATCGAGCCGATGACCGAAAAGGTCACCATCCGGTCAAGCTTCTTCGCGGCCAGCACGCCGAGAGCCCCCAGCGCCAGCGACACCAGCGCGAAGGGCAGCAACCATGTATCATGCAGGCCTGATGTGACCTCCAGATCGGGAGGAAAGACCATCGTATAAACCCGGATGATCGCATAGGCCCCGACCTTGGTCATGATCGCGAACAGCGCCGCCACCGGGGCGGGCGCCTCCGCATAGCTCGACGGCAGCCAGAAATGCAGCGGCACCAGTGCCGCCTTGATCGCAAAGACCAGCAACAGCAGCACGGCGGCGACACGAATACCCACCGTCTCCGCCGGATCGATCAGCTTCACCCGCTCGGCCAGATCGGCCATGTTGAGCGTCCCAGTCTCCGCGTATATTGAGCCAAGCGCGAATAGGAACAGCGTCGAGCCGATCAGGTTGAACAGCACGTATTGCGTACCCGCCCGCAGCCTCTCGTTGCCGCCGGAATGGATCATCAGACCGTAAGAGGCGATCAGAAGCACTTCGAAAAAGACGAAGAGGTTGAAGGCGTCGCCGGTGAGGAAAGCCCCCATGATGCCCATCAACTGGAACTGGAACAGCGCGTGGAAGTGCCGCCCGCGCTTGTCCCATCCGGACCCGATCGCGTAGAGCAACACCAGCAGCGCCAGCAGTGCCGTCAGCAGCACCATGGTGGTGGACAGCCTGTCTCCCACCAGAACGATGCCGAAGGGCGCGGCCCAGTCGCTGAGTTGGTAAAGCGTGATCGTCCCGTCCGAGGCCTGCCAGGCCAGCCCCGACGCGATGGCGATGAGCGCCAAAACGCCTGCCACTGAAAAGACCCGCTGTATGCCGCTGTGATAGCGCGCGGCCAGAACGATGAAGGGTGCGAGAACCGCCGGCAGAACGACCGGCGCGATAATCCAGTGCATCATGTCGCGTCCTCCTCGCCGGAGACACTCTCGGGATCGTCATTCACGCGATCATCGTCACCGCTAAGATAGGCACCGAGCGCGATCATCACGATCACCGCCGTCATGCCAAAGGAAATCACGATGGCCGTCAGCACCAGCGCTTGCGGCAATGGGTCGGTGTACGCGATATCCGCGCTCTTATCGAGGATCGGTGGCGCGCCCACGGTGAGGCGGCCCGAAGCAAAGAGAAAGACGTTCACCGCATAGGTCAGCAGCGACATCCCCAGAATGACCGGGAAGGTGCGCAGGCGGAACACGAGGTAAAGACCGGCAGCGGTCATCAGGCCAACGGCCGTGGCAACGAGCAGCTCCATGCTATGCCCCCCCTTTCGCAACTGGCGACGCGGGATCGTCCCGCGACGGATCGATGTCCATCGGATGCTCCGTATCGGGCACATGCGCCCGGCGGGCCAGCCGCGAGAAGCTCTCCAGCGACAGCATGACCGCGCCGACAACGGCCAGGAAGACGCCCACGTCGAAGAGCGCCGCCGTTGCCAGTTCGAACTCGTTGAAGGGCGGGATCCGCACATAGGTGAAATCGGAAGTCAGGAACGGCTTGCCGACGAACCACGAGCCGATCCCCGTGAGCCCCGCAACCAGCACACCGGTGCCGATAATGCCATGATAGGGATAGCGCAGCCGCGCCGAGGCCCAGCCGAAGCCGCTGGCCATGTATTGCATCACGACACCGATGGAGACAACCAGACCGGCAATGAACCCACCGCCGGGCTCGTTGTGGCCGCGCAGGAAGATGTAGAATCCCACGAGCATCACCACCGGCATCATCACGCGGGTCAGCACCACCATCATCGTCGGATGCATGTCGCCCGCCAGCGGCTTGTCGGGCTTGCGGTTCAGAAGCCGCGCCCGCACCGGCCCGTTCAGCAGCGCTTCGGTCAGCGCGTAGATCAGCAGCGCCGCGATCCCCAGCACGATGATCTCGCCATAGGTATCAAAGCCCCGGAAATCCACGAGGATCACGTTCACCATATTGGTGCCGCCGCCGCCCTTGTAGGAATTCTCCACATGGAAAGAGGAGATCGGCGAACTGATCGCGTCGCGCAACAGGTAGTGGTAGGAGAGCCCGAAGGTCGCCAGCCCGCCCGCCAGCGCGATCGCCACATCACGCGTGCGCCGCAGCACCGAGCTTTCCTTGGGCGTGCGGTTGGGCAGGAAATTGAGCGCCAGCAAAAGCAGAATGATCGTGACCACCTCCACGGTGATCTGCGTCATCGCGAGGTCCGGCGCGCTGAAGAAGACGAAGCCGACCGAAACCATCAGCCCCACGATCCCGATCAGGATCAGCGCCAGCAGGCGATTGCGGTGCAAAAAGACCAGCCCCAGCGTTGCCGCCACCAGCATCAGCCAGCCGGCAATCGGCACGAAACCGGCGAATTGCAATTCCCGCGTCTGCGCGCCGACGGTACCGGTCGCAAAGGCATAGAAGCCCGCGACGATGATTGCCAGCGATCCCACCGCCGCGTAGCGCGAGAACGACCCGTTGTGCAGCGGCAGCACCACGTGTTTGGCGCCGCGCACGATCGCCTCGACCAGCCCTTCGAAGATCACTTTCGCCTCCGGACGCGGGGCATTGTCCCAGGCGCGCAGCAACGGTTTGAACGCCGCCAGCACGATCAGACCCCCGACAACCGCCGCAATCGACATGTACAGCGCCGGCACCAGACCGTGCCATATCTTGATGTATTTGGTCTTGAGTTCCGCCGCCTCGCCGATCACCGCCTTGGCGACAAGGAAAACGAAGTCCTGCACGAGGAAGGGCGCCACACCAATGACCACCACCAGCGTGACAAGGATCGCCGGCGGCAGCCACATGCCGGGACCCGGATCGTGCGGCTTGGCCGGGTAGTCGTCGCGTTTGGGGCCGAGGAAGGTGTGCGAAATCAGCCGGAAGCAATAGGCCGCCGAGAACAGCGAGCCGATCACCGCGAAGGTCGGCACCAGCCACGGCATGCCGAACAGCTCTGTATGGTTGGCTTCCTCCAGCATCATCTCCTTGCTGAGAAAACCGTTCAGGAACGGAATCCCGGCCATCGACAACGCCCCTATCGTGGCAATCACGAAGGTGATCGGCATCAGGTGGCGCAGACCGCCAAGCCGCCGGATATCGCGGGTATGCGTCTCGTG
>JBFFFS010000138.1:0-7556 GCA_041557855.1 Roseobacter sp. | reverse complement strand
GCTCTTTGGCCTCTTCATGGGTTTTGTCATGCTCGGCGTACCCGACCCGAGCCTGAGTGATGCATTTGCGCAGTTTCCGATGCTGATCGCAGGAGGAGCGCTGACCGGCTGGGTCACCGCGCGGGTCGCGATCTGGATCATGGCGATGTTTGAGCGCTACGAATTGGCACAGCTCTCCATTTCAGTGGCACTTCCCTATCTGGCCTTCATCGGGGCTGAACAAAGCGTCGGCGCATCAGGTGTAATCGCAGTAGTCTCGGCCGGCCTGACGCTCAACCTTGCAGGGCCGGGTCGTCTGCCTCCAGCAAACTGGGTCAATCTGCGCGAAATCTGGGATCTTCTGGCCCACTGGGCGGGGGCACTGATCTTTATTCTTGCCGCCCTGTTGATCCCGCGCCTCCTCGAAGAGGTCCGTCTCGCTGACCTTGGCCTTTTGTGCGTCGTTATTCTTGCGGCCATCGTCGCGCGCGCGGCGATCCTTTTTGGCCTGCTGCCGCTTCTGACCGCCCTGCGCCTGTCCCCGTCGGTGGAGCGCCCGTACCGGGCCGCCATCCTCTGGGGCGGGCTTCGCGGCGCTGTGACACTGGCGCTGGCGCTCGCGGTCACCGAAAGCATACGCGTCCCGATCGAAATCAAGCGCGTTGTTGGCATTCTTGCGACCGGCTTCACGCTCTTCACGCTCATCGCACAGGGGACGACACTGCGGATGGTAATCGCGCGGCTCGGTCTGGACAGGCTATCACCGCTGGACGAGGCGTTATCACGTCAAGTGGTTGCCGTGGCCTTGCAGACGGTGCGCGAGGATGTTGCCCGTACGACAGATAACTACGAACTCACACACGACATTGTCCGGTCCGAAGCCAAACAGTTCGGCGACCGGCTCGACGCAGTGGTCAAAACCGCCGAGGAAAGCAGTGAGATACTCGACCGTGACAAGATTACCTTGGGTCTGATCGCGCTTGCCGGCGCCGAACGCGACACGATCCTTGTACGTATGCGAGAGCGGACGATTTCCTCCAGCATGAGCGATCAGATCCTATCCAACGCGGACCGCCTCATAGAAGCCGCAAGGTCCGGCGGGCGCAGCGGTTATCAGCGCGCGGCAAACCGCAGCATCGCCTATGCGCAGCCCTTCCGGGTGGCGATCTTCCTGCACAATCGCCTGAAATTTTCAGCACCTCTGCGCCGCATGACCGCCGACAGGTTTGAAATGCTCCTGACGCAGCGACTCATTCTGCGTGATCTGGGCGGCTTTATCGGTCGGCGTATTCGCCGGATTCACGGCCGCCGGGTCGCTGACCTGCTCGACGAACTGTTGAAGCGGCGCACAGAATCGATTGAAACGGCTCTTGAGGGGTTGCGCCTGCAATACCCAGGCTACGCGGAAGAACTTGAGAGGCGCTTCATCAGGCGCACGGCGTTGCGGCTGGAAGAACGCGAATACACCGCGATGCGCGAAGACGGCCTTATCGGCGAAGAGCTTTATACCGTTCTGATACAGCAAATCGGCGAAAGACGCGCAGCGGCAGAAGGGCGGCCCAAGCTGGATATCGCGTTGCGCGGACAAGATCTGGTCCGCCAGTTTCCGCTCTTCTCCGACCTTGACGAAGCGGTGCTCAAGCGGCTCGGGCGGGCGCTGCGGACACGCTACGTCAATGCGGGTGACATCATAGTCAGCAAGGATAATCCGGCAACCAGCGTCTATTTTATCTCCTCAGGCGCGGTGGAACTGGAAAGCGCCGGACACTCAATGCGGTTGGGGCGCGGTGACATGTTCGGGCAATTGGCCATGCTGATGAAAAAGCCACGCCGGATCGAAGTAATGGTGCTATCGCCCTCGACACTTCTGGCGCTCGACGAATCCCGCTTTCGCCGTCTGCTCAAACGGAGCGAAGCGATGCGGGAATCGGTACGCCTTAGCGCCGAAAAGCGCGGGATCGATCCCTCGGCGCTGCTGCTTGAATAAGCTAACGTTACGAGGCTTCTATCTGGTTTGCGCTGCGTCACTGCGTGCGCTTCTGACAGACCTTCGCCTGCCTCACATCATCATGCAGTCTGCACCCGGTGGCAGAGGTGCCGACCCTTCCCGCGACGTGGGAATATATTCAAAGCTCGACATGCGCGTGCCGCTGTCAAAAGCGATGAACATCTGGTTCGAGCCGGGACGGATCGCGATACCCTCGGGATCGAGACCGTATTCCAGGAGCGGCACAGTCGCCAGCAACCGGCCCTCGCTGTCGAACTCGTAAAGGCTGTTTGTGCCTTCCATATCATCGACGATCAGTAAATGCCCCGTGCGCGGGTCGCGCGCGATCCCCTGCGCTTCGCTGAGTGGCGGTGTCAGGGTCATGGTATCGATCCGTGGGATGATCTCTCCGGTCGGTGTCATCGATGTGAGGTACCCGGGATCATCTTCCACCATGATAAGATTACCGTCCTCGTCGATGGTGATACCTTCGGTATCGGCCCATTGCGAGGAAATGCGGAAAGGCTTTTCCAGTATGCCGCCGTTCTTGGTGATCCGCTGAAACTGTCCAAGTCCGTCTGCCACGATCAAGTTGTTTCCTTCGACGGAAATCGCCTTGATGCTTGATAAATCCGAAGAAATCCGCCGCAGTTCGAGGCCGTCCAGCGTCATCAGGATCACTTCAGGACCTTCATTCGCGATCCACAAACCGCAAAAGGACGGATCGTAATAAAGGCTGGCAGGATAGTTGAGATCGAATTGTCCGGTCAGGGTGAGTTCCAGCGCCGGGCTCGGCGACGCCATCGCAAGGCTGATCAGGAAAAGGACACGTTTCATATCGCCACCTTTTGCACGGCTGTTCATGTGAGACGATGACAGGATTTGGCGATGGATCAAGCAATCGGGCATCGCATGATGCCGCGACAGACACCATGCGCTCAAAAGGCTAAATTCTGACGCTCCGCGCTTAACTTTTGACACGGCAAAAGCCACTGGCGATGCGCGAAAGACACCCGGACAGGGAACTTGTAGTTGGATTTGGCGGTTATTTGTTGCAATCAGGCTGCAATGTCATGACGCTTGTGTTTGCATACCTCCGACGGAAAAAGAGGGCACACAAGGTAATTTATCGGGAGTGTATTCATGAAACTCAAACCTGTTCTCGTCGTGGGGGCCTTCGCGCTGCTGAGTGCCTGCGCGCCGACGCCGCCCGAAAACAGCTCGGGCTTCATCACCGAGTTGCCTGAGGAGGTCATCGCCATGGCCGCGCCAAATCAGGATTTGAGATCGGTCATTCTGCGTCCGGAAGACGGCTGCTACTGGTATCAGCACGTCGGTGTCGTCGAGACAACGCTACTTCCCCTGCGCACAAAAGCCGGCAATCCGATCTGCACGCGCGCGGATTCAGTGGTTTCCTGAAACCCTCGGCTTCACCCTTCAGCTTTGGGCGGTCACGTAATTTTCGGCCGGGTATAGGTGGGCAGTCGCCCCTTCGGAAACCTGCTCGTAAAGACCGATAATATGGGCCATGACCATCCGCACGCAGCCTGAACTGGCGCGGCCACCGATCGAGCGCGGATAGGGCGTACCGTGAATACGCAGATACGTATCACGGTTGCCGACATAGAGATAGAGTGCACGTGATCCCAGCGGGTTGGTCGGCCCCCCGGGCACACCGTCAGCGAATTCTTCGTAAACTTCCGGCTCGCGTTCGATCATGGATTTGGTCGGCGTCCACTTGGGCCACTTTGCTTTGCGCTTGATGGTGTAGGTACCGGGTGCGTAAAGATCGCCCTTGGCAATCGCCACGCCAAAGCGGATTGCGGTGCCGTTATCCTGAACGTGATAAAGATACCGCGCTACCGCATCCACATGGATATCGCCGGGCACCAGTCCAGAGTTCGCCTCGACGCGCGTGGGAAGGAAGCGTTGGTGAAGACCCCAAGGATTGGACAATTCTGGCACGTAGTTTGCCGGAGTGACCTGCGCGTCCCATTCATCCCAATCACTCGGCGCAGACATGGCTTTCGTCGCAAGTGCCGCCGGCAGCGAACTCGAGAACAACGCAGCGGATGTCTTGAGCATATGCCGTCTGGTAAGCATTTTCTGGTACCTCAAATTGACTGCAGATTCGGATTTAGCGGCACACCCGCAACTTTGTAGATATGCCGTATATCAACCTATTATGTCAAAAATTCGTTCCCTGTTAGGGGTTCACATTGTCGTGCGAATTTTAGGATGTCCGGTCGAGGGAAGATTGAATTTTGCTGATCTAGATAAAACCTGAGAAATCATCACAGACTTCTTCCCAAGAAATCCTATACACGCATTACATTTTCCATCCGACATCGCAACTAATCCTGCAGGTAGAATTTGTGCCTGTCGTGTCTCCCACCAATGCGGGAGCGTCTTGGGGAAAAAGACTTTAATCCGGTTTTAGCTAATCTGGGCGATAAAACGGCATTTCATTAAACTGCGTGCCAATGAGTGCAGTTCAATCGCCTTGCCATTCGGGCATTGGCTCTTTTGCCATGAACGCGCGAATTCCGGCCTCCGTGTCGCGGGCCATCATGTTTTCCGCCATGGCCGCTCCGGTATAAGCATAGGCCTCCTCCAGAGGCATCGCCGCCTGTTCATAGAACGAGCGCTTACCGATCTTGATGGCAACTGGCGCTTTTCCGGCAATGCGCAACGCCATATCCCGGCTGACTTCCGCAAGGTCTTCCCGGGGCACCACGCGGTTGATGAGCCCCATGGCACGCGCTTCCGCCGCCGGTACGAACCCGCCAAGAAGCAGCATCTCCATTGCCTGCTTGCGCGCCACATTGCGCGACAATGCAACCATCGGCGTCGAACAGAACAGCCCGATATTCACGCCGGAAGTGGCGAACCGCGCATCCTCGGCCGCCACGGCGAGATCACAGGTGGCCACCAGCTGGCAGCCAGCCGCGGTTGCGATGCCCTGTACTTCGGCAATCACCGGCTGCGGCAGATTGACGATGGACAGCATCATTTTCGAGCAGGTCGCAAAAAGATCGTTGAAATATTGCCGACCGCCATCTGGGTCCTGCCGCCGCACCGACATTTCCTTGAGGTTGTGGCCCGCGCAGAAATGTTCACCTGCGCCACGAAGAACGACCGCCTTCACATCCCGATTGTTAGCCAATTCGTTCCATGTGTTCTGCAGGGCGGCGAGCACATCCTCGGCGAGAGCGTTCATGGCGCGCGGTCGGTTCAGGGTCACGGTTGCGACCCCTTCGGAAATCTCGAGCAATACTGGCAGTTCGTCAGAGGACATGGTGAGGCTCCGGGAATCGTGGGTCAGGCGCATCAAATCGGACGAAGGGGGCCGAGCGCAACCCCTAAGATTATCATTGCGCTATTCAGCCGGATGTGGTGCGCGCTCCGATTGGTCTTTTCCACGGGTCCAGTGACTGTGCGGCACTGGATCCTTGGCCCGCAGAAGGTGGCAGCGAAATATCTCGCGGTAGGATGGATAAACATAACCGCCGTTGCGTTTGCGAAAATGGGTCCGGTGCGCGGCATAGAATCCGGGCAGACGGTACCAGGGGATACCCGGACGGGCGTGGTGTACAGCGTGGAGGTTATTGTTCAGAAAGAGGAAGGCCAGTGGCCCTCGGCTTTCAATTATGACACTTCTGCACCGGGCCACTTCATGGGCGCGGTGTTCCAGGAAGGTACGGATCTTGAGAATCGAATGGCTCAGGAACACGGACGTTAGATACAGCCAGAAAGGCATCTGCGCGACATAAGCCAGCCAAAGAGCCACCGGCACCCAGCCCAAAAGGTGCAGGAGATAGGCCTTCAAAACCGCCCGGTCCCCCGCCCGCATCGCCCGCAAATCCCCATGATAGAAACTCGCCAGCCCGATGATGGGTCCAAGTATCATCCGGCCAAGCAGCGTGTTGTTGACCTGATAGACCGTGCGGCGCAAAACACCCCAGCGCGCCCAGAGTTCAGGGTCTATGAAGTTTGTCTCCGGATCGTCGTAGGGGTCGGTCAGCAACGGATCGTTGTGATGCGCAAGATGCATGTCCCGAAATCTTCCATAGGGGATTAGCAGACCAAGGGCGGGGAACACCAGCGCTTCGTTCCATATTCTGCTACGAAACGGATGGCCGTGCAAAACTTCGTGACTGAAGGAGGAAAAAAGCGTCAACGAAAGCGTCAACAGCACCGCCGCCGCCAACAAGCCAATGGTGTCACTCGCGGCGGTGGACAGGATAAAGCCCGCGTAGCATGCGCCGCAGATGGCCAGCGTCGGCCATTCAACCGCCCTTGACGGACGACGTTCTTCAAACTTCACTTTCGTTGTCCCCCTAGGACACCGCCCCTCCCGGGCCGGGGACAGTGTGGAGACGAGTCCAGTGTTGCATCAAGCGCGTGAATACGCGGCTTTCCTGAAACAAATGCAGCACTTTGGAAGATTTGTAGTGAAAATGCCTCACTCTTGTGGTTTTACATCTCCATGGACAAAAGAGACCTGGCATATCTCTTCAAACCGCGGCTCAAAGAGGTCTTGCGGGGGCACGCGGCCGGGCGTGCCGATTTCCTCAGGCAGACTGGCATCGACCGCTCGGCTTTGTCTCAGTTTCTCAGCCCCGAGAGTGACCGCATGCCGCGCGCCGAAACGCTCCGTCGGATCGCGCAAGTCAGCGGTGTGTCGGTGGATTGGCTGCTGGGTCTGGAAAATGCACCGGAAGGCCGACAGGAGGTCGCGCAAAGCCTTCAGATCGAACGCGCCGTTCAGGCGGATGGCTCAACCCCACTCGATCAGTGGCGAGGCGAGGCGCGCGGCTTCAAGCTTCGGTATGTACCCTCCACACTGCCGGACATGATTAGCCTCGCGCCCGACGCGGGACCGGATATGCCCGATGCGCGTGGCGGCGGTGTAGAGAACGTGCTTGGGCAGATTTCGCTGGATGACATGGATGTAGAAATCGCGATGCCAATCCAGACTTTGCAGGACCTTTCGGCGCGCAGCGGTCTGTGGCGCGGGACACCAGCGCTGCAATGCCGGCGGCAATTGAGCTACATGGCCCGTATCTGCAAGGATCATTACCCCGCGCTACGCCTGCATCTCTATGACGGCAGCAAGTTTTTCTCAGCGCCCTTCACGGTCTTCGGCAAGCAGCGCGTCGCGCTTTACATCGGCGACGCCTACCTCGTGATTAACAGCGATGATCAGGTGCGTGGCTTCTCGCGCCAGTTTGACCGGCTGGTACGCCAGGCCCTGATCGGATCCGACAAGGTACATCAGACCCTTTCCAACCTCGCGGATGCGGTCAAAGGCGCTTGATAGAGCCTGTTATTTATCTGCCTGCGATTCGAAATAAGCTATTCCCCAGACAAATTCGCCCACGCCAGCACCGGAGCCGCGAGGTCACTCAGGATCGGGCAATCCGGCCGGTCATTACCGGCGCAGGCCCTGATGAGATGGGCCAGCGTATCGCGCATCTGTTTCAATTCCGCGCGCTTGCGGTCGATATCCTCCAGATGCGACTGCGCGAGACGTTTGACATCCGCACTGGCCCGGGAACGGTCGTTATAAAGCCGCAACAGGCTACGG
>JBFFFS010000137.1:0-7589 GCA_041557855.1 Roseobacter sp. | reverse complement strand
TGATGTCGCGGTTGCGGCTGTCCTCGGCGGCATCATGGGTGGTATGGGAGGCGGTGGTCATGCGGCACTTTCCTTTTCGCTGTCCCAACCCAAACAGGTGACGGCCGCGATGGCAAGATCGCCCGGAGCGGAAACCCGGATCGAAAAGAGCGTCGACTCTCCGCGCGCAAAGGCATAACGACGCGCCAACACCAGCAGTCCGTGCCCGCCGTCAGGCGGCCCTGCTCCGACCCTTTGAGGACATTTTCGTGATCGACACTCTCTCCCAGGCCCTGGCCGAGCAAGGCTATGACACATTGACCCCTGTGCAGGAGGCGGTCACCGATCCCGCGCTTGCGGAGGCGGACCTGCTGGTCTCGGCGCAGACCGGCTCGGGCAAGACAGTGGGTTTCGGCCTTGCCATCGCGCCGACGCTGCTTGGCGATGCCACGATGTTCGACCCGGCGGGTGCACCGCTGGCACTCGTCATCGCACCGACGCGCGAACTGGCGATGCAGGTGAGCCGCGAGCTGTCGTGGCTGTATGCAAAGGCCGGGGCTGTGGTCACCTCCTGCGTGGGCGGTATGGACACACGCAGCGAACGCCGCGCACTGGAGCGGGGCGCGCATCTGGTTGTCGCCACGCCGGGACGGTTGTGCGATCACATCAAGCGCGGCAACATCGACCTTTCGCAAGTCCGCGCCCTGGTGATCGACGAAGCCGACGAGATGCTCGACATGGGCTTTCGGGAAGAGCTGGAATTCATCCTCGGCGAAGCACCGCAGGATCGCCGCACGCTGCTTTTCTCGGCCACCGTGCCAAAGGCGATCGCCAGACTGGCGGAGAACTACCAGCGCGATGCTCAGCGCATCACCACGGTGGGCGAGGCGCGCCAGCACGCGGACATCGAATACCGGGCGCTCAACACACATCCCCGTGACATCGAAAACGCGATCATCAACGTGCTGCGCTTCTACGAAGCCAAGAACGCCATCGTCTTTTGCAACACGCGCGCGGCGGTGGCGCGGCTGACCGCACGGCTGACGAACCGGGGCTTCTCGGTCGTGGCGCTCTCGGGCGAACTGACGCAGTCGGAACGGACCAATGCCCTGCAGGCGCTGCGCGATGGGCGCGCTCGGGTCTGCGTGGCCACGGACGTGGCGGCGCGCGGCATCGATCTGCCCAATCTCGAACTGGTGATCAACGCCGATCTGCCGTCCAACTCGGACACGCTGCTGCACCGCTCCGGTCGCACCGGCCGCGCGGGCCGCAAGGGCGTCTCGGCGCTGATCGTACCGCCGAAGCTGCGCACCAAGGCGCACCGGTTGCTCGGCTGGGCAAAATTGCAGGTAGAATGGGCCGATCCGCCCTCGGCGGCAGAAGTGAATGCACAGGACGAGGCACGGCTGCTCGCCGACCCTTCCTGGACCGATCCGGCGCCCGAGGACGCGCAGGATTTCATCCAGCGTCTGACCGAGGAGTTTTCCGCAGGCCAGTTGGCACAGGCCTTCGTCAATCTCTACCGCGCCCGCCGTTCCGCACCTGAGGAACTCACCGACCCCGCAGCCCCCGACGACCGCCCCGCCAAGAGCTTCGGCCCGTCGGTCTGGTTCTCCGTCTCCATAGGCCGCGATCAGGGGGCGGAACCACGCATGCTGCTGCCGATGATCTGCAATCATGGCGATCTGACCAAGGACGACATCGGGGCGATCCGCATTCAGCCCGGACAAAGTTTCATCGAGGTCCTGGCCAGCCGGGCCGATGCGCTCGGGGCCACCACGGACGCTCCCGTGACACTGGAAGAAAACATAACGCTGTCGCGGCTCGACGCGGCCCCCGACCTGCCCGAAGGACGCGGACCCCGCCCCCCGAAAACGGCTGCAGGCGCCTCGCGCGGCAAAGCCAGGCGGCACGAACCCCGCGACGGCGACCGGCCCGAGCGTGGCCCGAAACCACCCAGACCCCAAAAACCGGCCGCGGCCCCGAAGGGCAAGAAACCGCCCAAATCGCCCAAGACCGAGCGGACGCCGATGAAACCCGGCGCCACGCCGAAGACCCCGCGCGATCCCGGCCACCAGCCCCGGGCCGCAAAGGCCAAACCCGTCTGGACCAAGGAAAACCGCGCGGCGGCAAAAGCGGAACGTACGGCCTCCGATACGCCGCCCGCACGGCCCGCCAAACCCAAACGCGACGACAGCGCGGCGCGCAAACGTGCCGCGGACCCGTCAAAACGCTTCGTGCCCCCGCACAAGCGCGGAAAGACCCCCGCCAAGGGGCCGAACGCCCGGCCGCGCCGCAAACCCTGACCGGAGGGCAAAGGCACACCCGCGCTGCCTCGAATAACCGGCAATGCGCCACCGCAGCCATCACGCGATGCCGAAGGCCGCATCCCCAAATTGAAGCGGGGCCCCGAAGGGCCCCGCAAATCGTCTCAGCGGCGTCAGCCTTTACCCTTCCAGGGCACCAACACCCGCTCCGCCCATCGCATCAGCATGTCGATGCCAAAGCCGATGACGCCGATCAGAATGATGCCCATGATGACGATATCGGTGTTCTGGAACTTTGAGGCCGTCATGATCATCATGCCCGCCCCCTGCTCGGCCGCAACGAGTTCCGCGGCAACGACCGTGCCCCAGCAGACCCCCATCGCCACCCGCGCGCCGGTGAAGATTTCCGGCAAGCTGTTGGGGATGATGACGTAGCGCATGATCTGCGCCTTGCTGGCGCCAAGGCTGTAGGCCGCGTGCACCTTCGAGATCTTCACGCCCGACACCCCGGAGCGCGCGGCAATCGCCATGATCCACAAGGCCGCCAGGAACAGCAGGATGATCTTGCCCGCCTCACCGATGCCCGCCCAGATGATGACCAGCGGGATCAGCGCCAGCGGCGGCACGGGGCGCATGAATTCGACGATCGGATCGAACCAGCCCCGGAACCAATCGCTCAGCCCCATCGCATAGCCCAGCGGAATGCCCACCGCGGCCCCGAGCAGGAAGCCCGCGATCACGCGGAACAGGGAATAGCCAAGGTGCTGCAAAAGGGTGAAGTTGCGGAACCCGTCCTGAACAACTTCCATCGAGCGCACCCAGACCGCCTCCGGCGACGGCAGGTAAAGCGGCTCCATCTGCCAGCCCTTGGTGGGCTCGAAGTTGGGCGTGCCCTTGTCGCTCAGGGTTACCGCGCCGCCTTCCACCTGAACGGTTTCGCCGGGCGCGATCTTCTGCCCGTTGATGGCAATCACCTGCGCGCCGTCCTTCTTGGTCAACTCGTCGTTGCGATCCACGTTGATGAGCCCTGTGCGCCACTGCGCGATCGCCGCCGAGTCGTTCTTGGCAAATCCATCGCCCGGATCGACCTCGGGCGCGTCGGTATCCACCTCGCGCGGATGCACGACGACGGTAACCGTAGCGTCGTCGGGTGCCTGCCCCTCGACCTGCGCGGTGTAGGTGAAGGTCGTCGTGCCCTCGAACGGCCCCGGCGCGTGCAGGAACCCCGGCAGCAGGCTCGATCCGGTGAAAATACCCCACATCAGGAAGATCGTCAGGATCGAGATCACCCCGGCCGCGCGGTTGGGTCGGACTGCGCTCTCATCTCCGAAGGTCACCGTCTTGAGCGAGGTGTAATCCTTCAGACCCGCGCCATGCACGACCTTGGTGACAATGAAGAAGGCCGCCACGAAAATAGCGATGTAAATGATAAGAGGGATCATGCCGCGTCCTCCTTCCCGCCCATGATCTCTTCTTCCATATCCCAGATCATGTTCAGGATTTCTTCTCGGCGTGGCCCGAAGTCGGGATGCTTCTTCACTTCCCGCAGGTCCGAGTCAACGCCCATGTCCGCGAACGGCAGACGGTATTCCTTGTGGATGCGCCCGGGGCGCGGTGCCATCACGATCAGGCGCTCGCCCAGCAGCAGCGCTTCCTCGACCGAGTGTGTGATAAGGATGATCGTCTTTCCGGTCTCCTTCCACAGCTTTAGCACGAGGCTCTGCATCTTCTCGCGGGTCAGCGCATCGAGCGCGCCCAGCGGTTCGTCCATCAGGATCACATCCGGGTCATTGGCAAGGCAGCGGGCCAGCGCCACGCGCTGCTGCATGCCCCCCGAAAGCTCATAAACAGCCTTTTCCTTGAAATCCTTCAGCCCCACCACGTCGAGCAGGTGGTTCACGGTCTTGTCCATGTCGTTTTTCGGCGTGCCCTTCATCTTAGGGCCGAAGGCGACGTTCTCGCGCACCGACATCCATTCAAACAGCGCTCCTTGCTGGAACACCATGCCACGCTCGGCATCCGGGCCCTTGATATCGTGCCCGTTCAGGGTCAGCTTGCCGCTGGTCGGCGCAAGGAACCCGGCGACGATATTCAGCAGCGTGGTCTTGCCGCAGCCGGACGGGCCGAGGATGCTCAGCAGCTCTCCCGCCTTGAGGTTCATGGAAACGTCTAGCAACGCCTGCACATGATCGCCGCTGGGCAGGTCAAATCTCATCGATAAGTTTTCTATGGATAATCCGGTCATGTCCCCACCTTTGGTGCTGGCGGGCGGGGTTGGCCCCGCCTCGTATCTTTCAAAGTGAAACGGCGCGGGTGTGTCCCGCGCCGTTCGTGTCGTGGATCAGGAACCCGCGCCCATTTCGGCAGCGGCTTGCAATGGCCCGGTGTTGACCGCGTCTTCGTAGCTGTCGAGTGCCGAGTCGATCGAACCCGCCTCGACGAAGACATCCGCCACGCCTTTCATGAAGGTCGCCGCGTTGCTGCCAAGCCATGCGTCCGACAGCTGCGCTTCAACGGAAGGGAACTTCATCGTCAAAATCGAGGACTTGGCCGCTTCCAGGTCCATGCCGGACTCTTCGGCGATGATCGCCATCATTTCGTCGGTCGGGTTGTTGTTCCATGCCGCGTTGGCATCCGCCGTCACTTTCAGGAACTTGGCCACGATATCGCCGTTCTCGGCAATGAAGGAGGCCGGCGCGGAGGTCACGTCGAACACCAGAATGCCCAGTTCTTCTTTCTCGTCGCCGGTCAGCAGTACGTTGCCGTATTCCTTCATCCGGCCCAGACCGCCGCCATAACCACAGGCGAAATCAACCGCGCCCTGGCTCAGCGCCGCGGCACCTTCTGGCGGCGCCATGTCAACGATCTGCAGGCTTTCCAGCGGTACGCCGAAGTGGTCCATCTGGCGCAGGAAGCCGTAGTGCGCGGCGGTACCCAGCGGCACGGCCACTTTCTTGCCGGCCAGTTCGCCCGCGCTGTCCTTGTCGATCTCCAGATCGGCGCGCACGACGCAGTTGTCGTTGTCGGAGTAGCTCACTGCCACATCAACGGTCTGCAGGTCCTGACCGCCGGATGTCGCGACCACGAAGGGCGGCACGCCCTGGCTCACGGCGATATGCACATCACCCGACGCCATCGCTGCGGACATGGCTGTCCCGGTTTCGAAGGACACCCAGTTCACCTTCATGCCAAGCTCTTCATCATAAGTGCCGTTGGCTTTGGCGACCATCATAGGCATCGGCCACTCAAGGAAGTAGGCGACGGTGATTTCACCGTGTCCGCCCGCCGCGGCAGTTTGCGCGCTGAGCGCCATGACTGCGCCGGTGACGAAAGCGCATGTTGTTCTCTTGATCATCTTTTTCTCCCGTTGATCATGTGCGTGCCCATTGTGGACCCGCTTTGTTTTTGTGGTGCTATCCGGCTTCACGCCGTGTCGTTTTTGCTATGCACGGTCCATCCAATGTCAGAAATCCCCGCCCTGCAAGCGCATTATTGAGACGATTAGGCCATAAAAACGCGACTGCCCTTAAATTACGCCCCTCATTCCGGCACTTGCAGAAGTTTGAAATTCTTCATTTCAGAACCCAAAATTTCCCATTCAGACTCCCCCGTCTTTGCGGCGGATAGTGGCGCTTTCCGAGCCTTTTGCGGAACGTCCACTTTGGCCCGCCTTATGAGTCCAGTTACAGCGGTTCCGACCGCCGCCGCTCTGCCAGATCGCGCGCGCGCAGCACCGCCATCGCCAGCCCGGCACCCAGAACCTGCGGCAGCCTGAAGCGGTAGCGGGGGATGCGCGTAACCGGAAACGGCAACTCCTCCAGCGACGCGCCAAGCGCACGTCGTGCAAGCGTCTTGCCCATCTGCTGGCTCATCGCGACGCCGCGCCCGTTATAGCCCAACCCGGCGATCAGGCCGGGCGCAGGCTCGTGCAGATGCGGCACACGGTCCTCTGTCAGCGCAATGTGACCACCCCAGAAGTGCCGCCATTCAACGCCCCTGAGGGACGGGAAGGTTTCCGGCGCATCCCTGAGCGTCCAGCCGAAGCCGCCCATCCCGCCAAGCGGCTTGCGAAATCCGATCCCGCCGAAAAGCATTTGTCCGCCGGGCTCGCGGCGCGCGTACATGATGAGCCGCCGGGTGTCTGAGATCGTATGCCCCTCCGGCAGGATCGGACCGATCTCGCTCTCCGTCAGCGGGCCGGTCGCCATCTGCGAGGACATCAGCGGCAGCACGGACGCTCTCAGCCCGGGCACGAGACCATCCGAATAGCCATTGGTGGCGATGATGACCTGCCCCGCCTGCACCCGGTGCCCGGCTACCTCAAGCTGCCACCGGCCATTTTTCCGCGCCATCTTGCGCACCGGGGAAAAGCTGAAAACCTGCGCGCCCGCGGCGCGCGCCACCCGATCCATCCCGCGCACCAGCGACAGCGGCTGCACCGCGCCGCCCCGCGCGGACAGCGTGCCCGTGGCATAGCCGACCGCCCCGGTCAGTCGTTCCACATCCGCCCGTTCCAGGAATTCGAAATCCGCCCCCTGCGCGTTCCAGAGTTTCGCATTGTGCCGCGATTGATCCCGTGCGGCGGCACAGTGATCGACACGGATCCAGCCCTTCTGCCGCGCCTCGCAGCGGATCTGGTACGCGCGGATGAAATCGAAAAGATCGTCCGCCGAGCCCAGCGCAGTCTGCGATAGACGTTCGAAATAGCGCGTCCCGACCGCCTTGCGCAGTTGCTCGGGCTGCGCCACCGGCAGCATCGGGTTGACCTGCCCGCCATTGCGCCCGGACGCGCCAAAGCCCACATCGCCCGCCTCGAACACCGCCACCGAGGTGCCGGCCTCCGCCAATTCAAGGGCAGCGCGAAGCCCGGTGAACCCCGCGCCCACCACCGCAACGTCACAGATCAGATCGCCCTCCAGCCTTATGGCGGGTGCAGCATCGGGCGCGGTGACCCTCCAGAATGCGTCAGGTGTCTCCATCTTCTTGGCGTCGCAGCGAATTCGCGCCGCGTCAATTCCAAAGTACCGCAAGGCCCGGCGCACAGAAATGCTGCGGCGCAGAGTATCTCAAGGCATTTTGGCAGTTTAGATGTCGGGAATGGCTTGGACTTCGCGTCGGATTGGTATTAGCTTTGGCGGCAATCTGGCCCTACTTCGACGGGCTGAAACCTAGTCAATCTGGTCGGGACACGGACCCGTGCGGGCACCGATTCCCTCACCCACGTCTGCCGCTTTGTGAAAGGTCTGATCCATGGACGGTAATTTCAACGAAAACGATCTCTCCCGCGTTGTCGAAGCGGACCGCGCGAATGTCTGGCACCACCTGATCCAGCACCAGCCTTTC
>JBFFFS010000136.1:0-7594 GCA_041557855.1 Roseobacter sp. | reverse complement strand
GTGAAATCGCGTCTGCAGTGCGGCCTCGTGGTCGACCTTCACCCAACCGACTACGAATTGCGCCTCGGCATCCTGCAAAGCAAGGTCGAGCAACAACGCAGCAACTATCCAACGCTCGTCGTACAGAATGGTGTGCTCGAATTTCTCGCGCATCGTATCTCGACCAATGTTCGGGTACTCGAGGGCGCTCTGACACGGCTCTTTGCCTTCGCGTCGCTCGTTGGCCGCGAGATCGATATGGATCTTACGCAGGATTGCCTTTCGGATGTGCTGCGCGCGTCCGAGCGCAAGATCACCGTGGAAGAAATCCAGCGCAAAGTATCGGATCACTACAATATCCGGCTAAGCGACATGATCGGACCGAAACGGTTGCGCTCTTATGCGCGGCCGCGGCAAGTGGCGATGTACCTGTGCAAGAAAATGACATCGCGCTCCCTGCCGGAGATCGGTCGCCGCTTCGGCGGACGCGATCACACGACCGTAATGCACGGCGTGAAGCGCATCGAAGAGTTGAAAGTACAGGACGGCCAGATCGCGGAAGACCTCGAGATGCTGCGCCGGGCGCTGGAAGCCTGAGAAAGTTCGGTCTGCGGGGCCAGATTGGTGCCGCAGACCTTGACGCCCTTCCCTTTCCACAGGACAAATCCATAAAAGTCTTGTGAACCCGGTCAAACAGGTTAATTTGCCCGTCCCGACCGCGATTTAGGAAGTGGCATCATGAAGATCAGCATCGAACGCGCAGCTCTGCTCAAGGCCGTCTCTCAGGCACAATCCGTGGTCGAGCGGCGCAACACCATTCCCATTCTCGCGAACGTTTTGATCGAGGCGGAGGGTAACGATGTCACCTTCCGCGCCACCGATCTCGATATCGAAGTGGTGGACCGCGCTCTGGCGCAGGTGGAACGCGCCGGTGCCACAACGGTTTCGGCCACCACTTTGCATGAGATCGTGCGCAAATTGCCGGACGGGGCGCTGGTCACACTGACCGCTGACAGTGCCACGGGTCGTCTGACGGTCGAGGCAGGACGTTCCAACTTCTCACTTGCGACCCTGCCGAAGGATGATTTTCCGGTCATGGCTTCGTCTGAATACGCCTCCAACTTTTCAGCGGCGGCCCCTGTACTGCGACGCTTGTTCGACAAATCGAAATTTGCAATTTCAACAGAAGAGACCCGCTATTATCTGAACGGCGTTTACATGCACGTCGCCGACGCAGATGGTGGTCGCGTATTGCGTTGCGTGGCGACAGACGGGCACCGGCTTGCTCGTATCGATGCAGATTTGCCGGAAGGCGCGGGCGACATGCCCGGGGTCATCATCCCTCGCAAGACCGTGGGCGAACTGCGCAAGCTGCTTGATGACGACGAATTGAAAATTGCGGTCTCCGTGTCAGAGACGAAAGTGCGTTTCGCCACGCCGGACATTACGCTGACTTCAAAAGTGATCGACGGTACCTTTCCGGATTACACCCGCGTCATTCCTCAGGGGAACACCCGCAAGCTGGAAGTGGATGCGGCGGATTTCGCAAAGGCGGTTGACCGGGTAGCCACCGTCAGCTCGGAACGGTCGCGCGCGGTCAAGCTGCAGCTCGACGAGGACCGGTTGGTATTGTCGGTAAATGCGCCAGACAGCGGTGCCGCAGAAGAGGAACTGGCCGTGGCCTACGGGGATGAACGGCTCGAAATCGGATTTAATGCCAAGTACTTGCTGGAGATCGCCAGTCAGGTGGACCGAGAGAACGCAGTATTCCTTTTCAATTCATCAGGCGATCCCACACTGATGCGCGAAGGAAATGACCAGACTGCTGTCTATGTGGTCATGCCGATGCGCGTTTAAATTTCTTGCCGACGGCGGGAATATTTAAACCCCAACGAAGAGGTGCGTCATGGCCTTGCGGCTGACGTCTTTGACGCTGTCGCATTTCCGCTCGCACCGAGTGGCGCGACTGGCGCTTGACGGGCGTCCTGTCGCCCTGTTCGGACCAAACGGAGCAGGAAAAACCAACATTCTGGAGGCGGTATCGCTTTTCTCACCCGGGCGCGGCTTGCGGCGCGCCTCCGCGCAGGACATGGCGCGGCGTCCCGAGGCTCTGGGCTGGAAAGTTAGCGGTACGCTGCAAAGCGCACATCAGCTTCATGAAATCGAGACATGGTCCGAAGACGGCGCCGCGCGCCTGGTGCGGATCGATGGAAAAGCCGCCTCTCAGGTCGCCCTTGGGCGCGTAGCACGGGTACTGTGGCTCATTCCGGCAATGGACAGGTTGTGGATTGAAGGTGCCGAAGGCAGGCGGCGATTTCTTGACCGTATGACCCTGAGTTTTGAACCTGGCCATGCGGAGGCCACGCTGGCCTATGACAAGGCCATGCGGGAGCGAAACCGGCTGCTTAAAGACATGGTACGGGATCCGTCTTGGTATCTCGCGCTTGAAGCGCAGATGGCGGAAGCCGGTCTTGCGATCGATAAAAACAGGCGCCACGCCATAGAGCAATTGCAATTGGCCCAGCAAGATGCTGCAACGGCCTTCCCGGCCGCGCATCTGGCGCTGGTTCACAACGAGACTGAGTTGCCGGGATCGGTGGATGAAATGAAAACGGCTCTGGCGGAAAGCCGTCCGCGCGATCTTGCCGCCGGGCGCAGTCTGATCGGTCCCCATCGCGCGGATCTGATCGGAACCTATACGGCCAAGGATGTGCTGGCGAAAGACTGCTCCACCGGCGAGCAGAAAGCGCTTTTGGTCTCGCTGATCCTGGCCAATGCGCGAGCGCTGGCCGAGGAATACGACGCACCGCCGCTTCTGCTGCTGGACGAGGTCGCAGCCCATCTGGACGCCGACAGGCGCGCCGCGCTTTATGACGAAATCGTAGCGCTTGGCGCGCAAGCCTGGATGACCGGAACCGAAAAGGATTTGTTCTCCGCCATGGGAGACCGGGCAGCCTATTTCCATATCCGTGAGGAGAACGGCACTTCCGAGGTTGTCGCGGTATGACGATTTCAGTAGCGGACTTGGTGCTCTATGCAGGCGCGCTGGTGATCCTGTTCCTGACCCCTGGTCCGGTCTGGCTTGCGATGATGGCACGGGCGCTGTCGGGTGGTTTTTCTGCGGCCTGGCCCCTGGCACTGGGGGTGGCGGTTGGTGATATTCTGTGGCCGCTCGTGGCCGTTCTTGGCATCAGCTGGATCCTGTCCGTCTTCGACGTTTTCTTGACTGTGCTACGATGGATCGCCTGCGGAGTGTTCGTCGCCATGGGCGGTCTGCTGATCTGGCACGCGAACCAGAAAATCTCCACCGACAGCCGCCTGACCCGTCCCGGTCTATGGGCAGGCTTCATGGCGGGTATCATCGCAATTCTCGGAAATCCCAAGGCAGTTTTGTTTTACATGGGTGTATTGCCGGGCTTTTTCGATCTGCGGATGATTACGGGTTGGGACGTGGCGGCGATCGTCGCCATGTCCGTCGCTATTCCGCTGATGGGCAACCTCGTTTTGGCCCTTGGCGTCGGCCATATCCGAAGTATTTTCACCCGCCCCGGAACGCTTCGGCGGATCAATGTGACGTCCGGCATTCTGCTGATCCTTGTCGGTGTGCTTATCCCTGTGCTTTGACACAAAATCTTGTGTCCTTTGCGTGACAAGACCACAGAAAAAGCGTATAAATCCAAGAAAATACGAAGGTATGACGATATGTCCGACAACGCAGATCTCCCCGAAGAATACGGAGCCAATTCTATCAAGGTTCTCAAGGGGTTAGAGGCGGTTCGCAAGCGCCCTGGAATGTACATCGGGGACACCGACGATGGATCAGGTCTGCACCATATGGTCTATGAGGTCGTCGATAACGGCATCGACGAGGCACTTGCCGGTCACGCCGACGCCGTGACGGTCACAATTCACGCCGACAGCTCGGTTTCAGTCAGTGACAACGGGCGCGGTATTCCAGTCGGAATCCACGAAGAGGAAGGCGTTTCTGCGGCAGAAGTCATCATGACCCAACTGCATGCAGGCGGCAAATTCGACAGTAACTCCTACAAGGTTTCCGGTGGTCTGCACGGCGTTGGCGTTTCGGTCGTGAACGCGCTGTCCGACTGGCTTGAGTTGCGCATCTGGCGAGAGGGCAAGGAGCACGTCGCGCGTTTCGAGGGTGGATTCACCACCGAACACCTCAAGGTCGTGGGCGATACCGATCTTACCGGAACCGAAGTGCGGTTCATGGCGTCGACGGATACCTTTTCGAACCTCGAATATTCCTTCGAGACGCTGGAGAAGCGGCTGCGTGAACTGGCGTTCCTCAACTCAGGCGTGCGGATCATTCTGATCGACGAGCGGCCGTCTGAGCCTTTGAAAACCGAGCTTTTTTACGAAGGCGGGGTCAAGGAATTCGTCAAATACCTCGACCGGCACAAGTCGCCGGTCATGCCAGAACCGATTTTCATCACTGGCGAGCGGGACGATATCGGCATCGAAGTGGCGATGTGGTGGAACGACAGCTATCACGAGAATGTCCTGCCGTTCACGAACAACATTCCACAAAGGGACGGCGGCACCCATGTGGCTGGCTTTCGCGGCGCCCTTACGCGGACCATTAACAATTATGCGCAGTCATCGGGCATCGCGCGGAAAGAGAAGGTCAGCTTCACTGGCGACGATGCCCGCGAAGGGCTGACCTGCGTGCTTTCGGTCAAGGTACCCGATCCCAAATTCTCGTCGCAGACCAAGGACAAGCTTGTCAGTTCAGAAGTCCGCCCGGCCGTCGAAGGGCTGATGAACGAGAAACTGGCGGAGTGGTTCGAGGAGAACCCCAACGAGGCCAAGATTGTTGTCGGCAAGATCATCGAAGTCGCCCATGCCCGTGAAGCTGCGCGCAAGGCGCGGGATCTCACACGCCGCAAGACCGCGATGGATGTGAATTTCCTTGCCGGGAAGCTCAAGGACTGTTCCGAAAAGGACCCCGCGAAGACGGAAGTCTTCCTCGTGGAGGGCGACAGCGCGGGCGGGTCGGCGCAAACCGGGCGGGATCGGCAAACCCAGGCAATTCTGCCGCTGAAAGGAAAAATTCTGAATGTCGAACGCGCACGGTTCGACCGGATGCTCGGCAGCCAGGAGATCGGCAACCTCGTCATGGCGCTTGGCACGGGGATCGGGCGCGACGAGTTCAACATCGACAAGCTGCGCTACCACAAGATCGTCATCATGACAGACGCGGATGTGGACGGCGCGCACATCCGTACGCTGCTGCTGACATTCTTCTACCGCCAGATGCCTGAGCTTATCGAGAAAGGGCATCTCTACATCGCTCAACCGCCACTTTACAAAGTAACGCGCGGCAAATCCGAGGTTTATCTCAAGGACGAGGCAGCGATGGAGGACTACCTGATCCAACAGGGGATTGAAGGTGCAGTGCTGCGTCAAGGTAACGGCGACGAAATCGCCGGGGCCGATCTGACCCGCGTGGTCGATATGGCCCGGCAAATGCGCCGTGTGCTGGAGGCCTTCCCAACACACTACCCGCGCCACATCCTAGAACAGGCGGCGATCGCCGGTGCCTTCGCTCCCGGCGCGGTGGATGCAGACCTTCAAGGTGTTGCGAACAAGGTGGCCGAGCGGTTAAACCTGATTGCGCTGGAATATGAACGCGGTTGGCAAGGCCGGATCACGCAGGATCATGGTATCCGCCTCGCGCGGATTCTGCGCGGCGTCGAAGAAGTCCGCACGCTTGATGGAAGGATTTTGCGTGGTGGCGAGGCGAACCGCACCGGCAGCTTCACCCAACACCTTCAAGAGGTTTACCGCCAGCCTGCGACCCTCGTTCGCAAGGACCGCACCCAGTTGATCCATGGCCCCATGGATCTCCTGGACGCAATCCTGCAGGAAGGAGAAAAAGGACTTTCCCTGCAACGCTACAAAGGTCTGGGCGAAATGAACCCTGATCAGCTTTGGGAAACGACGCTGGATCCGGATGCGCGAACGCTCTTGCAGGTCAAGGTGGACGATATGGCCGAGGCGGATGATCTCTTTACCAAACTGATGGGCGATGTCGTTGAACCGAGGCGCGAGTTCATCCAACAGAACGCGCTCAGCGTGGAAAATCTCGATTTCTGATCGCTGCAGCCGCGCCTATTCTTGAAAGCCTGGCGCCACGTTAGCGCAGCACGGGATCAGGCTTCGATCTTGTTCGTAGCCTCGGCTATAAGTCTTGCCGCCATGCTTTTGGCAAGTGTCACGGCTTCTTTGGGCAGACCGCGCACATGCGCCGTGGCAATTGCACCTTCCTTCAGCAGCGCCAACTGTTCGGCGAGCAAGTCCGGCTCTGCCGCGCCAGCCTCCCTGCACAGGCGCTTGAGATACTCGACAATACTTAGTTTATGCTCTGCCGCGACCCGGTGGGCCGTATGATCCTGACTGCTGAAATCCGCTGCGGCGTTGATGAAGGCACAACCGTTGAATCCCAGTCCCTTGAACGCCTGTCCCGCGAACCAAGAATCCAAGGCATCGAACATTGCGAGCAATCGCTTATCGGGTTGCTTCGAGGCCTTCTCCATCTCTCCCATGAGCCAATTCCGGAACTGCTCGTCGCGCCGGCGAAGCACCGCGAGAATCAATTCGTCTTTGGAGCGGAAATGATTGTAGAGCGTCATCTTGGCGACACCCGATTCAGCGAGAATTCTTTCGATCCCTTATCGGCAGCACCCCTGTAGAGGCGCTCTGACACGGAACAAACCGGAGCTAGCCCTGATGCTAAGGCGCACTGGCGAAATGTAGTGCACCGCCAACGCATTACGATTTCACAAGCAGATTTTTCCAGTTAGAGCTAAGTCATGGACATCGTCGTAATTACCACCATCATGGCTTCGCTCTTTCTCGTCATCGGCGTCGCAGAGCCGATGGCCGCGCGCTTACGGCTTCCCTACAGCGTCATTCTCGCCTTGCTGGGGGTACTTATCGGTCTTGGGGCAACCTTTTTCCTGCGTACTGAAATCACCGATGCGCTGAATCCAGTGGCAACGGCCATTCTCGGCCTTCCGATCCGGTCAAACGTGTTTTTGTACGTGTTCCTGCCGACCTTGCTGTTTCAGGCGACGCTGGGCATGGACCTGCGCCGCATGCTCGACGACTGGGTGCCGATCCTTGTGATGGCGGTGGTTGCCGTAGTTGTGGCCACGGTCACCGTCGGCTACGCCCTTAACTGGGTAAGCGCCCTGCCACTTGCCGCCTGCCTGCTGATTGGCGCCATCGTATCAACCACCGACCCATCGGCGGTGGTCACCATTTTCCGTTCGATCTCCGCGCCCCGCCGTCTTGCGCGGATCATCGAAGGGGAAAGCCTGCTCAACGACGCCGCCGCCGTCGCTCTCTTTGGCCTCTTCATGGGGTTCGTGATGCTCGGTGTGCCCGACCCGACCCTGAGAGATGCTTTTGCGCAGTTTCCGATGCTGATCGCCGGAGGGGCGCTGACCGGTTGGGTCACCGCCCGAGTCGCGATCTGGATAATGGCGATGTTTGAGCGTTACGAACTGGCGCAGCTCTCCATTTCAGTTGCGCTTCCGTATCTGGCCTTCATCGGCGCGGAGCAAAGCGTCGGCGCATCAGGTGTAATCGC
>JBFFFS010000135.1:0-7597 GCA_041557855.1 Roseobacter sp. | reverse complement strand
GGAACGAGGAATTCCTCGTATCTGTCGGCCATTTTCCCATTCAGCTGCCATTCGGTGTTGAGCATCGTCTTTCTCCCTTCACCTGCAAACCTATCATACCGCCATAAATTGTTGACGGGAATTCGTTGATCCGCTGTTGCTGGTTTGCCCAAGGCTTTGCCATGCGTGGCGGGTCAGATGCACCATCCCTTCGGTTTCCGCAGTAACCGGCGCGACGATTTTCGAGAGATAGTATGATCGCCCCAGGTATCTCTTCCTGACGTGCGATTTTCCTTCGCAGCCTGCGGGATTGCGTTCGCGTTACGCCCCCATGCGGGCGGAGTTACTCCGCTGCCTTCAGTGTCGTCGCGCCGCCATTGGGGGGCGTTTCTTCGTCCCAGATGATCTCGCTTCCGCCCAGGCGCGCGGCCTCCCGCGTCAGGGCCCAGTCCCGCGCGGCGCGGGAGGCGCGGCCCATGGACATCTTGGCGAGCAGGGTCGCGATCCAGCGCAGGTATGTGGTAGCCCAGACGCGGATGGCCAGCATCGACGGTGTCACCATGAGGGTCAGCACCGTTGCGATGCCCAAGCCGAACACGACGGCCGTTGCCAGTTGCTTCCACCACAACGCGGTCGGGCTATTTATCGTATATCCTCCTTCGGCGAAATTCAGACTCAGGCCGAACATCATCGGCGCGAGGCCGGCCATGGTCGTGACCGTGGTCAGCAGGACCGGCCGGATACGTGCCTGCGCGGTGCGGATGATCGCCTCGATCCGGGGCATGTACTGGCTGTATTCCTGATAGGTGTCGATCAGGATGATGTTGTTGTTGACCACAATCCCGGCGAGAGCGACGATTCCCGTGCCGGTCATGATGATCGAGAAGGTCTGCCCCATGACCAGCATGCCGATGAGCACGCCGGTGGTCGACAGCACCACTGCCAGCAGGACCAGAACGGCGTTGTAGAAGCTGTTGAACTGCGCCAGCAGGATGATGAACATAAGCCCCAGCGCGGCGGAAAAAGCAGTTTGGAGGAAGGCCTGACTTTCGGCCTGTTCCTCCTGATCGCCTGTCCATTCCCAGGCCACATGGTCGGGCAGGGGGCCGGTCTCCAGCCAGTCCGTGAGCACGCCAATGCGCTCGTTTGCGTTCACCGGGACAAGGCGCAGCGAGCCGTCCCGCAGGCCGGCGGTCAGATCGCGATCGTCCTGCGCCATGCGCTGGAAAATACTGTAGGCTGTCTGGTCTGGTCCGGTGACATCTGCATCCCCATTCGACGCTGCCGGTCGCAGCATGGCCAGTGTCCGGTCCGTATCCACGCCTTCGATGCGCCGGGTTTCCACCACTTTCATCAAGCCGGGGGCCACATCGGCTTTGACATCGAAGTAGCGGGTCTGGTCGATACGGCTGATCTCGGCCAGCTTTGGCACCGGGGTGCGGGTGATGAAATTCGACAGCGGTACCAGTCCGTCAGTGGTGCGGACCTTGAGCGTGTCCAGCGTGGAAAGCACGCGGTCTTCGGCGGGCAGTCGTACGCGGATGTCGATCTCTTCATCCGAACTGTCCACCCGCATCGTGTCGAGCAGAAGGCCGCGTGTGACCAGTTGCACCATGGCCCCGACGGTCTGTACGTTCGCGCCGTAGCGTCCTGCTTTCTCCACATCGACGTCGATTTGCCAGTCGATGCCGGGCAGGGGGCGGGTATCCTCGATCAGCGTCAGGCCCGGCGTGGCATCGAACTGGGCGCGCGCGCGCGCCGCCGCCTCCGTCAGTATTGCGAAGTTATCTGCCTTGAGGCGCAGATGAACGGGCTTGCCGGACGCGGGACCACGCGCCTGCGCCAGGATCTCGATCTTCACGCCGGGCAGTTTTTCAAGCTCATCGGTCAGTTCCGCGATGACGATATCACCGTCGAGATCGGGCCGGTCGGCGCGGTCGTTCCAAGGGATTGTCTCGAATTGCACCTGCCCGATCATTTCCTTGGGCGCCTGCTGGCCGCCGGTGTTGTTTTCCAGCCCCCCTTCGCCTGCGAAGGAGAAGGCGTTGATGACACCGGGGTGGCCCAGAACGATCTCTTCCGCCTGCCGGACAATATCGTCTTTCTCCTCGAGGCTGAGATTGCCGCGCGCCAGAACATAGACAATGCCCTGCTCGGGTTCGGACTCCACGAAAAACTCGACGCCGTTATTGTTGTTGGCGAAGTAGATCAGCACCGTACCGACGAAGACGAAGACCGTTCCAGCCATGACCAGCGGCATGACCGGATTTCCGGCAATCGCTTCGATCACGCGACCGAAAGCCGAGCGGCGGTAACCAGCGCTGATCCGCTCGGGTTCGGATCGGAACATACGGCTGGCAAACCAGCGCCCCAGACGGCCCAGACGGGTCAGCAGCGCAAAGATGGAAGTCAGGCCGAGAAGGAACCCGCCCACAGCCACGGCGACAATGGCCGATGCGACGACGATGTAGAGGAACACGAACAGGAAGGTTGGAACCACCGATCCAAAGATGTCGAAGCCGTCCATGGCGGCAAAATTCAGAGCGATGCGCGTAAAGATCAGGGGCATCAGGGCGACCGCGGCCATCATTGCTGCGGCCACCGGGAAGAGCAGCAGATGCAGGTGCCAGGACAGGTTCGCCACGGCATCCATGTAGTCGGCCATCCACCGCTCAAGCCGCCCCGTCGCCCCACCCATGACCGGCAGGTAGATCAAGGCCACGACCAGCGAGGCCGAGAGTACGAAGATCAGTGTAACCGGTAGCATGCCCATGAACTCGCCCGGCACGCCGGGCCAGAAGAGCATCGGCAGAAAGGCGCAGAGCGTCGTGGCCGTCGAAGAGATGATCGGCCAGAACATGCGCTTGGCCGCCTCGACATAGGCCTTCATCGGGCCGACGCCCTCCTGCTGGCGTTTGTCGGCGTATTCCACCACCACGATGGCGCCGTCGACGAGCATCCCCACGGCGAGTATCAGCCCGAACATGACGATGTTCGAGATCGAAATGCCCATCAATGCGAGGAAGGCAAAGCACAACAGGAAGGACGTGGGGATCGCGAAGCCCACGAGCAGCGCCGCCCGGATGCCCAGAGCGGCCAGAACCACGATCATCACCAGAGCGATGGCCGTGAATACCGAGCCGAGAAGCTGTTGAACCATGCCATCAACGATGCGCGACTGGTCATTGGAGGTGCCGACCTCGACCGCGGCGCGCAGACCTTCCGGCCATTCGGCGCTTTTCTCCGCCACCAGTTCTTTGACGAGGGCCGCCGTTTCGATGAGGTTGAAGCCCTTGCGCTTGACCACCTGCAGCGCCACCGTGTTCTCACCGTTGAACCGCGCGGTGCCTGCGCGGTCTTCGAAGGTGAGATTGATCTGAGCCAGATCTCCCAGGGTGACAACGCGGTCCCCGTTGGTCTTGACCGGCAGGTTATAGACGTCGCGCGGCTCGTCAAAGGAGGATGGGATCTTGACCGCAAAGGTTCCCTGAGCGGTCTCCACTTCGCCTGCGGCGATCAATTGGTTGTTGTTCTGAACAACGCTGATGAGTTCGCCTGCCGTGACGTTATAGGCTTCGAGCCGCAAGGGATCGATCAGAACCTCCAACATCTCGTCACGCGAACCCGCGATCCCGGCTTCAAGAACCGCATCGACGCTTTCCAGTTCATCCTGCAGGTCCTTGGCAACGCGCACCATGGTCCGCTCGGGCACGGGGCCGGTGAGATTGACGATGATAATCGGGAATTCCGAAAAGTTGATCTCGTTGATCGAATATTGCTCAGCCCCGTCGGGAAAGTCGGCTTCGGCCTTGGACATGGCGTCGCGCACATCGGCAAGTATCTTGGTCTTGTCCCAGCCAAACTCGAATTCGAGCGCAACCCCGGCATAGTTCTCGGAGGCTGTGCCAGTCATCGTTTTCAGCCCGTCGAGATCGGCCAGTTCGGTTTCCATCGGTTTGACCAGCAGCGTTTCGCTGTCGGCGGCAGAGATTCCGGGGAAAGGCACCGATACGAAGAGCGCCGGGATTTCGATGTCGGGTTCGCCTTCCTTGGGCAGGGTCGTGTATGCGTAACCGCCCACCAGCAGGCTGAGCACGATGAAGGCGATCACCATGCGTGCGCGGCTGGCGGCCCAGTCGACAATGCCGGTCATTGACCCAAATTCCTGTAGGTCGGCGCGACCTTCACGCCGGCCACCACATATTCCTGACCCAACACGATGACTTCGACGGTTTCCGGCAGTCCTGCGAGCCAGACGCCGTCGGGCGTGTCGCGCAGCAGCCGCACGGGATGAAACTCGACGATGGCGTCGGGCGTGATCGTACGGATGCCGAGCGTGCCCTCGTCGTTGAGCGTCAAAGCGGACTGCGGCAGCAGATGGGCCGTCGCACCCTGACCGGAAATCAGAATTTCGGCGGTTTGGCCGTCAGAAATCTGTTGGCCTTCATTGGCAACTTCGATCTCGACACGGAAGGTGCGGGTGGTCTCGTCGGCGGAGCGCGACAGGAAAGTTACCCGGCCTTGCACGTCGCTCTGACCGGTGGCCAGCGTGGCTCGTGCCTGGGCGCCGACTTTGACGCGGTTCACTTCGGTTTCCGGCACGAAGGCTTGGAGCTTGATGGGATTGAGCTGGATCACTGTCGCACAGAGATCACCGGGGCGCAGAAGCGCGCCGAGTTCGGCGGTATCGCTTTCCAGCAGGCCCGAAAAAGGCGCCTTGATCGTCAACCGCTCGATTTCCTTTTCGGCTGTCGCGACGGCGGCTTCGGCGGACCGGATGCCAGACTGTGCGGCGCGCAGGCCCGCGCGCGCGGATTCGACTGCCGCGATTGCCGTGGCCACGTTCGCCTCCGCATTTGCAACCCGCGTGGAAGATGCAAAGCCACTGTCGCTCAGCTTGGCTGAGGCGTTCTCGTTGATCCGCGCCTCTTCAAGCTGCGCCTTGGACTGGGCCAGTCGCGCCTCTGCCTCGGGGACACGTGCGCGCGCCTCGTCCAACTGAGCGCGCGCCTGCTCCAGTGCGGTGCCACGCGTCCCCTCGTCGAGACGGCAAAGCAGCTGGTCCTGATCTACTGTGGTCCCCTTGCGCAAAGGTTCGGAAACCACCACCGCCGACGTTTCAGATTTGACATCGACGGTGCGCGCGGCAGCGGTTTCACCACGAAGCGATACGGCGGTATCGATCTGCTGCGCTTTGGAGCGCTGCACGACCACTTTCACCAGACCAGTTGCATCGGGAGCGGGGGCTTCCGCCTGTTCTGCTGTTTCTGACTTATCCGCAGGGGCTGTCTCGTCGCCGAAAAAGGCGATCATGGCCGAGCGGTCGACGATCGAAAAATACAACGAAGCCGCCACTGCAATCGCTGCAATGATCGGAAAGATACGCATGACATTCGCCTCATCATTGGTCGTCAGATGCGACCGCGCCGTTCGGGACAGGTCGGCGTGCAACTGATCTTGCAGAGTTTTACGCTAAACTGACCAGTTCAGATTAAAGAAATTCACCCGTCAGCGCAATGGGCGTTCTGAGCGGGGCAGAACGGGGTCTTGGCTTGCCGGGCGCTGCGCTGTAAGAGGGGCTCAACGCATGAGATAGCAGGGTTTTATGAGCGATACAGACAGTTTTATTGATGAGGTAAATGAAGAGGTCCGCCGCGACCGTTTTTACTTCATGTTGCGGCGCTACGGATGGATTGCAGCGCTGGTCGTGATCGTGATTGTCGGTGGCGCGGCTTGGTCGGAGTATCGCAAGGCGCAGGCGCGCGCCACGGCACAAGCACTGGGCGATGCCGTGCTGGAAGCGATGGCGGTATCCGACGCGGAAGCACGTGTTACCGAGTTGGAAAATATCGAGGCGGGAGGCCCCGGTGCGCGCGCCGTCGTCGATATGCTGATCGCTGCCGAAGCGAGCGGCGTAGGTGAGACTGGCAAGGCTGTCGCAACGCTCGAGAACGTGTCCGTTAACGGTGATGTTCCGGAAATTTATCGCCAGATTGCGGCGTTCAAGCTTCTGATCCTGCAGGCGGATACGCTCGATGTCGCGACGCGCCGCCAGCAATTCGAAGCGCTGGCGCGGCCCGGGGCGCCTTTGTCGCTGCTGGCACAGGAGCAACTGGCGCTCATCGACGTTGCCGAAGGGGAAACCGAAGCCGCGATCGAAAAGTTCCAGGCCATCGCTGAGGTTGCTGGTGTCAGCTCGGACTTGCAACAGCGCGCCTTACAGGTGATTGTATCTCTGGGCGGTACGCCTGAAGTGGCGAACCTGTCAGAAGCGGCGAATTGAGCCAGGGCACGCCGGCAGGCACGTGTCGTTTGAATATGGCGAAGAGCGAGCGGGGCACAATGAGCAGTCTTAGAAAGTCAGCAGCAGCGCGCATGGTGCGCGTGACCTCAATTGCCCTGGCATCGACCATTCTCCTGACGGCATGTTCTGAAGACGACCTGATCCTTCCGGGAAAACGGGAAAGTGTAGTTGGGGTGATCGACCCGGAGGCGGTTGCCGCCGAGCAGGCGTTCCAAAACCAGGTGCGCCCGATTTCACTGCCTGCGGTCACGTCCAACGCCAACTGGCCTCAGGCTCCGGGCACGCCTGCCTTTCGCGCTGACCATCCGGCGCTAAACGCGCCGCTGACACAGATCTGGTCTGCTAACATCGGTGAGGGCGACAGCCGCAAGCAGCGGATCACCGCCGCACCGGTGGTAATGGGCGGGCTGATCTACACCCTTGATTCCGATGCTCAGGTCACGGCGACCTCGACGGCGGGCCAGACGGTCTGGCAGACCGATGTGCGCCCCGCGCGCGACAAGTCCGGACAGGCGACAGGAGGCGGGCTGGCCTATGATAGCGGTCGTCTTTACGTCACGGTCGGCTATGGCTCGCTCGTGGCTCTGGATGCCGAAACCGGTGGAGAGGTATGGCGCCAGCGCCTTGAAGGCACCGGGTCGGGTGCGCCGACAATCGTCGATGGCCTGATCTACCTCACGTCCGGGGACGACCGGGGGTGGGCGCTGGATGCGGAAAACGGACGGCTCTTGTGGCAGGTCACGGCCTCGCCGGATGTCAACAATGTGCTGGGCGCACCGGCGCCGGCGGTGGCCGACGGGCTGGCGATCTTTGCCTTCGGATCGGGGGAGGTTCAGGCGGTGTTCCGGCGCGGCGGCCTGCGGCGTTGGGATGCCTCGGTATCGGGCGAACGCCCCGGAGCCGCACTTGGCGCGGTGGGCGACGTGACAGCACCGCCCACGGTATCGGGGAACAGCGTTTACATCGGAAATCTGTCGGGTCGCACCGTCGCACTTGAGTTGCAGTCGGGTGCGCGCCGCTGGACCCTCGATGAGGGGGCCTTTGGCAACTTAGTCGCCGCGGGAGACAGCGTATTCCTGGTGTCCGATCAAAACCAGTTAATGCGGGTCAGCGCCGTTGACGGCAGCCGGGTATGGGCGGTCGATCTGCCCAAATTCGTCAACAGAAAACCCCGCAGACGTGCGGAGGTGGTCGCCCACCATGGGCCGATCCTTGCCGGCGGACGGATTATCGTTGCCTCGAACGACGGGCTGATCCGTTCCTTCGATCCCACCAGCGGCGCGCTGCTTGAAAGCGTGGACATTCCCGGTGGAG
>JBFFFS010000134.1:0-7607 GCA_041557855.1 Roseobacter sp. | reverse complement strand
CTGTTAATTCCCTGCTCGGTCACCTAGGGAATTCCCACTCAAGCAACTGAAAACACATGTGTATTTTGGCCCCAGTTCCGCTTGCCTGGTCGAATTCCGGAAAAATTCCCTGCAAATTCCCTGCTAGCAGGGAATATCCAAACCAAAAGCGCACCGCGATTTGCACTCTGCAGAGACGCAGGCCGCATTTGAGCCAAAACGGTCTCGCCCAATCGTCTCCGACCAAAAAACACCGTGCAAACCGCCGGAAAATAGGCGATAAAATCACCGTAAAAGTATTTAATTTCAGATACTTAGGTGGTTGGCGGAGGAGGTGGGATTCGAACCCACGGTACGCTTTCACGCACGCCGGTTTTCAAGACCGGTGCATTCGACCACTCTGCCACTCCTCCGACGTCACCCTCCTAGAGAGGGCCGCGCGATTCTGAAACAGTCAATTTTCATCGGATGTTGGCGCCGATGGCTTCCGTGAAGAGGCGTGGAATATTGCCGATGCCCGCTCTTGCGTCTTTTCCTTCAGCCCATCCCAAGCTAGACTGGTACGGAGGCCCGGCTCAACAGGGTCCGGCAGCGCGCAACGGCGCAGGAACAGGCAAGGATGGCATAGTTATGAGCACCCCGCTTTTTGACGGCAAAGGCTTCACGACATCGCGGTTGGCGCTGTTCGTCTTGGCTGCGGTCACGCTCTCCGCTTGTGATGAAACAGGCCAGGCTTTCCTGAGTGGTGGCGCGACCACTGGCGCAGCCGCGACCGAAACCAAGGCCGAGGCGGAATTCATCGAACAGGATGTCGAGTCGCCCGAGGTTTTCTACGCGCTTGAAGCCGGTCTCTGGGACGGCAGGCCCTCTCTGGGCGGGGTCTGGGTCGCCTACCCGGACGTCAAGCAGCCCGAGCGGGTTGTCATCCGCAATCAGACCAACGGGCAGTACGTGATAGGCGCCTTGTTCCGACGTGAGCGCGATTTGCCCGGTCCACGCCTGCAGTTATCTTCGGACGCGGCAGAGGCAATCGGCGTACTCCCCGGAGCGCCCGTCGAGCTTGAAGTCGTCGCCATGCGCAAGGAAAAAATCGAGGTCACGCCGCCCGAACCCGAGCCTGCGCCAGAACCCGGGATCGAAACGGACGGGGATGTCGCTGTCGCGGCACCTGTCGAAGTCGAGGCCCAATCGCTCGATCCGATCGCCGCCGCCGAGGCCGCCATAGAGGCCGTCCCTGACACCGGCACCGCCGCGGCTGAGGATGCCTCCGTCGTTGCAGCAGCCACCGTCGGCGCCGCTGCCGCCGAAGAAACCAACGACGACACGGCCGCTTCAAGCCTCAAGAAGCCCTATGTTCAAGTGGCCGTTTTCAGCGTCGAAAAGAACGCAAAGCAGGTCGATGAACAGATGCGCAGTATCGGCTTGATCCCCCGCATCGTCGAAACAGGCTCGGGAGATGCCACGAAATGGCGCGTACTCGTGGGACCCGCGATGTCATGGAACGAGCGCCGCCTGCTCACCAAACAGATCAAAGCCGAAGGCTATTCAGACGCCTTCGCCGTTGCCAACTGACCGCATGCAGGAGACCCGACAGTGATCCGCAGCCTATTTGCCCTTCTGGCGTTCATCGCCTCAAGTCTGCCGCTGGCCGCCTTCGAGACGAATGCCACCGCAGCCTATATCATGGACCAGACCACCGGCACGGTCCTGATGTCCAAGAACGCAGATACGCCGCTCCCCCCGGCCTCCATGTCCAAACTGATGACGCTTTACATGGCTTTCGAGGCGATCCGCCGCGGTAAGAATGACGGCGGGCTCGACCTGACGGAGGAATTGCCGGTCTCCGAGCACGCACAATCCTATGGCGGCTCCAGCATGTTCCTGCGATCCGGGGAAACGGTCTCGGTGGAGGACCTGTTGCGCGGTATTATCGTGTTGTCGGGGAACGATGCCTGCGCAGTCATTGCGGAAGCCTTGTCGCCGGATGGCACCGAATACGGCTTTGCACGGCTGATGACGCAGCGCGCGCAGCAGATGGGGATGACCAACTCCACCTTCAGCAATGCCAGCGGCTGGCCGCAAACCGGGCATCTTATGTCCATGCGCGACCTTGCCCTTCTGGCCAATCGCCTGATAACCGATTTTCCGGAATTCTATCCGCTTTTCGCCGAAGAGGAATTCGCATTCGATAATCGCGTGCCCAGCAACCGTTTGAACCGCAACCCGTTGCTTGGCATGGGGATCGGCGCAGATGGCCTGAAGACCGGGCACACCGAGGAGGCGGGATACGGGCTTGTAGGTTCAGCCAAACAGGGCGACCGCCGGATCATCTTCGTTATCACCGGTCTCGACAGCGTGGCGGAGCGTGCACAGGAATCTCAGGCGATTGTCAATTGGGCTTTCCGGCAGTTCACAATGCGCAATGTGGCCTCGGAAGGTCAGCAGTTCGCGCAGGCCGACGTCTGGATGGGAAATGCGCCCAAGGTCGGATTGGTCGCGCCGGAAGATCTTGACGTGCTGATGCCGGCGCTCAGCCCATCCGAAATCGATGCGGAGGTTGTGTTCACCGGACCGCTCGAGGCACCGATCGCCAAGGGCGACCAGTTGGCGGAGCTTGTATTTACACCGGATGGCCTTCCTGAGACCCGTTTGCCGCTGGTGGCGGACCGTGATGTGACCAAGGGCGGTTTTGTCAGCCGCGTGACAACCGCAGCAATGATCCTTTTTAACCGGCTGCTGCAAGGACCAGAGGCACCAGCGTGACACCGCCTTCGCGCGACAGGGGCCTCTTCATAACATTCGAAGGCATCGACGGCTCGGGCAAATCCACCCAGTCGAGACGACTGGCCGCCGATCTGCGAAGCCGCGGCTATGACGTTGTCGAAACCCGTGAGCCCGGCGGCTCGCCCGGCGCCGAGGAAATCCGCGCGCTGGTTTTACAAGGGGAACCGGACCGTTGGTCCGCCGAAACGGAAATCCTTCTCTTTACCGCGGCCCGGCGCGACCACATGGAACGCGTCATCGAACCAGCTCTGGCGGCGGGCAAGATTGTCGTATGTGATCGATTTGCAGACAGCACCCGCATGTATCAGGGGCTCTCCCGCGGCGATCTGCGTGCCGTGGTCGATGCGCTCCACGAACTGATGATCGGCCGGGAGCCCGACCTGACCCTGCTTATCGACATGGACCCCGCCACCGGGCTGGGACGTGCCCTCAGCCGACAGACGGCAGATGAGCGGTTCGAGGCTTTCGGCGAAGCGTTGCAGATCAAAATGCGCAATGGATTTCTAGCACTGGCGCAAGAGTTTCCGGACCGTTTCCGGGTCATCGATGGCGCGCAGGACGCAGACAGCGTCGCCGCTGATGTGGCGCGTGTGGTAGCGGATGCTCTTGCATGACCGGTCCGGACCAGATCGAAGGGGCACCGCATCCGCGCGACACGCGCAAGCTTTTCGGTCAAAGCGAAGCAGAAGCGCATTTTCTGGAGGCCTACAATACCGGCCGCCTGCATCATGGCTGGCTGCTCACCGGGCCGCGCGGCGTTGGCAAGGCCACCCTCGCATGGTCGATCGCCCGGTTCCTGCTGGCTACCCCTCCCGCCGATGATGGCGGGTTCTTCGACGCGCCCCCGCCGCCAAGCTCGCTTTCCATCGACCCCGAGCACCCGGTGGCCCGACGCATCGCGGCGGGCGCAGAGCCGGGTCTGAAATCCATCACCCGCAGCGAAAACGAAAAAACCGGCAAACTGCGCGACGTGATCACCGTCGATGACATCCGCGCGCTTGCGGGATTTTTCCAGCTGTCGGCTGCGGACGGCGGGCGACGCGTCGTGATCGTCGATGCTGCCGACGAGATGAACCCGCAGGCGGCCAATGCCTTGCTGAAGATGCTCGAAGAGCCACCCGACCGGGCGACGCTGCTGTTGGTCAGCCACCAGCCCTCTGCCCTTTTGCCAACCATCCGGTCGCGGTGCAGGGTACTGCGGCTGGGCACGCTCACACCGCAGAACATGGAGGATGCGCTGACACAGGCGGGTGTAGAGACGGGCTCCGGGGCAGCCGCGCTTGCCGAACTCTCGGGCGGCTCTGTCGGATCCGCCTTGCGGTTGATGCATCTTGACGGCCTCAAAACCTACGCCGAGCTGGTCGAATTGCTGCGCAGCCTGCCGCAGCTGGACCGGGCGCGCGCGATCAAACTGGCGGAAGCCGCCGCTGCGCGGGGCGCAGAGACCCGCCGCGACCTGCTCTTTTCGCTGCTGGACATTCTCCTGTCACGTCTGGCGCGCACCGGCGCTCTTGGCGCACCACCCGAGATTGAAGCCGCCCCCCACGAAGCAGAAACACTGGTCCGGCTCGCCCACACCCCCGCCGCGGGCCGCCGCTGGGCCGCTTGCGCACAGGAAACGGGCGCGCGCGTGCGCCATGGACTTTCCGTGAACCTTGACCCTGCCGCGCTCGTCCTAGATACCCTCATCAAGATAAGCCAAACTCCCGAACGCTGACGCCCGGGCAGGCATTTCAGGGCGCAGGCAGATATGACCGAAACACCGCAGATCACCGACAGCCATTGCCATCTGGATTTTCCGGATTTCGAGGGACGTTTGCCCGAAGTGATTGCCGATGCCCGCGAGGCTGGCGTCACCCGCATGGTGACGATCTGCACCAAGCTGAAGACCGAACCCGCGGTGCGCGCCGTAGCAGAGGCTCATGCGCCCGTCTTCTACGCGGCGGGAACCCATCCGATGAGCGTGGCCAGCGAACCGATGGCTCAGGTCGATGATCTCGTGGCGCTTGCGGCCCATCCGAAGTTCGTCGGTATCGGTGAAAGCGGGCTCGACTATCACTACACCGCAGACAGCGCCACGGCTCAACAGACCTCATTACGGGTGCACATTGCCGCTGCGCGCGAAACCGGGCTTCCGCTCATCATCCACGCCCGGGACGCTGATGAGGATATGGCGAGACTCCTGACCGAGGAATACGGCAACGGCCCTTACAGCTGCGTGATGCACTGCTTTTCCTCCTCCGCCGCGCTCGCCACCGCAGCGCTGGATCTTGGCTTTTACCTGTCGATGTCGGGAATTACCGCCTTTCCCAAGTCGCAGGCGTTGCGGGACATCTTTGCCTCGGCCCCTCTCGACCGCATCCTTGTCGAGACGGACGCACCCTATCTTGCACCGCCACCTCATCGCGGAAAGCGCAACGAGCCTGCCTTCACGGCCCATACCGCGCGCCGCGCCGCCGAGACCTTCGGCATGGAATACGCCGCCTTCGCAGCGCAAACGCAGGCAAATTTCGACCGCCTGTTCGCCAAGGCCGCTGCCTATGAAGAGGGGGCATAGCTGATGGCCAAGTTGCATTTCACCATTCTGGGCTGCGGCTCGTCGGGAGGGGTTCCACGCCTGGGCGGGCATTGGGGCGAGTGCGATCCGGACAATCCCAAGAACCGCCGCAGGCGCTGCTCGATGCTGGTAGATCGAGAAGACAACGGCGGCACCACCACTGTTCTGATCGATACCTCGCCTGATCTGCGCGAACAGCTTCTGGGGGCCGAAGTCGGGCGTCTCGACGCCGTGATCTACACACACAGCCATGCCGACCACGTCCACGGTATCGACGATCTTCGGATGATCGTCTTCAACATGCGCGCGCGCCTGCCGGTCTGGGCAGACGCACCGACGCGCGCCGCGTTGATGGAGCGTTTCAACTACGCTTTCGTGCAGCCGGAAGGTTCAACCTATCCGCCGATCCTCGATATGAACGACATCGCGGGCGACGTCACCATCACCGGAGCCGGCGGCCCGATCACCTTCTCGCCCTTCACGGTGGCGCATGGCGGTATGGATGCGCTCGGATTCCGCATCGCCGACGTGGCCTATCTGCCGGATGTGGCACAAATCCCCGATGAGGCCTGGCCCATGCTGGACGGGCTGGAGTGCTGGATCGTCGACGCGCTGCGCCGGGCTCCGCATCCGACACACTCGCACCTGTCGCAGACCCTCGAATGGATCGCCCGCGCGCAGCCCAAGTCGGCGGTGCTCACCAACATGCACATCGATCTCGACTACGAGACCGTCGCCGCCGAAACCCCGGACCACATTCAACCCGCATTTGACGGCTTGCGTCTGACCTACTCCGCGCCCTAGAAACATTCGTGTTTTCCCTTTCACGGCCAGCCGCTTTGCGCATCGGCCCTCAGGCGGCCCATGCAGACCCTTCTTGACGTTATCCTTCCTGTCTTCCTGGTGATCGCCAGCGGCTATGTACTTGTCTGGCGAGGAATTTTTCCTGAAAGTGGGATCGACGGCATCATGCGGTTCACCCAGGGGTTCGCCATTCCCTGCCTGTTGTTTCGGGCCATCGCCACGCTTGATTTGTCGAGTTTCTTCGATGCGCGCCTGCTCGGCAGCTTCTACGCTGGTGCCGCAATCTGCTTTTTCGCGGGCATGGCCGGGGCGCGTCTTTTCTTCAAACGAGACTGGGAAGACTGCGTCGCCATCGGCTTTTGCTGCCTTTTCTCGAACTCGGTCCTGCTGGGCCTGCCGATTACCGAACGCGCTTATGGCGCCGACGCGTTAACGGGCAACTATGCGATCGTGGCGCTGCATTCGCCCTTTTGCTACGGCTTGGGGATCACCGTGATGGAGGTTGCCCGCAACCGGGGCCATTCTCCTGCGGTCATGGCGCGTTCGGTCATGCGGGCGATGTTTCGCAATGCACTCGTCATCGGCCTTGCCTTGGGGTTCATCGTCAATCTGAGCGGCATGCCGATCCCCGGCGTCATCGACGATGCGCTGTCGCTGATCATCCGCGCCGCCCTGCCCGCCGCCCTTTTCGCGCTTGGCGGCGTCCTGTTTCAATACCGTCCCGAAGGCGATTTGCGCACCATCTTCATGGTCTGCGTGATCGCGCTGATCCTGCACCCCAGCCTCGTCTGGATTTTCGGGAAAAGCCTGTCGCTGCCCACGGATGGCTTTCGGTCCGGCGTGCTCACCGCCGCAATGGCACCCGGTTTCAACGCCTATATCTTTGCCAATATCTACGGGCGCGCCAAACGCGTTGCCGCGTCGTCCGTGCTGCTGGCCACTCTCGCGTCAATCGTGACGGTCTGGGTCTGGCTGACTTTTCTTGAAGGCGTTTAACGCTCCGAAGGCTTTCGAAAAGTCGCGCGACAGGAAAATTACACCTTTTACTCTCGTAAAATGACGAGATGAGGATAAATCGCGGAATCTAGACTGCTCAGTTCAGTTATTTGGAGCTATCCGCCTCATGATCCGGTCCCGAAGCACCTTTCTGACGACTTTTGTCGTGCTTACCCTCGCAGCCCTCCCCAGTGCGGCGCAGCAAAGGGCCGACGATCTCGGTCCAACCGGGCAACCGCTGCCGGTCCCTTCGGTCAAGCTGATAGGCCCGGAAGACGAAAACGATGCATATGTACGTCGCTTTTTTGGCCGTATCGCTGCGCGCGAAACGATTGATCTGAGCTTCGAGTTTGGGGCAAATTAATAAGCCTGCCCATCGTTGAAGGCGAGACCATTCCCAAAGGACAGGTGGTTGCGACACTGGACACCGACAATTTTGAACGTGCGGTCGCCCGCGCGGAACTTGCACTCAGCCAGGCTGGACGGG
>JBFFFS010000133.1:0-7774 GCA_041557855.1 Roseobacter sp. | reverse complement strand
CGTCGCTCTCGGCGCGTGCCATGGCGCGCCGTGCGCCAACGCTAAACAACACTGAACATCTTCAGTGGTTGAATGATCCACAATTGCAAGCGGTCAAGTACCTTGATGGACCACTACTTGTTTTAGCTGGAGCAGGTACAGGTAAAACGCGCTGTTTGATTTCGCGTATCGCTGAAATTTTGCAGACCAAACCTGTAGCGTCAGACCAAATATTGGCCGTTACGTTCACCAATAAAGCAGCCAAGGAAATGAAGGAAAGGGTTGCGCAATATCCGGTAAACATTGAACGCGGCATGAAGTGGATGGGTACCTTCCACGCCATTTGCGTCAAGCTGCTCCGCAGTCACGCGGAATTGGTAGGTCACCCTCCATCAATTTCAACAAGGTTCGTTGGTGAAGACATTTACGACAAAGGCCCGGTGCCTGCGCCTCGTATAGAAACAACGCGGACCGAAGGATCACACCTAAAATCCAACTTTACGATTCTCGACACTGACGACCAATTACGTCTTCTCAAGCAAATTATCATGGCAGAAGGCATAGATGACAAGCGTTGGCCGGCTCGCCTCTTGGCAAGTATTATTGATGATTGGAAAAACCGCGCTCTGACTCCGGATAAAGTTCCAGCTGCTGACGCCGGCAAATTTGACCACAAAGGCGTGAAGTTATACGCGGAATACCAAAAGCGACTGCTGGAACTCAACGCCTGCGATTTTGGCGATCTGCTATTACACGTGGTCACGATCTTCCAAAACCACCCGGATGTGCTGGCGCGATACCATAACAAATTCAAATACATCCTCGTTGATGAATATCAGGATACCAACGTGGCCCAGTACCTGTGGTTGCGGCTGCTGGCCGGCGGGCACAAGAATATTTGCTGCGTCGGCGACGACGACCAGTCGATCTATGGCTGGCGCGGGGCCGAAGTGGGCAACATCCTGCGGTTCGAGAAGGATTTTCCCGGCGCGCATGTGGTCCGGCTGGAGCAGAACTATCGGTCCACCCCGCATATCCTCGCGGCGGCGTCGGGTGTGATCGAAGGCAATAAGGGGCGGCTCGGCAAGACGCTTTTCACCGAGGTGGAGGAGGGTGAGAAAGTCCGGCTGATCGGGCATTGGGACGGCGAAGAAGAAGCGCGCTGGATCGGCGAGGAAATTGAAGCGGCGCAGCGCGGCACGCGGGGGATGCCGCCCATCAGTCTCGACAAGATGGCCATTCTGGTGCGTGCATCCCACCAGATGCGGGCTTTCGAGGATCGTTTCCTGACCATCGGTCTGCCCTATCGGGTTATTGGCGGCCCGCGCTTTTACGAACGCATGGAGATCCGCGACGCGATGGCCTATTTCCGCGTCGTTGTCAGCCCCGACGACGATCTGGCCTTCGAGCGGATCGTGAACACACCCAAGCGCGGGCTTGGAGACAAGGCGCAGCAGACCATTCAGCGGATGGCGCGATCGAATGGCGTGAGCCTCGTGGAGGGCGCGCGGCTCTGCGTTCAGACCAAGGCCATTGGCGGCAAGGGGGGTGCGGCTCTGGCCGAACTGATTGCCGGAATTGACCGCTGGGGAGGTCTGATGCGGGCCCGGGTGCCCGTGGATGAGGAGGCGGTTGTCGATGATGCGGCGCAGGATGCGCCCGAGTTAAGCCATGTGGAACTGGCTGAAATCATCCTTGATGAGAGCGGCTATACCGCCCACTGGCAGAACGACAAAACACCCGAAGCACCGGGGCGGCTTGAAAACCTCAAGGAACTGGTAGGTCAGCTGGAGAATTTCGAAAACCTGCAAGGGTTTCTGGAGCATGTCAGCCTGGTCATGGATAACGAAACCTCCGACAGCGAGGAGAAGGTCTCAATCATGACGCTGCATGCGGCCAAGGGGCTTGAATTCCCTGTGGTTTTCTTGCCGGGTTGGGAGGATGGACTTTTCCCGTCGCAGCGCTCCATGGACGAAAGCGGGGTCAAGGGCCTCGAAGAGGAGCGCAGGCTGGCCTACGTGGGCATCACCCGCGCGGAAGAGGTCTGCACCATCTCCTTTGCCGCCAACCGCCGCGTGTTCGGCCAGTGGCAGAACGCGATGCCGTCGCGGTTCATAGATGAGCTTCCCGAAGAGCATGTGGAGGTTCTGACGCCGCCGGGTCTTTATGGCGGCGGCTACGGCGCTGCCGCACCGCGCAGCACGCTGCACGATCAGGCCGCCGAGGCCAACGTCTATAATTCCCCTGGATGGAAGCGGCTGCAGGCGCGCAGTCAGGACCGCCCGGTCAGCCAGCCGCGCGAAACCCGGAATACGGTGATAGATATGTCTGCGGTATCCAGCTTCGTGGTGGGTGAACGTGTGTTTCACCAGAAGTTCGGCTATGGCGCCATTCAGGCCATCGAGGGCGACAAACTGGAAATCGCCTTCGAGAAGGCGGGTACGAAGAAGGTGGTGGCTAAATTCGTCACCGGCTGCGACGATATTCCGTTCTGAGCGATCAGAGCCATCCGACCAGAATGATTTTCGTCTCTGCGGAGGTTTTGTGGATTTTCGAAGAAGCGATGTATTCAGGATCATCCTTCCACGACCGGGCTCGCGCGATCATGGGGAACTCCATTAAAACGATGCCTGCGGGCGTCCGCTGACTTTAGATTGGTTGGATCGGTGTCGAGGAGGCAGCCTTGAGCTTCCTGCCGTGGCATTCGGCAATTTCCATTCGCCTGATCTGTATCCCTGGTCGGTCTACGGGTTGCTGATCATGATATCAGCTGTGACATAAGCGGGCATGACAAGCCTCCACAAATTGCGATCCCGCCATCTTGGGGCGTAAGGCGCCAAAGAAAAAGCGGCCCTCGGGAGGAGAGGGCCGCTTGAACTCGCCGGTTGGAACACAAGGGAGGAAGTAGTCCCGCCGGTCGGACTGGCCAGTGACGGCCAGGTAATAAGGGACGGCGACATCTGGGAGGAGGATAGATGCCGCCGCCTTGTTTCAGGCACCCCAGGGAGGAGGAGAGAGATGCCTGATCCTGAAATGCCGGCGGTTGTCTTTCAGTGCCGCCGGCGCATGCGTTGAAGCACATGCTGTTGTTGGTGAGCGACGGCATCCGGGAGGAGGATAGATGCCGCCGCCAACGTGCGGACGCCTCAGGGAGGACGAGGAGACGTCCGTGTTCGTGTCGCGCTTATTGCGCTATGTCCGTTCCGCGGCTTCGAGAGCAATGCTCCTCAGTGCCGCACGGTGCATTCCGAGATCTGCCAGTTCGCGGTCGCTGAGTGCCCGCAGTTCGTTCAGTGTCGTTCTGTATACACGGTGCTTTGCATAGGCTGCAGCCGCTTCGTGAAATACTTGTGCCGTCCGTTCTAGCAGCCGTTCGATGCCGCTGTCTGTTCGGGTCTGGTTGTAGTAGGCCATATCAATCTGCTTTCGCCTGTTCGTTTCTTGTGACCCATACTTAAGATTATGCTGCGGTTGCACAATAGCGCAAGTTTCAATGCTGCTATGCAGCAAACGCATGGGCGACGCTAGGTAAATTTATGCGATGCGCTAAAGGTTTAGGCATTTTCGGTCCGATACTGGCTTCAGCGCTAACATCTGCTATATGAAGCGGCGCAAAGAGGAGAAATTGAGCATGTCTGTAACAAAGGCCGAGATCGAGGCCGCGCTTGCGCGGGTCACTTTGCCGGACGGTCGTAGCCTGATCGAGCACGATTTGATTCGGGCGTTGGCCGTGGATGGCGGGGCGGTGCGCTTCGTCATCGAAGCGCCGACGCCCGAGGTCGCGCGACAGATGGGGCCGCTCAGGGATGCGGCTGAAAAGGTCGTCTCCGACCTGCCCGGCGTGACGCAGGCATCGGTGGCGTTAACCGCGCATGGACCCGCAGAGGCAAAACCCGCGCCGCCCAGTCTCAAGGTCGGAGGCCATCCCAAGCCACAGGCCGCCCCCAGCAAGCCCGCGGGGGTCAAGCGCATCCTTGCCATCGGATCGGGCAAGGGCGGTGTCGGCAAATCTACTGTGGCATCAAATCTCGCCGTGGCGCTGGCGCGGGCCGGGCGCAAAGTCGGCCTGCTTGACGCTGATATATACGGTCCCAGTCAGCCACGCATGATGGGCGTGAGCAAACGCCCCGCCAGCCCGGACGGCAAGACCATCATTCCGCTGCACGCGCATGGTGTCACGCTCATGTCTATCGGCTTCATGTTGGAGGAAGGAAAGGCTGTCGTCTGGCGCGGACCCATGTTGATGGGGGCGCTACAGCAGATGCTGGGGCAGGTGGAGTGGGGCGAGTTGGACGTTCTGCTGGTCGATCTGCCGCCTGGGACGGGCGATGTGCAGCTGACGCTTTGCACAAAGTCCGAGCTTTCCGGTGCCATCGTTGTCTCGACCCCGCAGGATGTGGCGCTGATCGACGCGCGCAAGGCGCTTGATATGTTCGCTACTCTGAAGACCCCGGTTCTTGGGCTGATTGAGAACATGTCTATGTTTGTCTGCCCCGATTGCGGATCGGAGCATCAGATTTTCGGGCATGGCGGCGTTGCTGCCGAAGCCGAGAAAATGGGCGTGCCGTTGTTGGGCGCGCTTCCGATCGATCTGGAAACTCGCCTTGCCGGGGATGGGGGCACACCGGTCGCTGCCGGAGAGGGCGCGATGGCCCAGGCCTATGCGCGGATCGCCGAAGGTTTGATCAAGGGCGGCATGGCCTGAACTGCCTAAACAGCGTGGAGACATGACTGATACGTGTTTTCCTACTGCGCCTCATGGGCGGCGCAGTTATCACAATAGTATTGTCGTAATTGCGCCCGGCGCTTGAAAGAGCCTCGTCGTAGGCCAAAGAACGTCGAGGTCAGTTTTCTACCCCCGGAAATCATCTGTCGCGTTCGAAAACGGGTTTTTCACGGGAAATGATGGGTGGCATGGGAAATCGTGGGCGGGATCCACGACAGCGGGCCGCAAATGTCACGAATCAAGTGATTCATCGATGAATCTTCGCCGATTCCCTCAAGTTGGGGTCGGAACAAGACGGGAACATCTGCTGTTTCAGTCTGAAGATGCATTTTTTTTGGGATTTCGTGGGAACATTTTTAATACTTCAGGTGTTCCTACATGTTGTTTACCTCATCAAGTTAAGCACAAATTATAGTGAAGTTTGGCTTAAATGGCATCAATATCTTGTTTTCTGCAGGGTTGAATTACAGCATGTAGGGGCGCGGAGGTGAAAAAATCCCTTGCTGTACCATGATTTCCCACATTATACCTTGTGCATCAGATGAGAACGAGACCCGGGGCGCTAAACGACCCCAAAACCAAATAAGACTCTAGCAGGTTTCATACAGGCACCTCGCTTTCATCCGACCAAGAAATCCGGCGCGCGAGCGAGCAGACATCCCCCCAGGGGGCGCGCGCAGTCGGACTTCCCCGCAACGCGGGACGAGGGCGGCGGGTTGATCAGTGGCCGCAGAACAACCCGCCGTTTCCATTTTAACTCAGGGGGATACGCGCCGCCCTCACAGTGGTGCGAAGGATTGGGAAAAGGCAGTGGGCCGCAGGTTCAGAGGCGAGAGCCACCATAAGGTCGATGCGAAGGGGCGGGTGTCTATTCCGGCCTCTTTTCGGCGTGTGGTGGAGGCCGCGGACCCGAACTGGAACTCGGGCGACCAGCCCGAACTGGTGATTGTCTATGGCGATCATCGCCGCAATTACCTCGAATGTTATACCATGGAAGCCATCGACGAGGTGGACGCCAAGATCGACAGGCTGCCGCGCGGGTCGATGGAACGCAAAATGCTGCAACGCCTGTTTCACGGACAATCCTTTCCGACGTCGGTGGATGAAACGGGCCGTCTGGTGTTGCCGGCGAAGCTGCGCCAGAAGATCGGACTCGACAAAGAGGCCTTTTTCATCGCTGCGGGCGATACCTTCCAAATCTGGAACCCAGAGACCTACGAACAGGAAGAGGCGGCGAAGACCGAAGCCTGGCTGGATGAATTGCCGGAAGACTTCGATCCGCTCGTGTTCCTGGATGCGAAACAGGGGGATTAGTCCATGGCTGCTGCGGCCATATCAGACCCTGACGCGCCTCATATCCCCGTACTGCTGCCTGCAATTCTCAAAGCTGTCGCCCCTGTTACCGGGATTTGGCTGGACGGCACCTTTGGTGCTGGGGGCTACACGCGCGGGCTTCTCGATGCGGGAGCTGAGCGTGTGATCGCCGTTGACCGCGACCCTTTGGCTTTCGAAATGGCGGCAAGCTGGGCGGGGCAATATGGCGACCGGCTGGTGATGCAAAACGGCGTATTTTCCCGGATGGATGAATATGCGACCGACCTCGATGGTGTGGTGCTCGATCTGGGCGTCTCCTCGATGCAGCTTGACCGAGCAGAACGCGGCTTTTCGTTCATGAAGGATGGTCCGCTGGACATGCGGATGAGCCAGGAGGGGCCTTCTGCCGCCGATATCGTGAATGAAGCCAGCGAAGAGGCGATTGCCGACATCCTTTATCACTATGGAGAGGAGCGCGCGAGCCGCCGGATTGCAAAGGCGATCCTGCGCGAAAGGTCTCTTGCGCCCATCACGAACACATTGCGTCTGGCTGGGATCATCGAAGGTTGCCTGCCGCGTGCGAAGCCCGGGCAATCGCATCCCGCAACCCGTAGTTTCCAAGCTCTGCGCATTGCGGTGAACGATGAGTATGGGGAGCTTTTTCAGGGGCTTATGGCGGCTGAACGGGTCTTGAAACCCGGTGGGCAACTGGCGGTCGTCACGTTTCATTCAGTTGAGGATCGGATGGTCAAGCGGTTCTTGACGGCCCGTGCGGGCGCGGGTGGCAATGCCAATCGCTTTGCGCCCGAGATCGAACGCGACGCGCCGGCCTTCATCTTGAAATCGCGCAAGGCAATTGCCGCGGATGCAGCTGAAATCGAGGCCAATCCGCGCGCCCGCTCGGCAAAGCTGCGGGTGGCCGTGCGCACCGAGGCGCCGGCGGCGGAAATTGATGCAAAGGTCGTCGGCATGCCGACGGCGAAAGTGGGGATATGATGCGGACGATTTTCTACATATTGACGACGCTGAGCGTCATCGGGCTGGCATTCTGGGCCTACCGCGAAAATTACGCGACACAGGGCGCGCTGGCCGAGACGCGTGAACTGCGGCGGGAGATCCGGGCGGCGCATGAGCGCCTTTCGATCCTGCGGGCCGAATGGGCCTATCTCAACCGTCCGGACCGGCTGCGCGATCTGGCGAATATCAACTTTGACCGTCTGGGGCTGTTGCCGCTGCGGCCCGAGCAGTTCGGCCATATTGATCAGGTTGCCTATCCGCCGTCCCCCTTGCTGGAGATCACCGACGTGATCGATGTGGCCAACCTCGAAGGTAATCAGATCGGAAACCGCCCATGATCCGCACGCCGCTGCGTCCTCTTGCGCGCATTCTCGACGCGCGCAGCAAGGGGGAGAACCCCGACGCGATCGAGCGCGAAAATATTCGCATCCGGCATGAGCAGATGCGCGACCAGGCGCGCCAGCGCGCCGAAGGGCGCCTGCTGGTGCTGGGGGCTTTCTTCGTGATAGCCTTTTGTGTGATTGGTCTGCGGATGGGCCTTTTGGCCACCTCCGAACCGATGGAGCCTCGGGTCGATGTTCCGGGTACACAGATCCATGCGGCACGCGCGGATATCGTGGATCGTCACGGCCGTCTTCTGGCGACCAACTTCGAAACTCATGCCCTTTATGCGCAGCCGCCGCAGATGATCGACCCGGAGCATGCGGCACAGGAACTGGCTCGGATTTTTCCTGATCT
>JBFFFS010000132.1:0-7835 GCA_041557855.1 Roseobacter sp. | reverse complement strand
GGCAGCGCCTCCATGCTCGCGCCCTTCGATTACGCATCGATGATCTTTGCCAGTATCATTGGTTACGTGGCCTTCAGCGAAGTGCCCACACGCCCGATCCTGCTGGGTGCAGCGCTGGTAATTGCGGGCGGGGTGCTGATCATCTGGCGCGAACGCCAACTGGGGCTTGACCGCAGGAAAAGCAAGCCGCATGTGCCGCCGCAAGGCACCACCTGAAGAAGGACACCCACACATGGCGGACGCGGAAAAACACAAGCTGGAAATGCAGGCCCTGCAGGCCAAGCAAAGGGAAAAGGCCGCTGCTGCCAAAGACCCAGAGAAGGGTCTGGTGCTTGTTCATACCGGCGACGGCAAAGGCAAATCTTCCAGTGCGTTCGGCGTCATCGTACGTGCACTCGGCTGGGGCCAGCGCGTCGCTGTGGTGCAATTCATCAAGGGCAATTGGGTGACCGGGGAGCGGCAGTTTTTCGACAAACTCGGCGGCGTCACATGGCGCGTGATGGGCGAAGGCTTCACTTGGGACACGCAGGACCTCGAACGGGACATTACGGCGGCTGTCACTGCCTTTGCCGAGGCCACGGCCTTGATGGAAAGCGGCGATTATGACCTCGTCGTACTCGATGAGATCAACATTGCGCTGCGGTACGATTATCTGCAACCGGGCGCCGTCATCGACGGGCTGGAGAAACGCGCCACGAATACCAGCGTCATTCTCACCGGTCGCGACGCCAAACAGGAGATCATCGATTACGCCGACCTCGCTAGCGAGATGGTCGAAGTGAAGCATCCCTATCAGGCGGGCATCAAGGCACAGCGCGGCGTCGATTTTTGAGCCTTGCACCTAAAGGCAGCCACTGGCGGCACGTAAAAGGCCGGTCTGAAGTTCAGACCGGCCTTTTTGATTGTTTGTATTCAGCGAAAACTACGCGTCAAACGTGGCGCTCAAATCAATCGCGCACCAGCGTCTCGTAGCTCTGCGCGATTTCGCGTGTCAGGCTGCCCACTTCGAAGTTGTAATCGCCGATCTGGCCCACCGGCGTGACCTCCGCCGCCGTGCCGGTCAGCCAACACTGCTCGAACCCTTCGAGTTCTTCCGGCATGATGTGCCGCTCGTGCACTTTGACCTGACGATCTCTCAGCATGCCGATCACTGTCTGGCGGGTAATCCCGTTCAAAAAGCAATCAGGGTCGGGCGTGTGCACTTCACCGTCCTTCACGAAAAAGATGTTGGCCCCTGTCGCTTCCGCCACGTATCCGCGATAGTCGAACATCATGGCGTCCGAGCAGCCCTTGGCCTCGGCGGCATGTTTGGACATCGTGCAGATCATGTAGAGACCGGATGCCTTGGCATGGCTGGGGATGGTTTCGGGGCTGGGGCGTTTCCACTTTGAAATGTCCAGCTTGGCGCCCTTCATCTTGGCATCGCCATAATAGGCGCCCCACTCCCATGCAGCGATTGCCATCCGAACAGGGTTACGCGCGGAGGCGACACCCATGTCCTCGCCAGCACCCCGCCATGCGATGGCCCGCACGTATGCGTCTTTCAGGCATGATTTCGCAAGCACCTCTACTTTTGCCGCTTCGATTTCGTCAACGGTATAGGGGATTTCGAAGTCAATCATCCGCGCGGAGCGGACCAGCCGCTCAGAATGTTCGCGGCTTTTGAAGATTTTGCCGTTGTAGGCCCGTTCGCCCTCGAAAACCGAAGATGCGTAATGCATGGCATGGGTCAGAATGTGGACGTTTGCCTCGCGCCACGGCACCATCTGGCCGTCCATCCAGATATAGCCGTCACGATCATCATATGCGCCTGCCATGGTCTTACTCTCCGTATCGCAGCAATAATTTCCAAATATTGCGCAAATAAGGACCGTATCGGACATAAAATTGCGCAAAACCTGCGAGTCGATATCGCTTCGCTCTTGGAATGTCAACAACACTGACGTATGCTCAAGATAATTGTTTTGTGAATTTGAGGCAGAAGCCTATGGAAGACGGCAGACCAAGCTCCAGCCACACCGGCGAAAGCCTTCTTTTCCTGACGGATGAGCAGCTCCGGCAGGGTATCGAGGCGATGTTCTTTGCTTACCGCGGGTTTACCGCCGATCCGGACCGCATCCTCTCCGACATGGCCTACGGGCGCGCGCATCACCGCGCCATCCACTTCATCAACCGCGCCCCTGGCACCACCGTGAACAATCTGCTGAGCATTCTGGGAGTCACGAAACAATCGCTGAACCGTGTCTTGCGCACTTTGATCGAGGATGGTCTTGTGGAGAGCAGGATCGGGAAGTTCGACAAGCGTGAGCGCCATCTTTTCCTGACCGAAGAAGGGGAAGCACTTGAACAAAAGCTGTCTGACGCGCAGCGCGCCCGCATGCGCATGGCCTTTCGCGATGCCGGACCCGAGGCCGTCGCAGGATTTCGCAAGGTGCTGGAAGCGATGATGGACCGCGAGATGCGCTATACGTACAACCGCCTGAGGGAAAGCGGCTCATGAGTGACCTCGACGCGCATTTGCTGATCGTCGATGACGACGAGCGCATCCGCACACTCCTGCAGAAATTCCTGATGCGGAACGGCTTTCTGGTGACGGCCGCCCGCGATGTCGCCCATGCGCGGCGCATCCTGTCGGGGCTTGAGTTCGATCTGCTGGTGCTGGACGTGATGATGCCGGGCGAGGACGGCATTGCCTTCACCCGTACACTGCGCGAGACCAGCAGCGTGCCCATCCTGCTGCTGACGGCCAAAGGCGAAACCGACAATCGGATCGAGGGACTGGAAGCCGGGGCGGATGATTACCTTCCCAAGCCTTTCGAGCCCAAGGAATTGCTCTTGCGCATCAACGCGATTTTGCGGCGCATGCCCGACTCGCCGGTCGATGAGACTGCCCCGAAGGTACTGACCCTCGGCCCGATCCGCTATGACATGGAACGCGGCGAAATGTGGGAAGGCGAAAATCTCGTGGGGCTCACCGGGACGGAAATGCAGCTGATGAAGATATTTTCTTCCAAGTGCAATGAGCCGATCAGCCGCGCCAAGCTTGTTGAAGAACTCGGACGGGATCGCGGGCAGGCCCAGGAACGGGCCGTCGACGTCCAGATCACCCGCCTGCGCCGGAAGATCGAAGCGGATCCCAAGCAACCGAGATACCTGCAGACTGTGCGGGGCGCGGGTTATATGCTGGCCCCGGATTAAAACCCGGGGGCTGCTTGCCCCCGCAACCGGGAAAATATTTCCCAACCAAAGAAACCGCTGCGGCACTGGCGCCTGCGCCGGATTGAGATTAGGGTCTTCGCGACCTTTCTGCAGGAATTTGAGAAGATGACAGAGACGCCCGTAAACGAAATGAGTTTTGAGCAGGCCCTGAAAGAGCTGGAGAATGTTCTGGGTCAATTGGAGCGCGGAGATGTGGCGCTTGACGAAAGCATCTCGCTTTACGAGCGCGGCGCAGCGCTGAAAAAGCGCTGCGAACAGAAGCTCAAGGAAGCTGAGGAAAAGGTGGCGGCCATAACGCTTGACGGCGACGGGCAGCCGACCGGCACCACACCCGTTACAGGTCTTTAAACCATGCTCGAAGCACGGCTGCGACAGGCAGCGGACACCGTGCAGGCCCAGTTTGACAAGGTTCTGGCAGACTTCGACGATATTGCGGTTGTCCAGGCGATGGCCCACGCAACCCGGGGCGGCAAGCGGCTGCGTGGATTTCTGGTGCTCGAGAGCGCGCGGTTGCATGGAATCCCCGAGGCAGAGGCGATCTGGCCGGCGACGGCAATCGAGGCGCTGCATGCCTATAGCCTCGTTCATGACGATCTGCCGTGTATGGATGACGATGACCTTCGGCGGGGCCAGCCGACCGTCCACAAACGCTGGAACGAAGCCACTGCCGTATTGGCGGGGGATGCGTTGCAGACGCTCGCTTTTGAACTGGTCGCGCACCCCGAAACCAGCGCAGAGCCGAGCGTCCGCGCCGATCTGGTCCTGAGTCTTGCTCGGGCCAGCGGCGCGGCCGGCATGGTTCTGGGGCAGGCACTGGATATTGCGGCCGAAACCGCATCGGAGGCGCTCACACTGGATGAGATCACCGCTCTGCAACGCGGCAAGACCGGCGCGCTGATCGAATGGTCGGCCACGGCGGGGGCGCGGTTGGCGCAGGCCGACATCGGCCCATTGCAGGAATACGCCCGTGCGCTTGGCCTCGCGTTCCAGATCGCCGATGACGTGCTGGATGTCATCGGCGACAGCGCTACCGTTGGAAAGGCCGTTGGCAAGGACGCACAGGCAGGCAAAGCGACGTTTGTCTCTCTTCTGGGCTTGGAGGAGGCGCAGCGCCGCGCCCGAGATCTGGTTGAAACGGCCTGCGAAAGCCTGGGTGTTTACGGCACCGATGCCGACACCCTAAAAGAAGCTGCGCGATTCGTGGTGTCGCGCGCATATTGAGGACGCCGGATGACGACTGAAACTCCTGCCACGCCCCTGCTCGACCAGGTCAGAAGACCGGCGGACATGAAGGGCCTGACCGACAAGCAGCTCAGACAGCTGGCCGACGAAGTACGCGCGGAAACTGTCTCTGCGGTTTCGGTCACCGGCGGGCACCTGGGCGCGGGTCTCGGCGTGGTCGAGTTGACCGTGGCGCTGCACGCGGTCTTCGACACACCGCGCGACAAAATCATCTGGGACGTGGGTCACCAGTGCTATCCGCACAAAATCCTGACCGAACGCCGGGACCGCATCCGGACCCTGCGGATGAAAGATGGCCTGAGCGGTTTTACCAAGCGCAGCGAGTCCCCCTATGACCCGTTCGGCGCGGCCCATAGTTCGACGTCGATCTCGGCAGCCCTTGGCTTTGCAGTGGCGCGCGATCTGGGCGGCGTGGTGCCCGAAGGGCTTGGTGACGCGATCGCCGTCATCGGCGACGGGTCCATGTCCGCGGGAATGGCCTATGAAGCGATGAACAATGCAGGCCATCTCAAGAAGCGGCTGATCGTCATTCTGAACGACAACGAGATGTCGATTGCACCGCCTGTGGGTGCGATGTCCTCCTACCTCAGCCGTCTTTATGCGGAAGAGCCGTTCCAGGATTTCAAGGCCGCGGCCAAAGGAGCCGTAAGCCTGTTGCCCGCGCCCTTTCGCGAAGGCGCCAGGCGCGCCAAGGATATGCTCAAGGGCATGGCAGTCGGCGGCACTCTCTTTGAACAACTGGGCTTTTCCTATCTTGGCCCGATCGACGGGCACGACATGGACCAGCTTCTGCCGGTACTGAGGACCGTAAAGGCGCGCGCGACGGGGCCTATCCTTATCCACGTGCTGACCAAGAAGGGCAAAGGTTACGGGCCCGCTGAAGCGGCGCGCGACAAGGGCCACGCGACGGCCAAGTTCAATGTCGTGACCGGAGAGCAGAAAAAAGCGCCCTCCAATGCCCCAAGTTACACCAAGGTCTTCGCCGAGAGCCTGCTGCAGGAAGCCGGCGATGACGCCAAGATCTGCGCTATTACGGCCGCGATGCCGGATGGAACCGGGCTGAACCTCTTTGCCGAACGCTATCCCAGCCGCTGTTTCGACGTCGGCATTGCCGAACAGCACGGCGTGACCTTTTCAGCGGCGCTTGCCGCCGGCGGTATGAAACCCTTTTGCGCGATGTATTCCACCTTCCTGCAGCGCGGGTACGATCAGGTGGTCCATGATGTCGCCATCCAGCGGCTACCGGTACGTTTCGCCATCGACCGGGCTGGTCTTGTCGGGGCAGACGGCGCGACCCATGCGGGATCCTTCGACGTGGCCTATCTGGCCAACCTGCCGGGGTTCGTCGTCATGGCGGCGGCGGATGAAGCAGAGTTGCGGCACATGGTGGCGACCGCTGCGGCATATAATGATGGCCCCATCTCCTTTCGGTTTCCGCGGGGCGAGGGCAAAGGGGTTGATATGCCCGAGCGCGGCGTGCCGCTGGAAATCGGCAAGGGACGCATTATCCGCGAAGGTGCCCGGGTGGCGATCCTGTCTTTCGGAACCCGACTGGGCGAAGTGGAAGCGGCTGCAGAGGCGCTGATGGCCCGTGGCATCACGCCGACTGTCGCGGACGCGCGTTTTGCCAAACCGCTGGACAAGGATTTGATCCTCGATCTTGCCGCCCGGCACGAAGCGTTGATCACGGTCGAAGAAGGTGCTGTCGGCGGATTCGGAAGTCACGTGGCGCAACTTTTGTCGGACGAAGGTGTTTTCGACGATGGCCTCAAGTATCGCTCCATGGTACTGCCCGACATCTTCATCGATCAGGCGAGCCCCGCCGACATGTACGCCGTCGCGGGGATGAATGCAGCCGATATCGAGGCCAAAGTGCTCTCCGTGCTGGGAGTGGCCCAAATCGGTGAGGCACGCGCCTGAGCCCTGTCATCGCTCCCGGCCGCATTGCCTCCAGAAGCGCCTGATCGCGATCAGCCTTCCGCATCGTTGTTCAGCATGGCCCTGAGGCCCGACCGGTAATCCGGATATTTGAGTGCGATACCGAGATCGGTTTTGATGCGATCATTCCGTACTTTCTTGCTTTCAGCATAAAAGCTTCGGGCCATCGGCGTCATTTCCGCCGTTTCGAATGCTTCAGCAGGAGGCTGCGGCAGGCCGAGAAGTTCCGCCGCATAGGAGATAACGTCCTGCGGCGGTGCGGGATCATCATCGCAGAGGTTGTAGATTGCGCCGGGATCGGGTCGTGTCAGCGACGCGTGGAGAACCTGCGCGATGTCATCCACGTGGATGCGCGAAAAGACCTGATCCTTCTTGATGATCCGACGCGCGGTTCCGGCACGCACCTTGGCGAACGGGCCCCGGCCCGGCCCATAAATGCCCGCGAGCCTGAAGATATGCAGTGGCAAACCGGGAATGCTCTGCCATTCGGATTCCGCAGCGACCCGCGCGCGGCCTCGTGCGGTGGATGGGGTAAGCTCCGTTGTTTCATCCACCCAGGCACCTCCATGATCTCCGTAAACCCCGGTTGTTGAAAGATAGCCGACCCATCTCAGATGCGGGGCCGCAGTTGCGAGCGACGTGCGCAGCCGTGAAAGTACGGGGTCGCCGCTGTCTCCGGGTGCGGCCGAGACCAGCACAGCATCTGCTTCAGCAATTTCCGTATCAAGGCTCTCGCCGGGCCAAACCCGCGCCTCGACCCCTTGTGCACGCAGCGTTTCCGCCTTTTCAGGGTCCCGGGTTGTACCGATCACGCGCCAGCCTTCTGGCAAGAGCCTGCGCGCCAGCGCTTGCGCGCTGTATCCATGGCCAAAAGAAAGTAAGGTCGCCTGCGTCATGGGGGAAAGGTGGGGCTATTGCAGCGGCAGCGCAAGAGCGGATCAGGCGCTTTTGGGGGCGACGTCCTCCATGTCCAGAGGCTCTGGTGCGGTTTCGACGAAATGCATCGCCACCTGACGGGCAAGCTCTTCATCGCTGGCAACAATAGCCTCCCTGATCCGCCGCAACGCGGTTGCCGTTTCATGCTGCGAAAGGTTGTCCTCTATCGAGCAGAAAATCTTGGCGTGGTCTGTCCATACAAGATCGTTGTGCAGCGTTAACTCCTCAACCAGCTTTTCACCGGGGCGCAGTCCTGTAATCTTGATCTCGATATCTCCGTCCGGATGGGCCGCATCCTTTACTGTCAGCCCTGTGCTCTCGATCACCTGCCGAGCCAGATGCAAAATCGAAACCGGCTTGCCCATATCCAGCACGAAAACCTCGTTGCCACGGGCCATGGCGCCGCTTTGGAGAACAAGTTTCACGGCTTCCTGAACCGTCATGAAATAGCGCCGGACATGCGGATCGGTCACGGTGATCGGTCCTCCGCGACCCAGCTG
>JBFFFS010000131.1:0-7865 GCA_041557855.1 Roseobacter sp. | reverse complement strand
TCGGGGATCTTCCCGTAAGGATCAACCGCCGGGTTGGTCAGAATATTGGCCGCCGCTTCCACGTAGGCGAAGGGCAGGAACACCATGTCCGGTGCAACTGCGCGGTCCTCGCGCGCCATGATGGAGATACTGCCTCGTTTGGTTGTCAGGCGCACCTGCTCCCCCGGGGCCACACCCAACCTGCGCAGCGTGGAGGGATGCAAAGAGCAGTTGGCCTCCGGCTCAAGACCGTCGAGTACGGCCGAGCGGCGGGTCATCGACCCCGTATGCCAATGCTCAAGTTGCCGGCCCGTGGTCAGTATCATCGGGTACTCCGCCGAGGGCACGTCGTCAGGCGGAATGACGGAGGCAGGCGTGAAGCGCGCACGCCCATCGGGACGCGGGAACCCCTCACCGAAGACGATTGCCTGCCCGGGATCCTCGGGGCTGAGCGACGGGTAGGTCACGGCATTCTGCGCTTCCAGTCGCTCCCAGGTGATGTTGTTCAGGCTGCGCATGTTCTGCTTCATCTCCGCAAAGACATCCGCAGGGCTCTGATAATCCCAGGGCAGGCCGAGCCGTTTGGCCAGCTGCACCTCGATCCACCAGTCCTCGCGCGCGTCGCCGGGCGGCGGCACCGCCGGGCGGCCCATCTGCACTTGCCTGTTGGTATTGGTGACGGTCCCCGACTTTTCCGCAAAAGCGCTCGCCGGCAGGATCACATCCGCGTAGTTCGCGGTCTCGGTGATGAAGATGTCCTGCACCACCAGATGATCGAGCATCGCGAGCGCATCGCGCGCATGTTCCACGTCCGGGTCGGACATCGCCGGGTTCTCGCCCAGAATGTACATCCCCTTCACCTTGCCCGCATGCACCGCATCCATGATCTCGGTCACCGTCAGCCCGCGCTCGTTGGAGAAATCGGCCGTCCCCCAGACCTTGGTAAAGGCCGAACGCACACCATCGTCCGTCACCGGCTGGTAATCGGGCAGGAACATCGGGATCAGGCCCGCGTCAGAGGCTCCCTGCACGTTGTTCTGCCCCCGCAGCGGATGCAGCCCAGCCCCGGGCCGTCCGACCTGCCCGGTCATAAGCGCAAGGCTGATCAGACAGCGCGAATTGTCGGTGCCGTGAATGTGCTGGCTGACCCCCATGCCCCAGAAGATCATCGCCGCCTTGGCCCCCGCAAAAGTCCGGGCGACCTCGCGCAGGGTATCGGCCTCGATACCGCAAATGCCCGCCATCGCTTCGGGCGAGAAATCCGCCAGATGCGCCTTTTCGGCTTCCCAGTTCTCGGTATAGGCGTCGATATACTGCTGGTCGTAGAGCCCCTCCTCGACGATCACATGCATGATCGCGTTGAGCATCGACACATCCGCGCCGGGGCGGAACTGCAGCATATGGGTGGCGAACCGCCGGAGCGCCTGCCCGCGCGGGTCCATGACGATCAGCTTGCCGCCGCGCTTGGTGAACTGCTTGAAAAAGGTCGCGGCGACGGGGTGGTTTTCTACCGGGTTGGCCCCGATGACGATCGCCACATCCGCGTTCTCGATCTCGTTGAAGGTCGCGGTCACGGCCCCCGAGCCCACGTTCTCCATCAGCGCGGCCACCGAGGAGGCATGACACAGACGTGTGCAGTGATCGACGTTATTGTGCCCGAACCCCTGGCGGATCAGCTTCTGGAAAAGATAGGCCTCCTCGTTGGTGCATTTCGCCGAGCCGAAGCCGGCGATCTCGCGGCCCCGGCCCTTCATTCCCGCGGCGGCGACGTCAAGCGCCTCTTCCCAGCTTGCTTCGCGGAAATGGGTCTGCCAGTTGCCGGGATCGACGTTCAGCCCTTTCGGCGGCGCGTCCTCGCGGCGGATGAGCGGCTTGGTCAGCCGGTGCGGATGGTGGATGTAATCGAAGCCGAACCGCCCCTTGACGCAAAGGCGTCCCTCGTTGGCGGGCCCATTGATGCCCTCGACATATTTGATCTTGCCATCCTTGACCTTCAGCGACACCTGGCAGCCGACACCGCAGAAGGGGCAGATGCTATCTACCTCACTGTCAAAGTCGGCACTGTCGCCAACCTGCGCCTCATCGACCACCGTGGCGGGTATCAGCGCGCCCGTCGGGCAGGCCTGGACGCACTCGCCGCAGGCAACACAGGTGGAGGCGCCCATCGGGTCGGCCATGTCGAAGGTCGGATAGGCATCATGGCCCCGCCCGGACATGCCGATGACATCGTTGACCTGCACTTCACGGCAGGCCCGGACGCAGAGCCCGCATTGAATGCAGGCGTCCAGATTGACCGACATTGCCACATGGCTGTCGTCGAGCAGCGGAATCCGTCCTTCCTCAAGCTTCGGGAACCGGCTCTCGCTGACACCATTGGCCTCGGCCATGTCCCACAGGTGGCTGGACTTGTCATGCGCCACCGAGCGCTCGGGCTGATCGGCGACCAGCATCTCCACCACCATCCGGCGGGCGTTCTGCGCCCGCGCCGAATTGGTCGTCACCACCATGCCTTCGCTGGGTTCGCGAATACAGGAGGCCGCCAGCGTCCGCTCGCCCTCGATCTCGACCATGCAGGCCCGGCAGTTGCCGTCCGGCCGGTACCCCGGAGCCGGTTTATGGCACAGGTGCGGGATCACGAGACCGCGCCCGTGGGCAACCTCCCAGATGGTCATGCCGGCCTCTGCCTGCACTTCCTGCCCATCCAGAGTGAATTTGATTTTCTCGCCCATCGCGACGCACTCCTGCCGTACCGCATCCGAGTATAAGGACAAGCGCCCCCCAAACGGCAGCCCATTCCCGACACAAGCCGCGAGATTTGCGCCACCGGTGTTTCCGATCGGACCCGGGATGCTGCACATCGGCTTCTTTGGACCTCAAATATCCCCGCCGGAGGCTCCCGCCCTTTCCCCCCGCGCATCCCTGGCCTAGGTAAGGCGAAACTTTCGCAGCAGGCGCCATGACACAGATCACACTCATCCGACACGGACAGGCCAATTCCGCCGCCACCGACGAGAAGGGCTACGACCGGCTCAGCCCGCTCGGCCACCAGCAGTCCGCCTGGCTCGGCGAGCACCTGCGCGACCGCAACCAGCATCACACCCGGCTCTATACAGGCACTCTGCGGCGGCACCGCGAAACCGCCGCCGCCATGCAGACGGGGCTGGAGCCGATCGAGGACGCGCGGCTGAACGAGTTGGAATACCTGACGCTGGCGCAGGCCATGATGGACGAGCACGGCATCCCCTTCCCCAACGACCACGCCAGTTTCACCAAACATCTGCCGCAGCTCTTCGCCGCCTGGCAGCGCGACGAGATTTCAGGCGCGCCGGAAACCTTCGCCGCCTTCGAGGCCCGCATCGCCGAAGTCATCGCCGAGATCGCCGATGGCGATGGCCCGGCGCTGGTCATTACCTCCGGCGGGCTGATCTCCTGCGCGATGCGGCAGGTGCTGCGTCTGGACATCGACGGTATGGCGCAATTGGCTCTGGCCATCTACAACACCTCCCAGCACCGCCTGTTTCCGATCGGGGGCAAGCTGTCGCCGACCATGTTCAACGCGATCCCGCATCTTGAAGACCCGGCGCGCCACTACGCGCAAACCCATGTTTGAAAGGACTGCCATGCGTCTCTACTACGCTCCGGGCACCATCTCGGTCGCCGTCGCCATCACCCTGCACGAGGCCGGCGTGCCTTTCGAACCGGTCATGCTCAATTTCAAGGAAGCGGAGCAGACAGGGCCCGAGTACCTCGCCCTCAACCCGAAGGGCCGCGTACCGACGCTGGAGACGAACGGCGTCCTGCTTACCGAAACCGGGGCCATTCTGGATTACATCGCAGCCGTCACGCCACAAGCCCACCTCGTGCCCGACGATCCAATCGAAGCCGCCCAGATGCGCAGCATCATGTATTACATCGCCTCCACCATGCATGTGAACCACGCCCACAAAATGCGCGGCAGCCGCTGGGCGGACAAACCGGAAAGTCACGCGGACATGGCTGCCAAGGTGCCGCAGACCATGGCGCAAAGCGCCGACTACCTGGAAAACCACTGCTTCAGGGGGCCGTTATTCATGGGCCCGCAACTGACGCTGGCCGACCCCTACGCCTTCGCGGTCTGCAACTGGCTTGAATGGGACGGGGTGGCACTCGCTGATTACCCAAAGATATCGGGCTTTCTCGACATGATGCGCAAGCGCGCTTCGGTAAAGGCGGTAATAGATGCAGGGATGGTACCGGCATGACCCATTTATGGCTACGCGCCGAACAGCGCGACAACGAAACCCGGGTCGGCCTGACCCCGGACGGCGCCCGTCAGCTTATGGCGGCAGGCGTCAGGCTGTCGGTCGAGGAGAGCCCCGACCGGGTGATCGCGGATGCGGATTACGCCGCCACGGGCTGCACCATGGTACCCGCCCACAGCTGGCCGGAAGCGCCGCAAGACGCAGTCATTTTCGGCCTCAAGGAACTGCCTGAGGACGACACCCCGCTGCGCCATCGCCACATTATGTTCGGCCACGCCTTCAAGGGCCAACCGGCGGGCTTGCGGCTGCTGCGACGGTTCAAGGCGGGTGGCGGCACGCTGCTCGATCTCGAATACCTGACGGATGAGGCCGGGCGGCGTGTCGCGGCATTCGGCTACTGGGCGGGCTATGCAGGCGCTGCCGTGGCACTGAAATGCTGGGCCGCGCAGCAACGCGGACAGACCGCCGGGCCGGTCACTTCCTATGAAAACGCAAGCCGCCTGCTGCAAGACCTGCAGGGCGAGCTGGTGGCAACCGGCACTCACCGCCCGAACGCGCTAGTCATTGGCGCGCTGGGACGCGTCGGCACCGGCGTGATCGACCTCTGCACGACCATGGGCGTGGCGACGACCAAGTGGGACATGGCGGAAACCGCCTCTGGCGGGCCGTTTCCGGCGGTGCTGGCCCACGAACTCTTTTTCAATTGCATTCTCGCCCGCCCCGGCACGCCGGTTTTCGTGCCCGCAGACTCGGTCACCCGCCCGCGACGGCTGAGTGTCATCGGGGATATCGCCTGTGATCCGGACAGCGATTTCTCCCCCATCAAGGTCTATGACCGCACCACCACGTGGCAGGAGCCCGCGCTCCGCGTGGCGGAGACGCCGCCTCTGGACGTGACGGCCATCGACAATCTGCCCTCAATGCTTCCGCTCGAAAGCAGCGAGGACTACGCGGCCCAACTGCTGCCGGCGCTTCTGACACTGCCTGAAAATGGCGCGGTCTGGCAGCGCGCCGCCGAGATCTTCGAAACCCACAAGGGCCGCCTGTGATCCACGTCTGCGACGCTCAGGAAAATATGCGGAAATAAAGCCAGTCCGGCAGGAACTGACTGCCTCGGAACACCAGCGAGAAGAGCGTTGGGAAGCTCTTCTTGAATCGATTGCTGTTCATGTGCCGGAACATCACTTCGGCGGCCTGCTCCGGCTCCATGATGAAAGGCATCCGAAAGTCGTTCTTGTCGGTCAGCTGGGTCTTGATGAAGCCGGGATTGGCAACCTGCACATCGACGCCCGTCTGGCGCAGATCGGCGTACATGCATTCCGCCAGAGACATCGTACCCGCCTTTGACGCCGTGTAGCCTATCGATCCCGGCAGCCCCCGGAACCCCGTCAGGCTGCTGGTGATGACCACATGGCCCGCGTCGCGCGCCACGAACTGCGGCACCACCCGACCCATCACCCGCACCAACCCGGTAAAATTTATGTCGGCCATGAGATTGGCATGCTCGGCGTCCCATTCATCGGCGCCGAATGGCCAGTACACACCCGCCAGATAGACCACGCCATCTATCTTGCCGACGGCACTGGCAGCGGCCACGACGCTTGCATCGTCGGATACATCGACCGTCTGGTAGGACCCTTCACCGGACAAGCTCTCCACCACCTCGCGCAGTTTGCCTTCGGACCGCGCAGAAACGATGACGTGCGCGCCAGCCTTGCTCATCCGCCGCGCGAGCGCCGCACCGAGGCCGTCACTGGCCCCGACGAGCCAGTATCTCTTGCCTTCCCATGTGCGCATCAGGCTACCTTGGGACGCATGGTGGCGACGAGTTCAGCCACCTTGATGCCGAACTTTCGGAACTGTGACCGGTTCATGATGGTGCCGTTGGGTGTCATGTACATCCAGTCCACCGTGCTGAGCACATGCCCGCCCGACTCTTCCGGCAAACGGATGTTGTAGCGCAGTAGCACCGATGACCCCGACTGCTTGCCCAGCCCTTCGCCCACCACGTCGGGCGCGGTGGCGCGGATCTGCCCGCTGTCATCGAGGGTCAGATGCCACTCACGGTCCTGAACGCTGCCATCGTCATAGACGAAGCGTTCCTTCATGACCCCCTTGTCACCTTCCCAGCTGACATCGAAATCGGCAACGAAACGGCTGCTGACGCGGCCCAGCGGGCCGTAGATCACACCTTCACAGAGGAGCGGGCCGTTCAGATGCCGCCGCATGTCAAAAGCATGCAGGTCGTCCTCGTAATCTTCAGGCCGCTGCGCAATGAAGCTCCAGAACCGGGACCGCATCCAGACCAAGCCGAGCGCCACGAGGGCACCGATCAGCACGTAGATCCAAGCATTCATCTCAGGTCTCCTCCAGGTCAGTCATCGCCAGCAGGACGATTGCAATCAGTTTCAGCCCGCACGGCACGGCGGCATAGAGTAACGTCAACAGGTAGAGTGCCTCGGGCGGGTTATCCGAGGCACCGCTTTGAAAGCCGGCCTGTTCCAGCAGCGGCAGCAGGCTGACGGCAGCAAAAGCAAGCGTCAGCTTCGATACGAACGACCAAAGGCCAAAACCTTCGGACGCGGACGGCGACAGGCGGGCCATGCGGGCCGCGAAAATCGCCGGCAGTAACGTGAGGTCAGCACCGAGCGTCGCCCCCGACGCCAGACAGATGACGGCGAAGAGCACCCAGTCTCCGGGCCCCAACGTTAACGTGAGGCCGAAAGCGGCAATGGCAAGCACCATGGCCACTAAAAGCACGTTGCGTGGCCCGAAACGTTCGGCCAGCGTGCCCCAGAAAGGGGCCGCGACCGCAGCAGAAAGGAAAAACACGAGCAACAGCGGCCCTTCGAAGCCCGGCGCTTCCAGACGGCTCTCGACGAAAAACAGAAACAAGGTCGAGCTGACGGCCACCGGCGCGGCATTGACCAGAGCGATCAGCAACAGGCGCCGCGCCAGCGGATCGCGCAGAACGGCCGCAAACCCTGTCGACGCGCCAAGGCCTGCGGTGCTCCACTCCGGGCGCATCGAGGCCCAGGCGGCCAGCGCCAAAACGGCGAACCCGGCCGCAAACCCCGCAAAAGGCGCCGACATCACCGCGCCCAGTGCCACGGGGGCCACGGCCGCAAGGCAAACCCCAGCCAGCGCGCCGCTTTCACGCCAGCGGGCCAGCCGCAGGTGACCCTGCCCGGCGAGCCGGTCAGCCTTGGCCACGCCCTGAGCATAAAAATTTATGGTCAGGAAACTGTAGGCCGAGAAAACCAGCGTCAGAGACAGCCCGAACCACAGCAGCGGCGAAAACAGCGGCGGCACAGCGAAAAGGGCCAACATGGCGGCGCCGATAATAATGCAGCCCACCGCCACGGCCTCGCCCCGGCGCTTGCGCGTCTTCTCTGCCAGATGCCCCAGCAGCGGATCCTGCACCACGTCGATAAGCCGCAGACCGAAAAGCACCGTCCCGAGCGCGGCCAGCGACACGCCGTATTCATCCACGTAGAACTTCGGCGCGTGGATATAGATCGGCAGCCCCGCCGCGGCGAGCAGCCCCGCGAAAAGCGAGTAGGCTGGTAATCGATCCGGGGAGGTCATCACCGCGACACCTCTTCCGACGGTGGTGCCGGCCGTGGCCGATAAAGGGCGCCCTTG
>JBFFFS010000130.1:0-7867 GCA_041557855.1 Roseobacter sp. | reverse complement strand
AGCGAAATAAGCACCGATGTGATCCTGGCTTCGGCCTGCCTGCCTACGTTGTTCCAGGCCGTGACGGTGGAAGATCCGAAAACCGGCATTGCCGAGGATTACTGGGACGGCGGATATACCGGTAACCCGGCGCTCTTCCCGTTGTTTGCCGACAATTTGCCCGATGACGTGCTGATCGTGAACATCAATCCGCTGGAGCGCGCCGAGACGCCGCGCACCGGCCGAGCCATTCAGAATCGAATAAACGAGATCAGTTTCAATTCGTCACTGCTGCGCGAACTGCGTGCCATCGAATTCGTGCAGCGCCTGCTGGAAAGCGGTCGCATTGCGCCAGTCGAGAAAAGCCGGGTGCTGGTTCACATGATTGCCGACGATGCCTTGATGAATGAATTGTCTGTCGCCACAAAGATGATCCCGACGCCCTTCACGCTGGCGCGGCTCAAGGAGGCGGGCCAACGCGCGGCGGATGACTTTCTGAGGATGCACAAGGATGATCTGAACGAGCGCGGTACCGTCGATCTGATCAAGATGTTTCAGTAATCGTCTGTCTTGGGAGGGGTCTTCGGGTCTGACGTATTGGGATAGACCAGCCCGGCGGAAATCACCAGTTTGGCTGCTTCCTCAACGGTCATATCCAGTTGGATGACGTCGTCTTCGGGCACGAAGAGCAGGAAACCAGATGTCGGGTTGGGCGTCGTGGGCAGAAACACGCTGAGCATCGAGCGACCGTCATTGCCACGCCGGGCGATCTCGCCCTTGGTGGTGGTCGAGATAAAGCCAATGGCCCAGATACCATGCCTCGGGTATTCTATCAGGCATGCTTTCTCGAACGAGCGGTCGGACTGGGCGAAGACGGTTTCGGATATCTGCTTGATGCCGGAATAGATCGTGCGCACGACCGGAGTACGTTCGACCAGGCTTTCCGCGAAGCGGATGAAGGACCTGCCGATAAGGCCCTTGGCCATCCACCCCACGACGACCGTGAAAAGAAGAAAGATGACCACACCGATCCCGCGCACGTTGATCTGCAGCGAGGGATCGAGGCCAAAGAAGTTCTGCAGCATGCGGTCGGGCTGATACCTGTCCGGCACCAGTGGCAGCACGAAGCCGTCGATCCAGCCCACGACCGACCAGATTAGCCAGATCGTCAGCCCTACCGGTGCGATGACCACCAATCCGGTGATGAAATTCGCCCGCAGCCGGACAAAGAGGCTCCGCCGTGGTGAAGGCGTTTCAGGATCGAAGGGGGTGTTCATCTGACGTCCGTAATTCTCTGGCCAAGTAGTTAGGTGGTTTGCTGCCGATCTACAATGGGACAGAACGACATGGGCGCGGACTTTCAGCCTGCGCGTGTGGCATCGCTCAAGGCCTGTGCAATCCGGGCTGCAAGCCGTGCGTTATTCCGTACGAGCGCGATGTTCGCAGTAAGCGAGCGCCCCTCCGTCAACTCGAAAATACGCTGCAGCAGGTAGGGTGTCACGGCCTTGCCGGTGATCCCGTGGGCATCGGCGTCGGCCTGTGCCTGCGCGATGATGGGCGCGAGTGTTTGCGCCGGAATTTCGTCGGCTCGTGGAATGGGGTTGGCCACCAGCTGGCCGCCAGGCAATCCAAGCAGACCACGCATGCGATGCGCGGCGGCAATATCGCGCGGATCGTCCATGCGCAGCGGTGCCTTGAGCCGGGATGTCGCGCTCCAGAAAGCCGGAAAGCTGTCCTGACCGGAAACGATCACCGGAACGCCCTGTGTCTCGAGCACTTCGAGCGTCTTCTCCACGTCGAGGATCGCCTTTGCCCCGGCGGCCACCACCGTGACCGGTGTTTGGGCCAATTCCATCAGGTCGGCCGAGATGTCGAAACTGTTTTCGGCACCTCGGTGCACCCCGCCGATACCACCGGTCGCAAAAACGTCGATGCCGGCCGCGTGGGCTGCGATCATTGTCGCGGCCACCGTGGTCGTTCCGGTGCCTCCCGAGGCCAAGCAGGCAGCTAGGTCGGCGCGCGACAGCTTGGCGACGCCCTTTGCGCGTGCCAGCGTGTCGAGTTGCTCGGGCTCGAGCCCGATCTGCAACGTGCCGTCGATGACCGCGATGGTCGCCGGCGTGGCACCTGCCGCGCGCAGGTCGTCTTCCACCTGCCGCGCCACCTCGAGGTTTTGAGGAAACGGCATCCCGTGCGTGATGATCGTACTTTCAAGCGCCACCACAGGGCGGTTGCTGGCCTTGGCGGCAGCCACTTCGCTGGACAGGATGAGCGGAAGTCTGGTCATAGCGGCGTTTCTCCTGAAACGTAGGTGGCGGCCGCGGTCAGGGCATTTTCGAGCGCGTCGGCCGGGGATTGCCCGGCGATTTCAGCGGCGATATGCGCGGCCATGAAGGTGTCACCCGCTCCGGTCACGCGGGTGACCATTACGGGGGGAGGGGTTCGGCTCAGATATCCGTCAGCATGGCCTTCCGTGGTGTCCGCCCCGCCATCAGTGACCAGGACACGGGCCGCCCCGCGCGCCAGCAGGGCCTCGGCGGCTTCTCGGGAGTTGTCGAACGCATGCTGGCACAGAAGGCCCGCCTCTTCGAGATTGACGTATAGCGTGCCGCGCCCGTGCTGCACGAAGGGCAGCAAGCGCTCGGCCTTGCCGGGAGAGGCGGGAGCGACGCGCAGATCGGCGGCGGCAAAAATCGGGCTTTGTGCGATTAGATCGAGCAGATCGATGGTCAGGTTGCCGTCGAGCGCGATCGCCCCGCTGAAAGGGGTATCGGCGCTGCCGAGGCGACCGTCGGACAGCGGTGCGAGAATTTTTTCGCCCGCCGCCTCAAGCGAATGTGCATCGGCGATGGCAGCGATCAGACCATTGGCCCCTTCGACGGCCATATATACATCGGTCGGCAGATCCTCTGAACGGTAGATCATGTCCGTGGCCAGACCCCGCGCGCCGCAGGCGGCGATCAGTTCATCGCCTTCGGCATCGCGCCCCACGGCACTGAGCAGGGAGGGGCGAAGATTGAAACGGGCCAGTGTCATGGCGATGTTCATGGCAACCCCGCCGGGCAAACGCGTGATCCGCCCCGGTACATCGGACCCCTGGCGCATCACGCTCGCAGAACGCCCGATCACGTCCCACAGGACGGCACCGATACAGAGGATGTCTGGGCGCTTGCTCATGCAGGTCTTGTGACCTCGAAGCGCGCTCAGTTCAAGCCCGCTAAGCGTGACTTTCAGGGAACGGCGAAAGTAAGGGCCGCCCAGAAAGTATCCCAGACCGGCGCATTCGCATCGTCGCCCGCATCGGGGCTCGGGGCCAGAACGACCGCGTCGAAGAGGTATTCCATGCCGTTGTCCACTGGTATGCTCGCCACGCCCGACGCGTCGGTGCGGTGCAGGGTGATCTCCACCGTGTCGTCAGGGGCCTTTGAAAACACCTCCACCTGCGCGTTGACCCTGGGTTTTCCATCTAGTTCCACCCGGACCTTCATGTTGTTGTCGAAACCTTCAGCATAAGGGTTTGTCAGCGCGACGAATTCTGTCTTCAGGCCAAATGCGCGGTCCTCTCCGGCGCCGTCACCGACGGCAATCAGCGCCTTGGCGTGACGCGTATAGCTTTCACGAAACATCTTTTCCGGCAGGCCCCGCGCCCGATGCGCCTCTTTGATGCCCGGGAAATCCTTGTGCTCGGCAAAACGCTGGAAATCTTCCCACTCCTTGTAAAGCACCGTCGAGGGTGTGGTTTCGTGCAGGACAATCAGCAGCCCCTCCGTGTCCGGAGCGGTGGCGCGAAGTGCCGGACGGTCGCCCATCCGGCCCTCGACCGGGAACATGCCATCTGTGGTCACGATGTCGAAACGGGTGAATTTACGGTCGAACCATGCCAGCCCGATGCCTTCGAAATGCTGACCGTTGCGCAGGCTTGCCACCAAAGGAGCACCGCTTTCGACTTGATATTTCTCAGGGGCGATCCAAAACTCATGAGCAAGGGCGGGCAGCCCGGTGACGAGTGACAATATGACGGAAAGGCGCGCAACCCACATGAAGAATACCCTCTTTATTGCATACTGTAAGCTGGTGTTTTTCTGTGCCGTGTCAACTGCAATGCTGTTGCCGCCGAAGGCCCTTGCGCATGAGGTGCTGCCGACGATTACCGACTTGCTGGTGACCGAGGATGGTGAACTCTCCCTTGAGTTCAGCGTCAATCTCGAAGCCTTTCTGGCCGGGATCGATCTGGACGCGGTCGAGGACACGGATGCCGCCGCAGCTGCCGACGATTACGATGCCTTGAGAGCCTTACCGGGCGAAAAAATTGCTGCGCGCGCTCAGGAGGTCGTGACGTCCTGGAACGCCGTGCCGTTGGCGGAGACCGGGGAAGCGCTCATTTTCCGGATCGAACAAGTAACGGTCCCTGAGGGCATCGATATCGAGCTGCCACGACTTTCCGGGCTTGTGCTGCGTGCGCCTTTGCCGAGCGGCGCGGATGAGGTTACCGTCAACTGGCCCGCGCAGGCGGGAGACATGGTGCTGCGCCAGCAAGGAGTTCCGGAGCCCTATACGGGCTATCTCGAAGGGGGGCAAAGCAGCGAGCCGATCTCTCTCGGCGGCGGTGGCGCACAGACGTCGGGCGCGGCATTTTTAAGTTATTTGCCAGTGGGTTTCGACCATATCCTGCCTAAGGGGCTGGATCACATTCTGTTCGTTCTGGGCCTGTTTTTCCTCAGTACGAAGATGGGCCCTTTGTTGTGGCAGATCAGCGCTTTCACGCTGGCGCATACCGTGACGCTGGCCCTTGGGGCGCTCGGGCTTGTCAATGTGCCGGGCAGTATCGTCGAGCCGCTGATTGCGGCCTCGATCGTTTATGTGGCGGTTGAAAACCTGTTCATGCGCGGGCTGAGCAAGTGGCGGCCGATGGTCGTTTTCGGTTTTGGGTTGCTGCACGGGCTTGGGTTCGCTTCCGTTCTGGGCGAATTCGGATTGCCGGAGGCACAATTTATTCCCGCTCTGATTGGCTTTAACGTCGGCGTGGAGCTGGGTCAATTGACGGTGATCGTCTCCGCCGCTTTGGTTCTGGCGGGTTGCGCCTTTCTTGCGCGGCATTCCGGACTCGCGCCTGAGGAAGAAGCGGTCGGCAGATACCCGGTCATGTTCCGTGCCGTATCGATTCCCGGATCGCTCCTGATCGCCGTTGTCGGGGCATACTGGAGTGTCGAGCGCGTGTTTTTCTGACTGCTTTCAGCCCATCGCCTCGATCAGTTCACCCAATCTGCGTACCGGGTCGTCCGATTTCCAGATTTCATCCCCCAACCCGAAAAAATCTGTGAACGGCGTCAGTTGCGCAATTTTTGCAGTATCCAGACCGCCTTCTGCGACAACGGGAATTTCAATCATTTCCGACCACCATTCGAAAAGCTCCAGATCGGCGACCGTGCCGTCGCCAAGGCCCGTATCGGTCACGGGGCCGAAACTGACGTAATCGGCACCGGCCTCGCCAGCGGTCATTCCATCATGGCGGGACGCGGCGCAAAAGCTGCCGACGATGGCGTCCGGCCCCAGAGCCTTGCGTGCGTCGCGCACCGAGCGCGCAGCGTCGGTCAGGTGAACACCGTCCAGGCCAAGCCGCTCCGCGAGACGTGTATGATCACTGAGCACAAGCGCGATGTCGCGGGCATGTGTCACCTCGCGCAATGAATCTGCGGCGCGGGCGATCCGGTCTTCCTCGCGCGTGATCATGTCGAGGCGGACGCAGGCGACGGCATGGGTATCGAGCGTGCGGGCCAGAAGATCGGGAAAGCTGCCAAGCTCGAAGTCTTGCGGCGTGATGAGGTAGAGCTGTGGCGTCTCTGGCATGTCCATCTTCGGTTTTCCTTGCAGTGCTTGGGGCAGAGCAGTAGCGCAAGTGCTCTGAAATGAAAACGAATATGCACGCCCTTCGGCATTATTGGCTGTACAAGGTCAAGAGGCGTTGCAGTGCCGCACGGACAATCGTAAGAGGCGCGCATGAACGAACCTTCTCAATCTCCGCTTCCGCCCGCCTTCGTGTTGGTACGCCCGCAGATGGGCGAGAACATAGGTGCCGCTGCGCGTGCGATGCTGAACTTCGGTCTCGACCGGATGCGCGTGGTTGCCCCGCGGGACGGTTGGCCGAGCCAAAGCGCGGTCGCCATGGCCAGCGGTGCGGGGCGGGTGCTGGATGCGGCGCAACTCTCCGATGATCTGCCGGACAGCATCGCGGATTGTACATACGTTTTTGCCACCACCGCGCGCCAGCGTGACCTCACCAAGCCTGTTTTCAGCCCTGAAGAGGCGATGCGCACGGCGGCGCAGCGTATCGCCGAGGGCGGCCGGGTCGCCGTTCTCTTCGGTCCGGAACGCGCAGGGCTTGAGAACGAGGATATCGCGCAGGCCAATGCGATCATTTCAGTGCCGGTCAACCCCGCTTTTCCGTCGCTCAATCTTGCGCAGTGCGTGCTGCTGGTGGGCTACGAATGGATGCGCGCCAGTGCGACGATCGAGCCGCAGACGGTGGAAATGGCGGGTACCGAGTGGGCCGAGACGCTGGAGGTCGAGCATCTTGCGCGTCATTACGAGGAGAGACTGGAAGAGATGGGCTTCTTTTTCCCGGCGCATAAATCGGCCTCGATGCGGCTCAATCTGCGGAATTTCTGGAGCCGGATGCCGCTAACGCGCGCCGATGTGCAGATGATGCACGGCATGATGCGTCAGATGGTCCGATGGAAGTCGCGCGGCGACTAGTCGCGCTGGACGCGGCAGCTTGGGGGGCATAGGTTCGCCGTGACAAGACATCGAGGACGAAGATGAGCAGCAAACGCAAGTTGTTTGAAGAAGTGACCGATGGGAACGCTGCCCGACCGGCCGCGCAGCCGGGCTTGATCGACAAGGGGGCAAGAGGCGCACGCGGCGCGATCCGGGTATGGCTGATGGTTCTCTTTGCGCTGGTCTTCGTGATGATCGCCGTGGGCGGTCTGACCCGACTGACAGACAGCGGACTAAGCATCACCGAATGGCGACCGATCACCGGGGCGCTGCCGCCGCTGTCGACCGCTGAATGGGAAAGCGAGTTTGCCAAGTATCAGGCCATCGACGAATTTCGCATCCAGAACCAGTGGATGGAACTGGAGGACTTCAAATTCATCTATTGGTGGGAATGGGGGCATCGCCAGTTAGGCCGTGTCATCGGTCTCGTCTGGGCCTTCGGTTTTGGATATTTCGCGCTGCGACGGCAGATACCGGCGGGATGGAACGGGAAGCTGCTACTGCTCGGTGCTCTTGGCGGCGCGCAGGGGGCAATCGGATGGTGGATGGTCGCCTCAGGCGTGACGCAGGGCGAGGGCATGACCGATGTCGCTAGCTATCGTCTCGCAACCCATCTTGGGCTGGCCTTTGTCATCCTGAGCGTGATCACCTGGTACGTTTTGCAGTTGGGACGCAAGGCATCCGACCTCATGCAGGCGCGCCGCGCAAGAGAGTATAAACAATGGGGGCTGGCGACAGGGCTGTTGCATTTCACCTTTCTGCAGATCCTTCTGGGCGCACTGGTGGCCGGCATCGATGCAGGGCGCAGCTACACGGATTGGCCATTGATGGGCGGCGATTTCTTCCCCGCCTCGGCCTTCACCTTTGAGCCGATCTGGCGCAACTTCTTTGAAAGCCCCGGGCTGGTGCAGTTCATGCACCGGATCACCGGGTATCTGCTGGCGATTTTTGCGGTGGTGGTCTGGTTGCGCGGGCGTAAATCTTCGCATCCGGCAACGCGCTTTGCTTTCAATGCAGTCATATCCGCCATGGCGCTGCAGATCGTGCTTGGGATCGTCACGGTGCTCTATGCCGCGCCGGCCCATATCGCGATTGTGCATCAGGCGATGGCGGT
>JBFFFS010000129.1:0-7996 GCA_041557855.1 Roseobacter sp. | reverse complement strand
GTAGTTGGACGAGTTGAACAGGTGACCATTCTTGTAAGCCCAGAAGAAGTAATAGTCGGGCGTATTCAGCCAGCCGCCAAAGTTCTCAAGGTGCAGCGGCAGGCGCTTTTCAACCAGTGCCGCCGTCCGCCAGTTGGCGCCCGGGATTTTCTCGATCGTGGTCTTGATGCCGATCTGTCCGAAAGCCTCCTGCATCAGCAGCGCCGTCGGCTCCATCCAGTCGGCCAGGCCGAGGCTGATCGACAGCGGCACCTCGAAACCGGAGGCGAAGGCGGAGGCTTCCATATGCTCCTTGGCCTTCACCATATCCGTCATGTAGGGAGATTTGCGGGGCCAGGCGGTGTCATTGATCTCCGCGGAGCCGCCCCACATCGGAGCACCGCGCCCGTAAGCCGCTGTCTTGAAGATAGCCTCGTAGGGGATCGCGTAGGCGAGAGCCTTGCGCACGTTCGCATCCTGGAAGGGCTCGAAATTGAAGTTCGGGCACAGGCAGTGAATGCAGTTCTCGATCGGCGTGGAATACACATCCACCCCTTCCTTGGCGTCGAGCTCGGACGCGTCCTTGTTGGGAATGTTGAAGGACATCTGCACATCGCCACGCTCGATCAGCGCGCGCCGAGTGGCCGGGCTGGGCACTTCGCGAACAACGACGCGCTGGAAGGCGGGCAGCGGGCCGCCCACCCATGCATCGTTGCGCTCGTAAACGAGCTGCTGGCCTTGCTGCCATGCGGCAACCTTGTAGGCGCCGGAGCCTGCCGGGGTGGTGTGCAGGTATTCCATCGCCCAGGGATCGTCGTTGGTGGCGTTGGCCTTCGCAACTTCGCTGTTGATTATGAAAGGCACCGGCACCGCAAGGTCCGGCAGGGTCAGCTTGGACGGACGGTCGAGGGTAATGACAAAAGTTTCCTCGTCCACGGCCTCGAACTGATCCGGGCGCTGCAGGCCGCCCGCTTTCATCTGCACTGTCGGGAAGCCGCCGACGGACACCGCACGGTCGAAGGACCATTTCACATCCGCCGCCGTCACCTTGCGCCCGTCCCAGAAGGTGGCGTCGGACTTGATCTTGAACGTCATGGTCAGACCGTCCTCGGAGATCGTCCAGCTTTCAGCGAGTTCCGGCTCGATCACGGAATAGTCATAGGACAAGCCACCGCCCGGCGCGGGCTTGGTGCCGAAGCTGACGAGCCGGTCGTAGCAATTGACAGCGACCTGATACGACGGGCGGTTGGTGCCGGTGCGGTGCAGGTCAAGCGAGTTGATCGTCTGCCCCGACACAACAACCAGAACATCGCCGGTTGCGGCGGATGCCGGAAGCGCCTTCAGAAAGGGCAACATGGCCGCACCAATGGTGCCGCCGCTTAGTTTCAGGAAATCTCTGCGGGAGGGTGCTGTCATGAAATAATCCTTTCAATGAGAGGAGAGGGAAGCAGTTCGCAACACAATGGACTCGCTTATTGCTGCAAACAAATGCTAATAAATCAGCAATGCGATGCATTTTATGCAGCAGTAGGGAAGTGATGCGACACAACAGAATTTACGACATGATCGAGGCGGTGCACCGCGCCGGTTCCATCCGGAAAGCGGCGGAGGAAACGAATATCACCTCATCGGCGCTCAACCGGCGCATTCAGGCGTTCGAAGAGGAATTCGGGGCGGAGATCTTCGAAAGATTGCCGCGCGGCATGCGTCTCAACCCGGCAGGTGAGCTTTTGCTGCATCACATCCGCATGCAAAGGCAGGACCTTGCGCGTGTCCATTCGCAGGTTGCAGATCTTTCCGGTGTACGCCGTGGGCATGTAAAAATCGCCTGCTCTCAAGCACTTCTGCCTTACTTCCTGCCGCGCCAAATATCGATCTACCGTGCCGAGTTTCCCGGGGTGACATTTTCGGTGAACGTCCGCGACCGAATTCAGGCCGAACGTGATCTGAGCAACTTCGAGAGCGATCTGGCACTAGTGTTCGAGCCCGCCCATATGGTCGATTTCAAAATCCTGCACGCGGTACACCAGCCGATCATGGCGGTCATGTCGCGCGCTCACCCGCTGGCTGGCAAGACCGAGTTGCGCCTGCGCGAATGCCTCGAATACGATCTGGTACTGCCTGGTCCGCAATACGGCGTGCGCGGTCTTCTAGAACTAGCGGCCCAACGCGCCGGACGCAAACTGGAACCCGTGGTCGAAACTGAGTCCTTCGAGATGGTGCGCCACTACGCGGCCTTCGGCCAGTCAATCGGATTTCAGATTCCCGTCGGGCTTGACCAGCTCGCCCGTCCCGAGATGATCTCGATTCCCTTGTCGCAGATCGACGTGGCTGGCGGCGAATTGTTGCTGGGGCATCAGCGCGGACGTACCCTGCCCGTCGCCGCCCTCAAGTTCGCCAGTCAGGTGGCCAAGGCACTCTCCACACGTTGACGCGCGGCCGTGTGCTAGGTCTTGTCCCGCAGCCAGTCACGCAAAATCTGTTGCAACCGCGCGCCGTCGAAGCTGGGGAAATGACCGCCGTGGACAGTGCGCACATCGAGATCGAGCAAGCGCTTCATCGATGCCACGTAATCCGCCGCGTCCGAATGGTAGGTGTCTTCCATCAGCGGCCCGTCATAGACGATGTCGCCCGAAAAGAGCGTCTGCGTCGCGGCCTCGTAAAGCGCAATGCCCCCCGGCGAATGCCCCGGTGTGTGGATCACCTCGAAATGACGGTCTCCCAGATCGATGACATCCCCGTCCTCCAGCAAACGCGTCGCCGGGGCCGATTTGACGGCATAGGTGGTGGATGCATAGGGCTCGGGCGGCAGCGCGTCGAAGATATCGTCGGTCACATAAGGATCGGCAAGCGTGTTTGCGCGGGTCGGATGCGCCAGCAGATCGGCCTCGGCCCGATGCACGCAGCGGTCCTCGAATTCGTGGTGACAGCCGATGTGGTCGAAATGGGTGTGGCTTGCCACTGCCGTCAGTGCGCGCTCGGTCACGAGTGGCACCCATTCTGTGAGACTGACCACACCCATGCCGCTGTCGACCAACATGTCACGATCCCGCCCCCGCACATGCCAGATGTTGCAGCGGTAAAACGTCTGGATGAAGGGTTCGTCGATGAACGTGACCCCGTCGCCGACACTGCGGGTGCGGTACCAGTCTTTTGCAGCAATCCGCTTCATGCCGCGAAGGCCTTGATGAAATGTGGCTCCGTCGACATGGAGACCACGGCACCCGATGCGGGTGCGTCAGTTGGAGGGACAAGCGCAAAAAGCGGCCCCGCTTCGGTTTCCAGTCTAAGTCGGCAAAAACTGCCGAAGAAGGAGGCATCCTGAACGGTCGCCTCCCCCAGCGCCACGGGTCCGCCCGCCAGCAGGTGCTCGGGGCGGATGGCCACCTGGACCGCCCCTTGTTGTGTACCCGGCAACTGCCCCAGCCCGGTTCGGATCATGCTGCCATCGCCCGTGCCTTCGATCATGTTCACCTCGCCCATGAAGGAGGCCGTGAAAGCCGTTGCCGGGTCCGAATAGACCCGCGCGGGCGTGCCCTTGTCCTCGATCTGCCCTGCATTCATCACCACGATGGTATCGGCAATCGCCATGGCTTCCTCCTGGTCATGGGTGACATGAACGAAGGTCGTGCCGATGCGCTGCTGAATCTGTGTCAACTCATCCTGCATCGTCCGGCGCAGCTTCAAATCGAGCGCCCCGAGCGGCTCGTCGAGCAAGAGCGCCTCCGGTTCGACCACAAGCGCGCGCGCCAGCGCGACCCGCTGGCGCTGACCGCCCGACAGCTCATGCGGCTTCCGCGCCCCTTCCCCCGGCAGTCCGACGAGGGCCAGCATCTCTTCGGCACGCTGCGACCGCACCTTGGTGGACACCCCCTGCATGCGCAGTCCGAAGGCGACGTTGTCACGCAAGCTCATATGCGGAAACAGCGCGTAATCCTGGAACATCGTCGTGGTGGCGCGCTTGGCGGGCGGCACCCGCGTGACGTCCTCACCGCCGAGGCGAACACGTCCTTGGGTCGGTGTCAGAAAACCGCCCAGTACCGACAGCAGCGTGGATTTTCCGCAACCCGAGGGGCCCAGCAGCACCGCGTATTCCCCGGCACCGACGGATAGCGATACGTCCTTGAGAGCGTCGAAACCATCGAAGGTCATGGTGACCTTTTCCACGGCAAGAGAGGATGTCATCTGCGCCTCCGGAACACGGTAAACTCAAGCGCCAGAACCAGCGCGATGGAAATAAGAAAGACAAGCGAGCCAATCGCATTTGTCTTGGGATTGAGACCTGAGCGCAGCATGTTCCATATCTCCACCGGCAGCGTCACATCGAAGCGCGCCAGCAGAAAAGCGATGATGAACTCGTCCCATGAAAAGGTCACCGACAGGAAGAAGGCGGCAAAGATCGATGGCGCGAGCATCGGCGCGGTGATGAGCACCAGCACCTGTGCCGTCGAAGCACCCAGATCGCGCGCGGCCCGCTCCGCCGAGGCCTGTTGCGCGCCCATGGAGGCATAGATGATGGCGAAACACAGCGGCAGGTTGATGACCACATGACCGATGCCCACGGTCCAGAGCGAGCGCGGCAGACCGATCTCGTTGAACATCATCAGAAGCCCGAGGCCGATCACAAGGTAGCTGACCATCAAGGGTGCTGTCAGAAGGCCACGCAAAAGCGCCGAGCCGGGAAGCATGTAACGCGCCAGCGCGAAGGCCGCGAGGAACCCCAGAACGACCGCCACCACGGAGGAGCCCAGCGCCACAACCAGCGAATTCACCAGTGCCGACATCAACCGGTCGTCGGCAAAAATCTCCCCGTACCATTTCAGCGTCGCACCGCGAAACGGCGGGATCGGCAGGCGGCCGTCCTGAAAGCTGAAGGTGACCAGCACCAGAACCGGCAAAAAAATGAAACCGTAAAGGGCCGCGAGATAGAACCAGGACAGCAAGCGCATCAGACCCGCTCCAGCCGCAGCCAGCGCGCGCAGGCGATATAGGCCAGCGTCACCACCGCCATCAGGATCAGCGCGATGGCCGAGGCCATCGGGAAATCCGCCCTGCGCCCGATCTGCAGCATGATAATCTGCGGCAGCGTCAACTCGTTATTGCCGCCAAGGATTTGCGGCGTGATGTAATCGCCGATGCATAGAACGAAGGTGAGAAATGCTCCGACCATGATCCCCGGCAAGGTCAGCGGCAGGATCACATGGCGGAAGGTCTGAAAGCCATTGGCGCCCAGATCGGCGGCGGCGCGGCGGTAATTGGGCGGCAGTTGCACGAGGTTTGCGTAGATTGTCAGCGTCAACAACATGGTGAAGAAGTGTACGAAGCCGATCACCGTCGCTGTCCGGGTCGAGGCGATATCGAGCGGCTCTGCGATCAGACCGATGGCGATGAGCGCCTGATTGACCACGCCTGCCTTGCCCAGCACCAGGAGCCACGAATAGGACCGCACCACGTAAGACGTCCAAAAGGGCAGGATCGCCAGGATGAGCGCAAGTCGCCGAAACCGGGGCGGCACGCGCTCGCCAATGATCCAGGCCAGCGGATAGGCCAGCAGCACCGATATCACGGTCACGGTCAACGTTATCTCAAGAGAATTGACCAGACCCTGCAGAAAATAGGATTTCTCCAGGAAATTCGAGTAGTTCCCCAAATCCCACGTCTTCACGATCTCACCTTTTTCACGCGACCACAGGCTGACGGCTGCCATCAGCGCGATGGGCACGGTGAAAAAGGCGATGATCCAAAGGATGGCGGGGCCAAGCAGGCCCCACCCGGTTCGCGTATCAGTCACGGCGAGACATCAGCGCTGGAGCATTTCCGCCCAGGCGTCCTGCATCGCGATGTCGAGGTCTTCGTCAGGTGCAGGGTAAAGCTGGGTGTTGGCAAGGTATCCCGCCTGCTCGTCCCAGCGCAGCGCCGCCTTCTGCGCGTCGGTCAGTTCGTCCCCGGCCTTGGCGTTCGCGGGCATCGCCCAGTAGCACGACGAGGTTGCAAGACGGGCCTGACCTTCCGGCGACAGGATGTATTGCACGAACTTCAGCGCCAGCTCCTGCTTTTCGCTGTCCTTGAACACACCGATGGATTGCGACCAGCGAACAGCGCCCGCGTCCGGGATCACCCAGTCCAGTTCCGGTTGCTCGCCCGACAGCACGGCGGTCAGCCATTCGCCGCCGCCAACCACGATGTCGGCCTCACCGGTGGCCAGCGCCGTCTGTGCGGCAACAACGCCGAAAACACCCGTGGCGTTATCCTTGAGCTTGAAAAGGTCTTCCTGCATTGCCGTCACATCGGCTTCGGTCATACCGGCGGTCTCTCCGCCCTTGGCGATCTGCACCATGCCCATGACCGGCAGGTAGTAATCATAAACCGCGATCCGGCCGGCGTATTTATCGGAGAAGACGATGGAGGCGTCCTTCATGTCTTCGGGATCCACCTTTTCTTTGTTGTAGGCGATGGTGTTGTAGCCGAATTTCTCCGTTACAGCGTAGATCTTGCCGTCGCGGCCATTCAGCTCTTCCATCCGAACCTCGGGAAAGATGTCGTCCATCGGCAGCGCGTCGCGGGGCAGTTCCGCCAGCAGATCCTGATCGATGGCGCGCGGCACGTCGATGCCATCGATCACGAAGACATCCCAGTCGCCGGGGCGGGATTGCTCCAGCAGGGCGAGCGCGGCGCCCGTTCCTTCGTATTCACGCACATTTACCTTCACGTCGTTGGCCGTCTCGAAGGGCTCCAGCAGCCCGGGATCAGCATGATCGCACCAGATAAGAGCGTTGAGTTCTTCGGTAGCAAAGGCGGCGGTCGAAAAAGCGATCATCGACGCAGAGGTCAGCAAAGTACGGATCATGGGGTGGTCTCCTGTTGGTGATGCGGCAGATGTAATTCTCAAAAAGGTGAATGACATATAAATTTGTGTCAATTATAAATTTGACATCAGTTCACTTGGAGGTGCAGATGACCGGCCTGAGGGCGCGACAAAAGGCAAAACGCGAGGCGCGCATACTCGACGCGGCCCTGTCGAATTTCCGGGCGAACGGTTTCGAAGCCGCCCGGATGGAGCAGATCGCCGAAAGCGCCGAGCTTTCAACCGGCACGCTATACAATTATTTCCCGACCAAGGGCGATCTTCTGGTGGCAATCGTGGTGCTGGAAACCGCCGACACGCTGACCGCGGGTGTCGACATCGTCGAAAACCCGCCTGAAGATGCAACAGAGGCGCTGATGGCACTGGCCAAGGTCTGGTACCGTCACTCCTTCCGGCTGCTCGACAAGGCGCTTTGGCGACATGCCTTTGCCATGATGATCGAGCGCCCAGAAGCGCCGGCCTCCCTACGCTTTGCACGCAACGACGCAAAGCTGCGCGCACAGATCGCCGACCTGATCTCAGTTCTGCAAAAACGCGGCGTGGTGCCAGATGCCGTCGATCCGCAGGACGCAGGCCTGTGCCTGTTCAATCTGATCGATCGTAGCTTCATGGCCTGCGTCACCGATGACTCAATGAGCATAGAAGGCCTGCTGGACATGCTCTCGCGGCAAATCTCGCTCACCAGTTTCGGTCTGCGCGGGTTATGATGACCCGGGCGGCCACCATGTCTGCCAGGTCGTCACCGCCAGAAAACAAAATGCGCGTGGAGCGTCATCAAGCTTTTACACCTTGGCGGCACAAGGCTAAAAGAACGGCGGAGGATCCGCCTTGACACAAAATATTTTCCAACTGCCCGGTCGGTTCTGGCGCGGCAACCTGCACACGCATTCCACGCGTTCCGACGGAGTTTTGGCACCCGCAGAGGTCTGCCAACGTTATAAGTCCCAAGGATACGACTTCATCGCCCTGACCGATCACTTCGTCGGACGTTACGACTATCCGATCACTCCGACGCAGGAGTTTCGTGACGGAAGCTTCACCACGCTTCTGGGCGCGGAACTCCATTCAGGCGCCATGGAAAACGGTGAGCTATGGCACATCCTAGCGGTCGGCCTGCCAGAGGATTTCACCCCGCCAAACGCGCCTGATTTC
>JBFFFS010000128.1:0-8070 GCA_041557855.1 Roseobacter sp. | reverse complement strand
CGACCGACCCTCTTGCCCAAAAGGCGCGAAAATCCGTTTTTCAGCGGTCTTCGATATCGACGTAGTCGCGGGAAGTTTCCCCCAGATACAACTGCCGTGGCCGCCCGATCTTGAGCTGCGGGTCGCTGATCTGTTCTTTCCATTGCGAGATCCAGCCCACGGTGCGCGCCAGCGCGAAGATCGGCGTGAACATCGCAGTCGGAAAGCCCATCGCCTCGAGAATGATGCCCGAGTAGAAATCCACGTTGGGAAAGAGCTTCTTTTCGGCGAAATAGGGATCGGCCAGCGCTGCGGCTTCTAGCTCCTTTGCCACCTGCAGGATCGGGTTGTTCTCCACTCCCAGAAGCTCAAGCACTTCATCCGCGCTTTCCTTCATGACCTTGGCGCGCGGGTCGAAGTTTTTATAGACCCGGTGGCCGAAGCCCATCAGGCGGAAGGGATCATCCTTGTCCTTTGCTCGGGCAATGTATTCGGGGATGCGATCCACGGTGCCGATTTCGTTGAGCATCTCCAGACATGCCTGGTTCGCGCCGCCATGAGCCGGACCCCAGAGGCAGGCGATCCCGGCCGCGATGCAGGCAAAAGGATTGGCTCCCGAGGACGAGGCCAGCCGTACCGTCGATGTGGAGGCGTTCTGCTCGTGGTCGGCGTGAAGCGTAAAGATACGGTCCATCGCGCGGCTCAGGATCGGGTTCACCTCGTAGTCTTCCGCCGGTACGGCAAAACACATGCGCAGGAAGTTGGACGCATAGTCGAGGTCGTTGCGCGGGTAAACGAAAGGCTGTCCGATCGAATATTTATATGCCCAGGCGGCGATGGTCGGCATCTTGGCAATCAGGCGGTGGCTGGCGATCTCGCGTTGCTGCGGGTCGGAGATGTCCGTGCTGTCGTGATAAAAGGCTGACATCGCGCCGACGACGCCCACCATGATCGCCATAGGATGCGCATCACGCCGGAACCCTCGGAAGAAGTTCTGCATCTGCTCGTGGAGCATTGTGTGATGTGTGATGTGGTGCTCGAACTGTTCGAGTTGCGTCGCCGACGGCAACTCCCCGTACAGCAGCAGGTAACAGACTTCCAGATAATGCGATTTACCCGCCAACTGATCGATCGGATATCCGCGATGCAGCAACTCGCCCTTGCCGCCATCGATGAAGGTGATCGTGCTGTCGCAACTCGCCGTCGAGGTAAAGCCGGGGTCGTAGGTGAAAACCCCCGCCTGAGCATAAAGCTTTCGAATGTCCAGGACGTCGGGCCCGGCGGTGGGGGAGAAGATCGGCAGTTCGATTTCCTTGCCGTCTATCGTCAGCTTCGCAGATTTGGTGCTTGTCGCCATGGGTGGTCCTTCCTGTCATCATGTCGGCTGGCGCAGTGCCATCCGAGGCCGGGCCTTCGCAAAGACTCGTCTATTTTGCACTGCATTGCTTTGCGCACACTATGCCCTCAGACTGCAGCATCACTCAAGCGGTCCAAGGTCTCTTGTTGTCCCAAAACCAGAATCATATCGAACACTGAAGGCGTGACCGCTCTGCCTGCCAGCGCGGCGCGCAGAGGACCGGCAAGTTTGCCGAACTTGGTGTCCTTGCTCTCCGCGAACGCGTTGAGGATCGCTTCCAGATTTTCTCGCTCCCAGCTAGCATTTTGCAGGTGCGGCGTCAATTCTTTCAGCATACCACGGGATACCGCATCCAGAAACTTTGCCGCTTTCTCATCGGGTCGGATCGGCCGCGATGTCAGGGCAAAGTGCGCCTTTTCAAGGAGTTCAGGGAAGGTTTTGGCGCGGTCCTTGACGCAGTACATAGCCTTTTCCAGCATGTCCAGTTGACCGTCCGTCAGGTCCGGGCAGTCCGACTTCGGCAGAAAGGCTGCAATTTCGTGCCGCAACGCAGCATCATCCATCCGGGCGATGTGCTGCCCGGAAAGGTTCTCCAGTTTCTTGACATCGAACCTCGCCGGGCTTTTGCCAATGCCGTCGAGGTCGAACCAGGCCTTCGCCTGTTCATCGGTAAAAAATTCATCATCGCCATGGCTCCAGCCCAGTCTCGCCAGATAGTTGCGCATACCGGCTGCGGGGTATCCCATGGATTGATATTCCTGCGCGCCCAGAGCGCCATGGCGTTTGCTCAGCTTCTTGCCGTCAGGGCCATGGATCAGCGGGATATGCGCCCAGACCGGCACCTCCCAGCCCATCGCCTCGTAGATCATCATTTGCCGCGCGGCATTGTTGAGGTGATCGTCGCCTCGGATGACATGCGTAATGCCCATATCGTGGTCATCGACGACCACCGCGAGCATATAGACCGGCGTTCCATCCGAGCGTAGCAGCACCATGTCATCAAGTTGATCGTTGCGGATCGTTACATCGCCCTGCACAGCGTCGCGGATGACTGTTTCGCCTTCCAGCGGCGCCTTTATGCGGATCACATAGGGGGCATCGGGATGCGTCTCCTCTTCCGCGTCTCTCCAGGGGGACCGGAACAGCGTGCTGCGCCCCTCGGCGCGTGCGGCCTCACGAAAGGCGGTGATCTCTTCCTGCGTGGCAAAGCATTTGTAGGCCTTGCCCTCGGCCAGCAGGCTGCGTGCCACCTCGGCGTGCCGTCCGGCATTCTCGAACTGGCTGACAATCTCGCCGTCATGGTCGAGACCCAGCCAGGCCATCCCGTCCAGAATGGCCTGCGTGGCCTTCGGTGTGGATCGCGCGCGGTCGGTGTCTTCGATCCTCAGCAGGAATTTTCCGCTGCGCCCGCGCGCATAAAGCCAGTTGAACAGCGCCGTGCGGGCGCCGCCGATATGGAGAAAGCCTGTGGGCGATGGGGCAAAGCGAGTGATGACGGGCGCGGGCATGCGGGCGTTTACCTTTCAGTAACCATGGGTGCTTAAAAACTTGATCCAGTGTCTATCCAGTGCGGCGAACGGGGGCAAGGAGGTGCTGTTGACGCGCCTTAAGGTCGAATTGCTCCGCCAGCGGGGCTTTCTGTTCGAATGGGTGCCCGTTTGCCTGGCCCTCGGCATCGGGCTTTATTTTCTGTTGCGATTTGAACCTTCCGGGGTTTTGCTCGGCGCCGTTGGTACGCTGGGTGTTCTGGTCTTACTTCTGTCGCGCTGGCTTGGGGAGGCTCTGGCGCCGCTCGCCATGGCGGGTGCTCTTGTTGCCGGCGGCTTCCTGCTCGCTGCACATCGGGCGCATGAGGTGGCCAACCCGGTGCTGGGCTGGCGTTACCACGGGCCGATCGAGGGCAGGGTGGTCAATCTCGACCGAAGCGCATCGGACGCGCTGCGCATCACCCTCGACGAGGTGATCCTGTCGGAGGTCAGCCCGTCGCGAACCCCGGCGCGGATTCGAATTTCGCTGCATGGGAAAGATGCGCCGAGTATCCGGCCCACGCCCGGCATGCGGGTGATGACAACCGGACATCTCTCGCCGCCGGGCGGGCCGGTAGAACCGGGCGGTTTCGACTTTCAACGTCACGCGTGGTTTTCCAAGCTGGGCGCGGTGGGCTATACGCGAGTGCCCCTTCTGGCAATCGCACCCGCTTCGGATGGTCATGCAGGGCTGGCGCTGTTCCGCCTCCGCATGGCAACCGCCGCGCGTATCCTCGAAGTGTTGCCAGGGGACACGGGTGGGTTTGCCGTGGCCGTGACCACCGGTGCGCGGTCGGCGATCAGCCAGCAGGCATTGGAGGATTTGCGCGTCAGCAATCTGGCGCATCTTCTGGCGATCTCAGGTTTGCACATGGGATTTCTGACAGGCTTCGTGTTTGCGCTCTTGCGCATCTGCTTCGCGCTTGTGCCGCCGCTGGTGCTGCGCATGCCAGCGCGCAAGGTCGCGGCGGGCGGTTCGTTGATTGCCGCCAGCGGTTACCTTGCGCTCTCGGGGGGTAATGTCGCCACCGAACGGGCATTTGTCATGGTCGCCGTTGCGCTCTGTGCGCTCATGGTCAACCGGCGGGCCATCAGCCTGAGGGCCGTCGCGATTGCCGCCACCATCGTCCTCGTGCTACGGCCCGAAGCCTTGCTGGGCCCAGGGTTCCAGATGTCCTTTGCCGCCACTACGGCTCTCGTCGTGGTCTTCGGGTATCTGCGTGACAACGATATCTCATTGGGTCCGAAATGGGCAGCGCCGGTGGCGGCGGTCGTCATCTCCTCGGCCGTTGCAGGGCTGGCCACGGCCCCGGTGGGGGCGGCGCATTTCAACGCTGTCTCGCATTACGGGCTTTTTGCAAATCTGCTGTCGGTTCCGGTGATGGGGCTTGTCGTCGTTCCAGCTGCCGTTCTGGCCTTATGCCTTACACCGATCGGGCTTGGCTGGCTTGGGCTATGGGTCATGGGGTTGGGTCTGCGCTGGATACTGCACGTCGGTTCATTTGTGGCCGATCTCGATAGCGCGCGGTCCTTCGTGCCGGGACCACCCGGGGCGGTGCTACCGCTGATCGCGCTGGGTTTTCTGTTCCTGGTGCTCTGGCAGGGGCGGGTACGGTTCGCGGGTTTCATACCGGCAATCGTGGCCTTTGCGCTCTGGGCGCAGGTGGAGCGGCCTCTCGGTCTGATTGCCGAAGATGGCGCGCTGGTGGGCCTGATGACAGAGACCGGTCGCGCGCTCAGCAAGCCGAAGGGGGCGGGTTTTGTGGCGCAGAACTGGCTGGAGAATGACGGCGTTGGTGCGGCACAGATCGACGCCGCGCTGCGGTGGCCCGAAGATGTCGTCGGGCGGTTGCCGGACGGGCGAACGCTGCGGCATCTGTCCGGAAAACGGGCGGCGGCAGCCTTTGAACGCTGTGCCAGCGAAGAAATCGTCGTTTCCTCGGTGGCGCTGCCTCCGGTCCTGCCCGACTGCGAGGTTTTCGATCCCCGCCGGCTTCGCACCATGGGGGCCGTCGCGATCCATCCGTACAAAGGCGGCGGTCTGCGCTACGTTTCGGTACGGGACGTCACCGGCACGCGGCTCTGGACACGATGGCCAGCGCCTTGAGGAGCCGTCAATAGGTGCGGATCAGTCCCACCAGCTTGCCCTGAACCTTGACCTTGTCTTCGGTGAAGATGCGGGTTTCGTAAGCCGGGTTGGCTGCTTCCAGCGCGACGGTATCGCCCTTGCGCATATAGCGTTTCAGCGTTGCCTCATGGTCATCGACCAATGCGACCACGATGTCGCCGTTATCGGCGGATGATGTCTCGCGGATGACCACGACATCTCCGTCGTTGATCCCCGCATTGATCATACTATCGCCCCGCACTTCCAGCGCGTAGTGATTACCGGAGCCTGACAACATTTGCCCGGGAACCGCGACACTGGCGTCGTTGTGATTGATCGCTTCGATCGGCACGCCCGCTGCGATCCGCCCCACGAGCGGTACGTTGGTCGCCTCAACAGCGCTGACGGCATGTGCGCCTGCGGGCTGAGGTGTATCACGGCGGTCGCCCTCGATCACCCGGGGGGTAAAGCCCGGTTGTGCCTTCCCGCCCAGACTTTCGGGCAGTTTGACGATTTCGATGGCGCGCGCCCGATGGGCAAGACGACGAATGAAGCCGCGTTCCTCCAGCGCCGTGATCAACCTGTGGATGCCGGATTTCGAACGCAGGTCCAGCGCTTCCTTCATTTCATCGAAACTGGGGGGAACACCGTCGCGCTGCACGCGCATGTGAATGAATTCCAGCAAATCCAACTGCTTCTTGGTGAGCATCTCTTCTGTCCTCCGACGCCTGATTTGCTTTTGTTCTATTCATGTTCCCGTTTTGTGTCAACTGTGCTGTCACAACGGTACGTAGTGAACCTCGGCGCCGACGGGCTGTTCTGGGTCGTGCGGCGGGCGCACGATCAACGCGTCGGCCCCCGCGAGCACGCTCAGCAGGGAGCTGTCCTGACGGTCGAAGGCGGTCAGGCCGTTGTCGTCGAGACGGGCGCGCATGTAGTGCTCGCGCGGGCCATTGCGGCCCAGCGGCGCGGCGAGGGTGCCGGTAAGGCGCCGGGCCGCCGCTGGTCCCAGCCCCAGCAGTACCCGCACCATCGGGGCAACGAAGACTGTGCCGCAGACCAGCGCAGAGACAGGGTTGCCGGGCAGGCCGATCATGGGTGTGCCGTTCAGCCGGCCTGCCATCAGCGGTTTTCCGGGCCGCATGGCGACCTTGTAGAAGGATTGCTCCATGCCCAGATCCGCTGCCACATCCGCAACCAGATCGTGGTCGCCAACCGAGGCACCGCCGATGGTGACGATCAGGTCCGCTCCCGCGGCAAGGCCAAAGACGGTGCTTAACGCCTGCTCCGTGTCGCGTGCGATCGGCAGCAGCCGCGCGCTTGCGCCAAGTGCACCCAGCTGCGCCGCGAGCCCGTAGCTGTTGGAGGCGATGATCTGGTCCGGTCCCGGGGTTTCTCCCGGTGCGACAAGTTCGTCTCCCGTGGCGATGATCGCCACCTCGGGGCGGCGGGTTACCGGTACACGGGCGATGTTCATCGAGGCGAGCAACGCTATATCGGCAGGACCGAGGCGGCGTGGTGCCCGGACGCTATCACCGACGGAGAAATCTCCGCCCGCCGGGCGGATGTTCGATTTCGCACCGATATCCCGCCCCAGTGTCACAAGATCTCCCCGCCGGGTTACATCCTCTTGGATGACCACGAAATCAGCTCCTTGCGGGATCGGTGCGCCGGTGAAAATGCGCACACACTGGCCCGGCCCGATAGTGCCCGAAAATCCATGCCCGGCAGCAGCCTCGCCGATGACCTTGAACATCGCGTCCGGCTCGACCTCTGCGGCGCATAGCGCGTAGCCATCCATCGAAGAGGCATCGAACGGGGGCTGCGTGCGGGTAGCCTGCACGTCCCGCGCCAGCACACGACCGGCAGCCTCGCGCAGGTCCACCTCTTCCGCTTCCAGCGGCGACACAAGATCGAAAAGCTGCTCCAGTGCCTCTTCGACGGAGATCATGGGGCCTCGTAGCGGCCCGATTTGCCGCCATCTTTCAAAACGACGTGCAAGCCGCTGATGGTCATGCCCTTGTCCACCGCCTTGCACATGTCATAAACGGTCAGCGCCGCGATATTGGCCGCCGTGAGCGCCTCCATTTCGACGCCGGTCTGGCCGGTGGTCTTCACGGTCGCTTCGATGCGGATGCCAGGCAGGTCGGCGTCCGGGGTCAGATCGACGGCGACCTTGGTGATCGGCAGTGGATGGCAGAGCGGGATCAGATCCGCCGTGCGCTTGGCCGCCATGATCCCGGCAAGCCGCGCGACGCCCAGCACGTCACCTTTCTTGGCCCGGCCTTCGGCGATCAGCGTGAAGGTTTCGGGCTTCATGGAGATGTGACAGGCCGCCACGGCGATGCGGTCGGTTACCGCCTTGTCGCCCACATCGACCATGTGCGCGCGCCCCTCACCGTCGAAATGCGTGAGTTTACCGGTCATTCACCTTCCTCCCGGCCGCAAGGGGTTGGCCAGAAGGTCGCGGGTCGCCCTTGCGACATCTTCCTGCCGCATCAGGCTTTCTCCGATGAGGAAAATGCGCGCCCCGTAGCGCGCCATATCGGCAAGGTCGGCAGGCGTACTCAGTCCGGATTCGGCCACGATAAGTCTATCCTCGGGAACCTGTTTAGACAGCTTTCGCGTGGTGTCGAGGCACGTCTCGAAGGTCTTGAGGTTGCGGTTGTTGATGCCCATCAGGCGACTGTTCAGCAAGCTGGCGCGCTCCAGTTCCTCCTCGTCATGCACTTCCAGCAGGCAATCCATCCCCCAGGACATGGCGGCTTCTTCCAACTCTTGTGCCTGTGCGTCGCTGACCGACGCCATGATGATGAGGATACAGTCGGCCCCGAGGCTGCGCGCTTCCGCCACCTGGTAGGTGTCATACATGAAATCCTTGCGCAACACCGGCAGGCTGCAGGCGGCGCGGGCGGCAACCAGGTAGTCCTTGGCTCCCTGAAAACTCGGTGTGTCGGTGAGTACCGAAAGACAGGTGGCACCGCCTTCGGCATAAGCCGACGCCAGCGTTGCAGGGTCGAAGTCGGCCCTGATCAGTCCCTTGGATGGACTGGCTTTCTTGATCTCCGCGATCAGGCCGTAGTTTTCAGTAGAGGCGACGT
>JBFFFS010000127.1:0-8077 GCA_041557855.1 Roseobacter sp. | reverse complement strand
TCTCGCCGGACAAAAGACACGGATGCCCAACCCCATGATCGCCTGCATGAACCATCTCCGCTACGACTGCGGCGGGTTGGGAAACCATGATTGCGACTTTGGGCTGAATTATCTGAACCGCTGCCTCATGCAGCACGAGATGCCGGTCGTCTGCTCTAGTATCCGCGCGGAAAAGCTCCGTTGCGTTCAGGACGAGGTAATGCTGGAGCGCGAGGCGAGAACTTCAGACGACGAGACCGTGACGCTGCGCATCGGCGTGCTGTCGAGCCTGCCGGACAAGACCGCAGCCTGGAACCGGCATCACTTGACGGGCCTCGCCACGTTGTCGGATCCAATTGAAGCGTTGCGCCGGAGGGCCGCCGCATTGCGCGGCAAGGGGGCGGACCTGATCGTTGTTCTGGCGCATATGGGGCTGTCAATCTTCGATGAAGGACCCGAAACGCAAAACCGGATCGCGGAGGTTGCGGCGCTCGAGGATGTGGATGTCGTGATCGGCGGCCACACACATCTGCGCTTTCCGGGCCCGGATCACGAAGGCTTGGAAAACGTGGATGCGGCGCGTGGCCTGGTGCATGGCACGCCGGTGGTACAGCCCGGCGCCTCCGGGGAAGACCTCGGGCAGATAGACCTGCAGTTGCGACAAGGTTCCCGACAGGAAAAATGGAACGTGGCAGACGTCACGATCCGTTTGCTGCCCCTGGGTGCGAAGACCGAACAAGACCCGCAGGTCGCCTATCTGGCGCGTGCGGCGCATGAAGCCACGCGGACTTACTTGCGTCAGCCGGCAGGACATATCGCGAAACCCATGCACAGTTATTTCGCGCTCGCGCAGCCCAATCCTGTCATCGCGCTTGTCGCGGCAGCCAAGGAACGGGTGATTGCAAATGCCGTGGCCGGCACCTCGCTGGCCGATCTGCCGCTGCTGTCGGCATGTTCTGCCAAGCTATCGGGGGGGTATCATGGGCCGGACAACTTCATCTGCCTGACTGGCGGCCTCATCGAGCTGCGCCACATCGCCGGGTTGAACCCCTATGCCAACCAGGTCTGGGCCGTTCGCGCCAACGGTGCCCGCGTGCTGGAGTGGCTGGAAAGATCGACCGTCATATTCAACACGCTGCACCCGGAGGCGCCGGAGCAGCTCCTGATAAACCCTCAGGTGCCGGGGTTTCGCTACGACTGTGTCTTCGGGCTGGAGTATGTCGTCGATCTGCGCCGTCCGGCAAAGTTCGACGTCGCAGGGCGACCAATACCCGGAAACTACGGACGCATTACCCAAGTGACCTGGCAAGGCAAACCGCTCGATCCCGAGCAGGAGTTCCTCGTCGCCACGAGCGACCACCGCGTGGGCGGCGGTGGCCTTTACAGGCCATTTTCCTGCGACGAGATCATGCTGGACGGTGAGTCACCGCTACGCCGAGCGCTGGTTGACTACCTCAAGGCACCCGATTGCGCGGCAGTGCGCTCGGCCCGCCCTTGGCGCTTCGCACAGGATATGCGGCGGCAGGCAATTCTGCTCACCTCTCCGGATGCCGTCAATTATCTCGACGACATCGCCGCGCTGTCCCCTGAAACCTGCGGCGTTACCGAAGACGTCTTCTTGCGGGTGCGGTTGGACCTGTGATGCCCGGGGTTGCGTCCGGAACCAGGCTTGCCTATATCACCCCACGAGAGGTTGGCGCGGGCAGGCGCCTCGCCAACCCGGTCAGGTCCGGAAGGAAGCAGCCGTAACGAGCCCCGCTTGGGTCGTTGTCCAGCCTCTCACCACTCCACTCCCAAGACGTTCAGGTGCGCAATACCGCCGAATGCGTGATGCGGTCGTCTGCGCTAACGTGCCGGGAATGGATCGCCGTGGCCCTCAAGAGCCGTTTGCACGTTATTCTTCGAATGCTCCAGTTTACGCCGCCACACTCTGCGCCTACCCTGTGGCCTGATCCCCGAATCTCTCGACGACAGGCCGCCGATGACCCAATCCGAAAAACCCGCCTATCAGGTGCTGGCCCGCAAGTACCGACCGGAGACCTTTGCAGACCTCGTCGGGCAGGATGCCATGGTCCGTACACTCAAGAACGCCTTTGCGGCGGACCGGATCGCACAAGCCTTCATCATGACGGGTATCCGCGGCACCGGCAAAACCACCACCGCGCGGATCATCGCCAAGGGCATGAACTGTATTGGCGCGGACGGGACCGGCGGCCCCACCACCGCCCCATGCGGCATCTGTGAGCATTGCACGGCGATCATGGAAGGGCGCCACGTAGATGTGATGGAAATGGACGCGGCCTCCAACACGGGCGTGGCCAACATTCGCGAGATCATCGATTCCGTGCACTACCGCGCCGCTTCAGCGCGCTACAAAGTCTATATCATCGACGAGGTGCACATGCTCTCGACCGGCGCGTTCAACGCGCTGCTGAAGACGCTTGAGGAACCGCCCGCACATGTGAAATTCATCTTCGCGACCACGGAAATCCGAAAAGTGCCGGTGACGGTACTCTCGCGCTGCCAGCGGTTCGACCTGCGCCGCATCGAACCTGAGGAAATGATCGCGCTGATGCGTCGGATCGCCGAAGCCGAAGGGGCCGAGATCGCCGACGATGCGCTGGCGCTCATCGCGCGTGCCGCCGAAGGATCGGCGCGGGATGCGACATCGCTACTCGATCAGGCAATCAGCCACGGTGCGGGAGAGACCACTGCCGCGCAGGTACGCGCCATGCTGGGCCTGGCCGACCGGGGCCGGGTTCTGGATCTTTTCGACATGATCCTGCGCGGCGACGCGGCGGGCGCGTTGACCGAACTGTCGGCGCAATATGCCGAAGGGGCCGACCCTATGGCCGTATTACGTGACCTCGCGGAAATCACCCACTGGATATCCGTGGTCAAGATCACCCCGGAAGCGGCAGAAGACCCGACCGTCTCGCCGGACGAACGCCACCGGGGGCTTGCCTTGGCCGACCAGCTGGCGATGCGCATCCTCACACGGCTGTGGCAGATGCTGCTGAAGGCGCTCGATGAGGTCGCAAGCGCGCCAAACGCCATGATGGCCGCTGAAATGGCGATCATTCGCCTGACCCACGTGGCCGATTTGCCCTCGCCGGAGGAACTGGTGCGCAAACTCCACCAGGCCACGCCGCCTTCCTCGCCGCCGCCGGGTGGCGGTGGCGGGCCTGCGCAAGGCGCAGGAGCGCGTGCCGCGGGCGGGGGGGCCTCGGCTGACGCCTCGGCCCGCCATACCTCACGTCATAATCCTAGCGGTGCAGGCGCCGGACCCGTTGCGGCACTGGCCGGGGAACCACAGGCCGCCCTTGGGCGCTTTCCCACATTCGATCACGTGGTCGAACTGATACGTGCGAACCGCGATGTGAAGCTGCTCGTCGAGGTCGAGACCTGTGTCAGGCTGGCGAACTACCAGCCGGGCCGGATCGAGTTCGCACCCACCCCGGAAGCCGAGCGAGACCTTGCACAGAGGCTGGGACAGCGCCTGCAGCACTGGACCGGGAACCGCTGGGCCGTGACTGTCGTCAACGAAAGCAGCGCGCAAACCATCGCCGAAATCAGGGATGCCGCCGAGATCGCCCTGAGAAACGAGGCGCTGGAGCATCCACTGATGCAGTCGGTGCTTGCCAGTTTTCCCAAGGCCCGAATTACCGCTATTCGCACCGCGGAACAGATTGCCGCCGACGCAATCGAGGAAGCGCTGCCCGAGGTGGAAGACGAATGGGATCCCTTCGAGGATGACTGACCCCTTGCAGCCCGACCGGCAAAGCCGCATATCCCCATGAACAGGAAAAAACAAGGAACCAAGACATGCTCAAAGGACTAGGTGCTCTCGGCGACATGGCCGGGATGATGAAAAAAGCGCAGGAAATGCAGGGCAAGATGGCCCAGATGCAGGAAGACCTGCACAACGTCATGGTCGAAGGCGTCTCCGGCGCGGGCCTCGTCAAGGCCACCTGCTCCGCCAAGGGCGATCTGAAATCACTCGACATCGACCCATCGATTTTCAACAGCGATGACAAGGAAGTCGTCGAGGATCTGATCCTGGCTGCCATCAAGGACGCCCAGACCAAGGCGACCGAGAAGGCGCAGGAAGAAATGGCCAAGCTGACCGAGGGTCTCGGCCTGCCCGCCGACATGAAGCTTCCCTTCTGAACGCCTTTCTTTGGACCCCAAATATCCCCGCCGGAGGCACGAAATCCATGCCAGCGGGTGATCAAAGGACGTGCCCGGAGTGAGTAGCACCAAAGACATCGATGCGCTGATCGAGCTCATGGCCAAACTGCCAGGGCTCGGCCCGCGCTCGGCCCGGCGCGCCGTGCTGCACCTGATCCGCAAACGCGCGTTGCTGCTGATGCCTCTCGCCGACACCCTGCGCACCGTGGCCGAAACGGCGCGAGAATGCCTGAACTGCGGCAATATCGGCACCACCGATATATGCGACATCTGCACGTCCGAGAAACGCGCCAACGGCGAGTTGTGCGTGGTCGAGGACGTGGCCGATCTTTGGGCAATGGAGCGCTCCGGCGTGTTCAAGGGGCGCTACCATGTGCTCGGCGGCACGCTGTCCGCGCTCGACGCCATCGGCCCGCAGGAGTTGCGCATTCCGCGCCTCATCGACCGGGTGCCAAGCGAAGGCATCCGCGAGGTGATCCTCGCGCTCAATGCCACCATCGACGGGCAGACCACCGCCCACTACATTGCCGACCAGCTCGAGGGTCAGGTGCGCCTGACCTCGCTGGCGCAGGGCGTGCCGATCGGCGGTGAACTGGATTACCTCGACGACGGCACGATCACCGCCGCCATGCGCGCCCGGAAGACGCTCTGAGAGATCAGTCGCAGGCCGCGTCCACGATGATTTCCACCTTCAGCTCCGGACGGGCGAGTTTTGCCTCGCCGCAGGCCCGTGCCGGCGCATGCCCTTCCGGCACCCAGGCGTTCCAGACCTCGTTGAGCCCTGCAAAATCGCTCATATCAGCGAGCCAGATCGTCGCGCGCAGCATTTTCTCGCGGGAGGACCCCGCCTGCAGCAGCAAACCATCGAGCCGGCGCAGGCATTCCTCGGTCTGCTCCTGGATCGTCTCCCCTTCGCCAACCTGACCGGTGATATAGGCCACCCCGCCGTATTTGACGATCTTCGATGACCGCACCCCTGTCTCGATCCGCTCGATCATGCCGTTCTCCCTCGCTGTGCAGATACTTTGCGAACCATACCTTCAGCAAGACGGGCCAATGTCAAACACAAGGGGCCGCCCACCCCTCCCAAGGTGAACGGCCCTTTATTCCGCGCGACGGGATCGGTGCTACAGGACGATCACATCAAGCGGCGGAAACCCGTTGAAACCGACAGACGAATAGCTCGACGTGTAGGCGCCACAGTTACGGATGACGATACGGTCACCGTCGCGCAGGGCCAGCGGCAGTTGCACGGGGCGTTTTTCGTACAGGATGTCGGCGCTGTCGCAAGACGGGCCGGCAAGCACGCAGGGACCGGTTTCGCCACCGTCGTGACGGGTCACGAACTGGTAGCGGATCGCCTCGCCTTCGGTTTCGGCCAGACCGGAGAAGCGGCCAATGTCCAGATAGACCCAGCGGTGCAGGTCATCTTCGGATTTCTTCGACACCAGCATCACTTCGGCAACGATGTGCCCGGCTTCCGCGACCATTCCACGGCCGGGCTCCGCCATCACCTGCGGCACATCGCCAAAGCGCTCTTTCACGGCAGCCATGACCGACGCCGCATAGGCGCGGGGGGCTTGCACGGTCTGACCGTAAAAGGCCGGGAAACCGCCACCGATATTGAGCAGTTGCAGGTCGTGACCGGCGGCACGGGCAGCATGCCACAGCGGCGCGACCTGATCGAGCACCGGGTTCCAATGCGCGGCTTCGCGGGTCTGCGAGCCGACGTGGAACGACAGGCCGTAGGGTTGCAGGCCAACGGCGACGGCATGATCGAGCAGCGCGGGCAGCATATCACGGCCACAACCGAATTTGCGGCTCAACGGCCAGTCAGCCATGGAATTTTCGACGATCAGGCGGATATAGACGCGGGCACCGGGTGCATGGCGCGCGATCTTGTCCAGCTCCGCTTCGCTGTCTGCCGCGAAGAGAGTGACACCGGCGGAATAGGCGAATGCGATATCGGAGGCGCGCTTGATGGTGTTCCCGAAGGAGATGTTCTCCGGGCGTGCGCCCTGGCTGAGGCAGAGTTCGATTTCCTGGCGGGAGGCCGCATCGAAACCGGAGCCTTTCTTGACCAGCATGCGCACCAGTTCCGGTGCCGGGTTGGCTTTCACGGCGTAGTGGATGTGCGCATCGCCCAGACCGGCGTGCAGCGCATCGTATTGTGCAGCGACACGGTCGCGCGAAACGACAAGCGTCGGCTTGTCAAAGGTGTTGGCCGCGATGAAGGCCGCAGCCTGATCGACGAATACGGGGGATGCGGCGCGCAGGGCGCCGGGGACTGTAGCGTTCATGGTCATCTCCAAAGAGCAGGTGGGGGGGAGGTCCCCAAGAGTCATTTCAAGAGACGTTACCGTCGCTACATAAACGCGGGTCAGTCAGGTTCCCTGTAGCGGAGTGGCTGACCGGCCAGAGGCGCGTGCGTTGGCGTCTGTGCTGCGCCATTTACGCTCATTGCAGATTCGTTCAAGAGAAAATCCTGTCACGCGGAAAAAAGTTTTCCGCATCAGACCGCTGCGCCATTTTCGCAACAAACCCCGCCCCGGGCCAACCACGCGCAATTTCCCGCATGCGGCCACGGCACGAAAAGGCCCGCCGATCCAAAGGACGGCGGGCTGTTGCGGAGAAGACGGCTTTCCAGCCTTTTAGCGGGCGTTTTTGGCCTCTTCTTCATCATCGTCGTCGTCATTCGTGCCGTCAGGCAGATTGAAGAAGCTGTCCGCGTCCGAAAAATCGCCAGCGCTCTCGGTCTCTTTCTCGTCGGCATCCTCTCCGGACAGGGTGAAGGTCTCCAGACCTTCGATCGCCGTCGGGATCTTCGGCTCGGCTTCCATCCCGAGGCTCTGCTCGGTGCTCACCAGCTTGCGGCGCTCATCGTCGCTCATGATCGGCGCGTCGGCGGCCTTCTTGGCAGCAGCCTTCTGCACGGCGGTATCCAGTTCGGACTGTTTGCAAAGTCCGAGCGCCACCGGATCGATCGGCTGGATATTGGCAATGTTCCAATGGGTGCGCTCGCGGATCGCCTGAATGGTCGGCTTCGTGGTGCCCACGAGCTTGCTGATCTGACCGTCGGTCAGTTCCGGATGGAATTTCACCAGCCAGAGAATCGAGGCCGGGCGGTCCTGCCGTTTGCTCAGAGGGGTGTAGCGCGGTCCGCGACGCTTTTCCTCGCCCTGCGCAGCCGCATTGAATTTCAGCTTCAGCTTGTGCAGAGGGTCATTCTGGGCCGCATCGATCTCTTCTTGCGTCAGCTGGTTGTTGGCAATGGGATCAAATCCTTTCACGCCCTGCGCCACATCGCCATCGGCAATGCCCTGCACTTCCAGCTCGTGCATGCCTACGAAATCAGCGATCTGCTTGAAGCTGATCGTCGTGTTGTCCACCAGCCAGACGGCGGTGGCCTTGGCCATAATCGGTTTTGCCATTGCGTTCTCCTGTCAAAATCTACCGCCCCACGTCTTCCTCATCGCCTGAAAGGGCGGTCCCGGAGGCCGGAACGGGTTTCCATTGTGGGGGAACTTGTGCCGTATATAAGCGCAGCAAGAGGATAAGGAAAGACCCGAATGCGCTGGCTCGTTTCATGGTTGCTTGCAGCCCTTCCCACCGCTTCGCTCGCGGATACGGCGGGCGATTTCGACTATTATGTGCTCTCGCTCAGCTGGTCGCCCAATTGGTGCGCGCTCGAAGGTGACGCGCGGGGCTCCGATCAATGCGACGACCGGCACGATCATGGCTGGATCCTTCACGGCCTCTGGCCGCAATATGAAGACGGCTACCCCGCCTTCTGCCAATCCGCCGAGCGCCCGCCGACGCGTGGCATGACCGCCGATATGGCCGACATCATGGGCACGGCCGGGCTTGCCTGGCATCAATGGAAGAAACACGGCACCTGCAGCGGCCT